>NZ_JABXGG010000002.1:0-473441 GCF_022627875.1 Herbaspirillum sp. C7C8
ACACGACGCGTCGCGCGCCTTGCCAGCGCCCTTTCTGGACAGAACGCATCTCACGCCTATTTATGAAATGGGTTCTAATTATTTCTTGCGCGCTGCAATGAGATGGCGCGCGCCATTTCGAGAGGGGCGGCTGGACTTAGTTCCCGTATTGCAAGAACTATCGGTTTTACCGGCCCAAGTGGGGACGCGAGTGCATTAGACGAAAAAGGGGCCTATGACCAATCCGGCAGGCATCAAAGAGTTGCGGCTTCCAATGCAGGCGTCTCTCCCAAAGAACTGCTAATCGTCATTCAACGATCAGAACGCGCGGTCAAGCTCAACGACTACCCCCGGAAATGAAAAACCTTCTGCTCCTGCTCTCTGTATTGTCGCTGCCCGGCTGTAGCCAGCCCGAAGGCACATGGCAGGCAACCCAGGACGTGACAGTATTCAAGGCTGCCGATGAGGCCGATGAACCGGCTTTCTTCCTGCGCAAAGGAGAAACCTGTGCCTTGGGCCGGGAGCAGATCGTCAAGGCCTTCATGTATCGGGAAGTCTCCTGCGCACAGGGCAAAGGCTGGATCATCTACGAAGCGGGCTACCCCTTCGTGCGCAAGAATCCCTCTCCTTCTGAGTGAAAATAATTTTCTCAATCGAGCAGTATCATTTTTCCGCCCATGGCTATATAATCGCCCCCTCTTCGAAAAAAGACCGCTGCAGCAGCGTCCCTCGTCATAGCGCAGGAAGCCATTTTTCGACGAGCTGCGGGAATCGCAAAACGGCATCAGACACAGCCGGAATGGCAAAGAACATCCACAAAAAGGCCCTCGCTTGCGAGGGCCTTTTTTATGGCCAACAGTTTTGCAAATAATTTGCGCAACCTCCCCAGAAACCGCGCCAGCGCTGGAAACTTATCCCCGTTTTATGTGCATAAACTTGTGGATAAGCTCCTTTCACCCCACGCAAGTGCCGTCCCCGCCTGCCCTCCCAATAAACCGCACAAAATTTAGGCAAGCTGCAGAGCCCGGAAATCATTTCCGGCCCTTGCCGGCCATGGCTTCCCGCAAGGCTTGCGCCAGCGTTGCCGCAGCCGGTTTCAGCACGCGCCCCTTCAAGGTAATGAGCCCCATCGCGCGGCTCAACACCGGGCTGGTGACGGGGCGCGCCACGATGCCCTTGTACGGCGCATTGCGAATGGCCAGCTCCGGCAGCAGCGCCACGCCCAGACCGGCAGCCACCAGGCTGATGGCACCGGCCACGTGATTGGTCTCGTACTGGATCACCGGCCGCTGCGGCACCCGCGCAAAGGCATTGTCGATCAGGCTGCGGTTGCCGCTGCTGGAGGACACCGACACCAGCTTCTCCCCCGCCAACGATTTCCAGTGCAAAGTACTCTGCGCGGCCAGCGGATGATGGGCCGGCATCACGGCCAGGTAGCGCTCGCGCGTCAATTCCTCGAAATCGATCTCGGCTTGCTGCGCACCGATGAAATTCACGCCGAAATCAGCCTCGCCCTTGCGTACGCTCTCCAGTACGTCCGCCGCACTTTCATCAATGATGCGCACCCGCACCTTGGCATGGCTGCGCGCATACGGCTTCAAGACCTGCGGCAGCAGATTGTTGGCCACCGAGGGGACGCAGGCCACCGTCACGTGTTCGCGCCGATGCGCCATACCCTGCTCGACGCTCTTGACGGCCAACTCCAGCTCTTCCATCACGGCCTGGGCATGCACCAGGAACAGCTCGCCCGCAGGCGTGAGCGAGACACGCCGCGTGGTGCGGTCGAACAGTCTTTCCTGCAAGGCCTGCTCCAGATTCTCGATGCGACGGCTCAGCGCCGGCGCCGTGATGAACAGACCCTCGGCCGCCGCGCGAAAGCTCGACTGCCGCGCCACGGCGAGGAAGGCCTGTAATTCCGCTGTCTCGATATTGATGCGCATTTTTTATCAATCCCAAGATTAATTGCAATTAACTTTTCAAAGGATACTACGCAAACTGCCGGGTCTCGCTCCCCATTACAGCAAGATAAAACACTCACAGGAGATCCGCATGATCCGTTTGAAGCACCCTGCGCGCAGCTTGCGCACGTCTCTTTTCCACCGCAGCGTGCTGGCGCTGGCCCTGGGCGCAGTCAGCACGCTGGCTGCCGCCGCCGATATCCACGTGGTCAGCTCGGGCGGTTTCGCGGCGGCCTACAAGGCGCTGGCGCCCGTCTTCGAAAAGAAGACCGGCCACAAGCTCATCTCCGGCTGGGGCCCCTCCATGGGACAGACGCCGCAGGCCATCCCCAACCGCCTGCAGCGCGGCGAACACATCGATGTGGTGATCATGGTGGGCGACGCGCTGGACAAGCTGGTGGCAGAGGGCAAGGTCTCCAGGTCCGAGCACAAGCTGCTGGCGCTCTCGCGCATCGGCCTGGCCGTCAAGGCTGGCACCCCCAGGCCGGATATTTCCACCCTTGACGCCTTCAAACGCACCTTGCTCACCGCGCACTCGGTGGTCTATTCGGACAGCGCCAGTGGCGTGTTCCTCTCCACCAGGCTCTTCAAGCGTCTGGGCATCGACCAGCAGATGGCCTACAAGGGTCGCATGATCCCGGCCGAACCGGTCGGTGAAGTGGTCGCCCGGGGCGAGGCCGAAGTCGGTCTGCAGCAGATCTCCGAATTGAAGCCGGTCAAGGGCATCGACATCATCGGCCCCATCCCCGAGAGCGCCCAGCAGATCACCCCCTTCTCCGCCGGTGTCGTGGTCGGCACGCAGGAGCCCAAGGCGGCCCGGGAACTGCTGGACTTCCTCGCCTCGCCCGAGGCTGTCGATGCGATCAAGGCGTCGGGCCTGGATCCGGCCGCGCACTGACAAAAGTGAAGGAACGCGCTCAACAACTGCGCCAGAGAGAGAAAGAGAGACACCGACATGAACATAACAACCAAAAACGCCAAGCACTCCAAGCACTCCAAGCTGTCCACCGTCCTGCGCGTGACCAGCGGCAACTTCCTGGAGATGTTCGACTTCTTCCTGTATGGCTTCTATGCCAGCTACATCTCCAGGACCTTCTTCCCGTCGGATAACGAGTTCGTCTCGCTGATCCTGACCTTCGGTACCTTCGGTGCGGGCTTCCTGATGCGTCCCCTGGGCGCCATCATCCTGGGCAGCTACATCGATCGCGTGGGTCGCCGCCAGGGGCTCATCGTGACGCTGGCCATCATGGCTGTCGGCACCCTGCTGATCGCCTTCGTGCCCGGCTATGCCACCATCGGCGTGGCCGCCCCGATCCTGGTGCTGACGGGGCGCCTGCTGCAGGGCTTCTCGGCGGGAGTGGAACTGGGAGGAGTGTCGGTCTACCTGGCCGAGATGGCCACACCCGGCAACAAGGGCTTTTACGTGAGCTGGCAGTCGGCCAGCCAGCAGGCCGCCATCATGGCTTCGGCGCTGATCGGCTATCTGGTCAGCCAGTGGCTGTCGCCCGCGCAGATCAGCCAATGGGGCTGGCGCATCCCCTTCTTCATCGGCTGCATGATCGTGCCGGCCATCTTCGTCATCCGCCGTTCGCTGCAGGAGACCGAGGAATTCCTGGCGCGCAAGCGTCATCCCGGCTTCGGCGAGATCATGCACTCCATCGCGCAGAACTGGAAGATCGTGGTGGCCGGCATGATGATGGTGGTGATGACCACCGTGTCGTTCTACCTCATCACGGTCTACACGCCGACCTTCGGCAAGAACGTGCTCAAGTTGTCGGCCGCCGACAGTCTTGTCGTGACCTTCTGCGTGGGTCTGTCCAACTTCTGCTGGCTGCCGGTCATGGGCGCGCTCTCCGATCGGGTGGGACGCCGTCCGGTGCTGGTGGCCTTTACGCTGCTGACCTTGCTGACGGCCTATCCGGTGATGTCCTGGCTGGTGTCGGATATCAGCTTCAAGCACCTCCTGATCACCGAGCTGTGGCTGTCCTTCCTCTACGCCAGCTACAACGGCGCGGCGGTCGTGGCGTTGACCGAAGTGATGCCGGCGCACGTGCGCACGGTCGGCTTCTCGCTGGCCTACAGCCTGGCTACCGCGATTTTCGGCGGCTTCACGCCGCTGGTCTCGACCTGGCTGATCCAGACCTCCGGTGACAAGGCCGCGCCCGGTTACTGGATGAGCTTTGCCGCCATCTGCGGGCTGATCGCCACGCTGGTACTGTATCGCGGCAAGACAGCGAGCGCGCCTGCCAGTTCGGTTGCCTGAGTAGCTGCCTGAGTAGCTGCCTGAGCGGCTGCCTGCGGCTGCGCCCCGGATAGCCGGAACACGCCCACCAGTTCGCGCAGCCGCTGCGACTGATCCTGCAAGGATTGCGCAGCGGCGGCCACCTGCTCCACCAGCGCGGCATTCTGCTGGGTGGTTTCATCCATGTGCGTGATGGCCTGGTTGACCTGCTCGATGCCGGTCCGCTGTTCCTGCGTGGCCTCGCTGATCTCGCCGACGATGTGCGAGACCCGCCGCACGCTGCCCACCACTTCTTCCATCGTTGATCCCGCCTGCTCCACCAAGCGTGCGCCGGCATCGACCTGCGTCACGGAGTCATCGATGAGCGCCTTGATTTCTTTGGCGGCGCCGGCTGAACGCTGGGCCAGCGAACGCACCTCGGAGGCGACCACCGCAAATCCCCGGCCCTGCTCACCGGCACGTGCCGCTTCCACTGCGGCATTGAGGGCGAGGATGTTGGTCTGGAAGGCAATGCCATCGATCACGCCGATGATGTCCACGATACGGCGCGAGGCCAGGCTGATGCCGGCCATGGTCGCCACGACCTGCTGCACCACCGCGCCACTGCGTGAAGCCACTGCCGAGGCTTCTGCCGCGAGCTCGTTGGCGGCCCGGGCGTTGTCGGCGTTCTGGCGCACGGTGGAGGTGAGCTCTTCCATTGCCGCAGCCGTCTCCTCCAGCGATCCTGCCTGCTGCTCGGTGCGCGCGGAGAGGTCAAGATTGCCGCCGGCAATTTCGGACGAAGCGGTGGCAATGGTCTCGGCACCATGACGCAGCTCTCCGACGATATCGGTCAGGCTCCCGTTCATCTGCCGCAGCGCCTCCAGCAACTGGCCGATCTCGTCGCTCTTGCCCGGTTCGATAGGACTGGCCAGGTTGCCGCAGGCCACCTGCTGCGCGACCTCGACCGCGTGTCGTACCGGGCGCGTGATGGAACGCGTGATCCACCAGGCAAACCCGCCGCCGACAAGCACTGCCAGCAGGGCGATGCCCAGCATGATGCGGGTCTTCTGGTGATATTGCGCAGCGGCTTCTTCACCGCTGCGCTCCATCATCCGGGTGCCGACGGCGATATAGCCCTTCAGGCGCGCAATAGTGTTCTCCTGATCCTGGCGCAAGGTGGTCAGCAGCAATTCGGAGGCGTCCATGGTGGCACCGGTGGAGGCCAGTTGCAGGAAGCGCTGCTGCCCCTGCTGATACTTGCCACGCAAGGCCACGATCTCGGCAAAGGACTTGCGCCCCTGCTCGCTGGACAGGCGCGCCTGCAGCTGGTCCAGCGTGGCCGTGATGGCCGCTTCGCCGCTGGCGATGCGCGCAATCTCCTCGGTCAGTTTCTGATGGTCATCCAGCAGCAGCAGGTTGCGCATGGCGCTGGCGTTTTCGCTGATGCGCAGGAGCACGTCATTGGCCAGCAGGACCTGCGGATACCGGTCCTCGACGATCCGGCGCGTATCCTGGTGCAAGGTGGACAGACTGGCGATGGCCAGGGCCGTGATGCCCGCCAGCAGCGCCAGCACCAGGCCGAAGCCCAGCGCCAGGCGCGCGCCCAGTTTCAGTTGTGCAATCATGAAGTTTCTCCGCAACGCAAGAATGCCGGCGGACCTGCAAGGATGCCGTCCGGCAATGAATTCGGTCTGGACAAAAAAAGGCGGAGAAGAGCACTTCCCCGCCCAAGGCACTACGAAGCGCCCATCCGCTCCAGAATGGGCGCACGCAAGACAAGACTGTTCACAGAAGGTAAAGCTGGCCCTCGCAAGAGGACCTCATGCGAACCTCAGATCCTCAGATCCTCAGATCTTCAGAACGAGTGGTGCATGCCGATGGTGGTCACCAGCTGACTGCGCCCACCGGAGACGCCGGTGGCGCCACCTGCACCGGTACCGTTCATGACGGCAAAGCGCGCATCGCCGCCGGCACGCTGGTAAGCCGCCTGCACATACCACTGGGTACGCTTGGAGAACTCATGCACGTGCGACAGGCTCAAGGTGTTCCAGCGCGCGCCTTCCAGCTTGGAGAGTCCGTAGCCGAAGTTGATGGTGTCGAGCGTCGCATAGCGCCAGGCCGCCCCCAGATCCAGGTTCTTCTGCTTGGGCGTGGCACCGCTGGGCAGGGCCAGCTTGACCTGGGTGTAGGACGTGTTCAGGCGGACGCTGCCGATGGTGTAGCCCAGGCCGGCGGCCGTCGTGGTCAGACTGTTGAAGACCGTCGCCGCATTGCCCAGCCCCACGCTGGTGAGGAAGGTCCCGGCAAAACCGGCAGCGCGGTTGTTCAGCTTGGAATAGGCCAACGCCGCGCGCAACGGACCATTGGTGTAGGTGCCGCCGGCACTGACATTGCGACCATTGCTGCTGTCACCCGCCACTTCGCCAAAGCCGTACATCAGGCTTCCCTGGAATCCGCCCAGGGTCGGCGAGGTATAGCGCACCGCATTGTCGAACTGGTAGGTGTTGGCCAGGCTATCCAGATTGCCCGGATGGAACAGGTACCAGTTGGTCAGCTGGAAACCGTTGGAGAGCTTGCCCACATAGTCGAACACCACGTCGGGCATGTGGCCCAGGGTCACCGCGCCAAAGTCACCGGACAGGCCGATGGTGCTGTAGCGGTTGAACAGCTTGGACGAATTGGGCGTGGCACCGGTATCGGTGTAGAAGCCCGCTTCGAGCTGGAAGATGGCCTTCAGGTTGCCACCCAGATCCTCGGTCCCGCGAAAACCGATGCGGTCCGGCTGCATGGTGCCCTGGTCCAGGCGCGATACCGAGCCGCCATTGAGGTTGTTGATATAGGCTACGCCAGCATCAAGGCTGCCGTAGATGGTCACGCTGCTCTGCGCAAAGGCACCTGCCGACAGGCAGGAAGCCACTGCGGCCATCATTAACTTCTTCATCAAACTCCCCTTCAACGAATAAAGTCCAAACACGCGGCCAGGCCGCATTCACTCACTGCTCCCCTGTGCCCCGTGCGCAGGAAAGGTGACTTCTGCCGGCAAGGCCGCCGCTGCATGGTCAGCGGGCGGCGCAGGCTTGCCGGGTGGTCCGGGTCCGGTGATATTTGTTTCACCTATGGATCGCCGTTCCAAAAATTTTTCAGGCTCAAAAAAATGCCCGGTGCCTGGGCACGGGCATGGTCTTGCGCGAAAACGGCTAGAGATCCAGCACCAGGCGCTGTCCCTTGCAGCCGGAGACGCACACCATCATGGTCTTGCCGGCGGCGCGTTCGGCCTTGCTGAGCACGCCGTCGCGATGATCCAGTTCCCCCTCCAGTACGCGCGTCTCGCAGGCACCGCACACGCCTTCGCGGCAGCTGTGATCGACCGCGATGCCGGCATCGAGCAGGGCATCGAGCAGCGATTTGCCGGCCGGGATGGTGAGGCTGGATTTGCTGCGCGCCAGTTCGGCCACATAGCTGCCGCTCTGCACGGGTGCCAGCTTCTCGGCGGCGAAGCGCTCGATGTGCACATTGGGCAAACCCAGTTCTTCGCAGAGGCTTTCAAAGGCATTGAGCATGGGGGTCGGACCGCAGCAATAGAAATGCGCCTGCTTCGGATAGGCCGCGAGCACTGCACGCAGGTCCGGCGGTGCACCGGCCTCGTCGTCGAAATGGCTGCTCACGCCGGGCTGTCCCAGCAACTGCGCGGTGAAGGCAGCTTCCTTGCGCGAGCGGGCGCAGTAGTGCAGCACTGCCTCCCTGCCCTGGGCGCGCAGGTGGTGATACATGCAGGAGATCGGCGTGATGCCGATGCCTCCCGCAATCAGCACCGACAGGCTCGCCGATGCGTCCAGTGGAAAATTGTTGCGCGGTGCCGAGATCGACAACGTGCTACCGACCCGCAATTGTTCATGTACGTAGCGCGATCCGCCACGACTGCTGCGGTCGTTAAGTACGCCCACCACGTAACGATGACGCTCGAGCGGTGAGTTCGACAGCGAATAGCTGCGCACCAGCCCATTGCCCAGATGCAGGTCGATGTGCGCGCCCGCCTCGAAGGCGGGCAACTCGCCGCCGTCGGGCAGGCACAGTTCCACGCTCACGACACCCTGCGCCTCCCAGCGCATGGCCTGTACACGGACGGAAAGAAGAGGACTGCTCATGAATGCACCACCATCAAATCAGATTCGTTCAAACAAGCTCATGCGGTCACGCGGTCACGCGGTCATGCGCTCTGCGCGCCGCAGATCCACACCCAGACGGGCATACGCATCGATCTCCACCGTCAGTTCCGGAAACACCAGGGCGCTGACTTCCACCAGCGTGGAGCAGGGATACGGACCGTGCTCACCGAAGAAGTCACGGCGCGCACGTCCAACCTCGTCCTTGTGCGCGATATCGGTCAGGTAGATCACCAGCTTGGTGATGCTGCCCGGCGTACCGCCGGCAGCGCGCACCAGGTCGGCGATCTTGCCCAGCACCACCAGCGTCTGCCGGTAGGTATCCAAGGTCTGCTGGCGTGTGGCCGGATGCGCCGTCATGCCGGACATCATGATGTCCTCGCCGATCACCAGGCAGTTGGACCAGGTAGCCGATGCCAACTCCGGCACACTGGCGCACTGCACATGGCGCACGACGGGCGCGTGGGTGGCGTCGTTCATGCCGCGCGGACCGGAGCCTTGGCTGCGGCCAGTTCTTCCTCGCGTGCCAGTTGGGCCTTGGCCAGCCCGCGCAGATGACGACGCAGGCGCACGATGCCCATGTCATGCTGGTACAGCATCTCGCGCTGGTTGGCATCGGGCTCCATCAGTTCCAGCACCACACGATCCTGCTCCAGCACGTTCCAGTGGCGTGCTTCCAGGCGGTTGCGATAGAGGAAGCGCCAGGTGTCCCGCTGCCAGCCCGAGAGCTTGCGGCAGCGCCAGTGGAAGACGGCGGCGATGTTGTCCACGATGGGCGTGTAGCTGCCGATGATGACGAAGCTGCCGCCGGGGCCACCGGTCTTGGGATAGGGAATGGCCAGGCGCATCCAGTGCAGGCCGGTATCGCCCCATTCGGTCCAGTCAAAGTTGACGTCGCGCTGGCCTTCCTTCTCGAAGACGAAACCGATGTCAGTCTCGCGGATGCCGAAGCTGGCGGTATTGTCGCCCTCGGCCATGGAGTGCGACTGCTTGTGCAGGAAGGTGCCGTGCATCGGGTCCATGACATTGTCCAGCACGTAGCGGTAGTCGCCCTTCCATTCGGTGTAGCAGAGGAAGTTGGAATACTCGGGGCTGGTCAGTTCTTCCGGCAGGCGCAGCGGCGGCGGTGTATCGACATCCTCCAGGCTGTTGTAGAGGAAGATGGCACCGGCCGCTTCGGTCACGTGGAAGCGCCGTGTTGCCTTGGCTCCTTCCAGCTTGCAGCCGGGGCTGCCGGGCACACTGGTGACCACGCCGTCGAAGCGCACCTGCACGCCGTGATAACCACAGGCGATACGGTCGCCCATGGGAATGCCCATGGACAGCGGCGCACCGCGATGCGGGCAGTGGTCTTCCAGCGCATGCAGCTTGCCCGAGGGCTCGCGCCAGAACACGAATTTCTTGCCCAGGCGGCGCAGCGAGACCGGCTTTTCAGCCACGAACTCGGACGGGCAGATCGGATACCACAGGTCTTTCAGGCCGACGGCCAGGACGGCATCGACGGGATCATGGGCGGCAGTTCTCATTTCGGGTCTCTCCTGTTAGGGCTGGCAGGCTGGCGATGGACGATGGTCCTCAGGCGGCCAGGCGGGCGATCTCTTCCTGGTAGTTGGCTTCGGTCCAGATACCGGCGTTGTAGGGGCAGCTCGGGCCGGTACGATTGAGATGCGCCACCAGCGCACTCAATTCATGGATACCGGCGGCGTAGGCGCGCTCGATGGAGTCGCCCAGCAGGTCCTCGAACTGGGTCGGCGGGCGGCGGCGCGCCTGGTGCGGGTTGAGATAGATATCGGTAACAGTTGCAACCATCATTGGCCTCCATTTCTGACGCGCTCGCGGATGCGTTCGCGCACGGGAACAAAATCGTAAGTGGGATAGCACTCGGTACGGAACACGCCCCAGGCCGAGCGCTCAAGTTCGACATTGACTTGCGGCAGCAGCGCCGGTGGCAACGCCAGCGTGACGATCTGGCCCAGGCCCATCGCTACGGTCCAGGACACCACGCGGGTCCCTTCAACGGGAAAACGCTCCCACCAGTCCACCTGTTTCATGTGCGCCTGGATCTGCTCGAGATTCATCGACTGGTCATGCTTGAGGACGATGGTCAGCAGCATGGTGTCGGCGGAGGTTTCCGGATTCACTGGCGCTCCTTGTTTCATGCAGTGACGACTTCAGCTTGCGGCTGCAGCGGCACCTGCCAGGCATCGTAGCCATATACCCAGTCGGCATTGCCGCCTTCACGCAGCCAGTTGTTGCCACGTGATCCGATCTGGATGGTCGAGGCGCGCTCCATGCGCAGTTGCGCGTAGCGATGCAAGGCTGCAGGCACGTCGCCCAGCGCAGCGACGCTGGCCAGGCAACGCGCCAGCACCACCGCGTCTTCGATGGCCATGCCAGCCCCCTGTGCCATGAAGGGCATCATGGGATGGCAGGCATCGCCCAGCAGAACCATATTGCCCTTGGCCCAGGCCGGCAGCGGATCGCGTTCGTAGAGGGCGGTCTTGAGCACCTCATCGCAGGCGTCCAGCAGGGCTGTGGCATCCGGATGGAAGCCCGCATAGCTGTCGCGCAGTTCCTGCACGTTGCCCGGCGTGGTCCACGATTCCAGATGCCAGCTTTCCTGAGCGGTGGTGGCAAAGATGAAGATGTCCTGGCCGCGATTCAACGGGAAGGTGACGATCTGGCTTTCCGGATTCGGTCCCCACCATTTGGTAAAGGCCTGCAGGTTGGGCACAGCGGCCACCTTCGCTGCCGGGATCACGGCGCGGAAAGCCACCACCCCGGTGAAGCGCGGACTTTCCGCGCCGAACATGGCAGTGCGTACGGCGGAGTGAATGCCGTCGCCGCCGATGAGGACATCGACACGATCCTCGCTGCCATCGGTGAAGTGCAGGACAATGCCATCGCCCTCCTCCCGGATCGTTTCAGCTCGCTTGGAAAAGCGCACCTGCTCCAGCGGGAACACGTCGGCCAACGCGGCCAGCAGATCGGCACGATGGATGGTCAGCTGCGGCGCACCGTATTTCTGTTCGGCGGTATCGCCCATGGCCAGGCGCGAGGTTTCCTCGCCGGTATTCCAGGTGCGGCTGATGCGATGGGTGGGACGCGCGGCGGTCCGGCGCACGGCCTCGCCGATGCCCAGGCCATCCAGTGCGCGCACTGCATTGGGGGTCAGGTTGATGTCTGCCCCCACGCGCAGGAATTGGCGCGACTGTTCATACACCACTACCTCATGTCCGGCGCGCTGCAGGGCGATGGCTGCCGTGAGGCCGCCAATGCCTGCACCGAGGATTCCGATCTTGAAGGACATCTGGATTTCCTTTCGTGAAATGTCTTACTTGCCGACCGGCGCGCGGTCGGTCAGGAATTTGCCGCTCGGCCCCTGGGCGTTTTTCTGGCGCCGGGTGTTGCCGTCGATGCCGCCATCGATGGCCCATTCGGCAAACACGGTCGGGCCGGGTTCGAAGTCGCGCGGCTCCCAGTGCGCATCGAGCTGGTCTTCGTCGGCGTAATACTCGATGAGGCCACCGGCCGGATTCTTGAAGTACCAGAAATAGGCCGAGGAAATCGGATGGCGGCCCGGCCCCAGTTGCGTATCCCAGCCCTGACGCGACATGTGCATGCCGCCACCGAAGACCTCGTGGATATCGCGCACGGTAAAAGCGACGTGATTGAGTCCGGCGCGCGCTTCGGGCGGTTGCAGCAGGAAAATGTCGTGATGGCCGCCGACGTCGGCGCAACGCAGGAAGGCGCCGCGTTCCGGATAGCGGTCGGAAGGGACGAAGCCGAAATGCTCGCAATAGAATTTTTCACAAGCCTTCACATCCTTGACGAAGAACACCACGTGCCCCACTTCGATGGGCGCAGCGCGCTCGTAGATGGGGCTGCGCTGGTTGATGCGATTCTTCTCGTTCCAGGTGTTCATACGGGCGCATTGCACCTCCACCTCACGCTTGACCGAGACCTGGAAGCGCACCGCCAGTCCGTTGGGATCGGTGCAGCCCACGCGCTGACCATCGTTGACGAAGCCAGGCAAACCACTGATGCGACTGGCGAACTTGTCCAGCACCGCCGCCGAAGAGACGCCCCAGACCACTTCGCGCAGGGTCGGACCGGCTTCGATGGCCGGGGGCAGGCTGGGGTCGGCGCTGTCGCGCACGATGACACGGCAGCCGTTGTGCGATTCAAAGACCAGCCCGGCGGCACTCTCCTCTACCAGCGCCATGCCCCAGTCGAGGAAGAACCGGCGGCAGGTCGGCAGGTCGTCTGCGCCGTAGATGATTTCGTCGATACCCAATACGTCCATGTGACTCTCCAATCCGTGTTCAGCCCGCCCAGGGCAGCGGCTGTTCGTTCAGGCCCCAGTACATGGCCTTCTGCTCCATGTACTGCAGGATGCCCAATCGCCCCTTCTCGCGTCCCAGGCCGCTGTCACGCCAGCCGCCGAAGGGAGTCGAGATCGAGAACTGCTTGTAGGTGTTGATCCAGACATTGCCGGCTTGTACCGCACGGCCCACGCGCCAGGCGCGCTTGTAGTCGCGCGTCCAGATACCGGCGGCCAGGGCGTAGACGCTGTCATTGGCCTGCCGGATCAGATCCTCTTCATCGTCGAAGGGCATGGCGACCAGCACCGGACCGAAGATTTCTTCCTGGCAGATGCGCTGATCATTGCGCAGTCCCTCGATGATGGTTGGCGTATAGAAGTAGCCACGCTCGAAGGCTGCGCCCTTGGGGCGCACGCCACCAGTGCGGATGCGGCCGCCGTCGGTGACGCCCATGTCGACGTAGCGCTCGATGCCCTCGCGATGACGGGCGGTGATCAGCGGTCCCATCTGGGTGCGTTCGTCGGCCGGATCGCCCACCCGCAGGGCGGCCGCACCGGCGGCCAGGCGCTCCATGAAGGCTTCATGCAAGGAGCGCGCCACGAACAGGCGTGAACCGGCGATGCAGGATTCACCGGAGCTGCTGAAGATGCCGTAGAGCACACCGGCGACGGCATGATCGATATCGGCATCCTCGAACACCATGGTCGGCGACTTGCCGCCCAGTTCCAGTGATACCGGCATCATCTTGTCGGCGGCAATGTGGGCGATGTGTTTGCCGGTCGTGGTGCCGCCGGTGAAGGAGACGCGCTTGACCAGGGGATGCAGGGTGATGGCATCACCGATGACCGAGCCCTTGCCCGGCAGTACGCTGATGAGGCCCGCAGGTACGCCGGCCTCGATGCACAGACGCGCCAGCGCCAGCGCGGCCAGCGGCGTGACTTCCGCAGGCTTGACCACCACCGCGTTGCCGGCCGCCAGCGCCGGTGCCATCTTCTGTGCCTCGCTGGCAATGGGCGAATTCCACGGCGTGATGGCGGCCACCACTCCCATGGGCTCATGCACGCTCATGGTGAGATTGTCGCCGCGCATGGGGGTGAGCGTTTCTTCCAGGGTCTCGCAGGCAGCGGCAAAGAACTGGAAGGTGGCAGCGGCACTGGCTACCAGATTGCGCGTCTCGCTGATGGGCTTGCCGTTGTCCAGGCGCTGCAGTTGCGCCAGCGCCTCACCGTTCTCGCGGATCAGTTGCGCCACGCGATAGAGCACGGCAGCGCGTTCATGCGCTTTCTTCTGCGCCCAGCCGCTGGTACGAAACGCCCGGTCAGCACCGCTGATGGCTTCCTCCACGTCGGCTACGCTGGCTGCGTGCAGGCTCGCCACGGCTTCGCCGGTGGCCGGATAGAGCGTGGCATACCGATCCCCGCCCCCCAGGCGCCATTGACCGGCGATGCAGATGGGCTGGATATCGTTCAGATTCAACATGGTTCTTTTCTCCTGCCCCGGTTCAGATCGAGAGCGCATGGGCACGATTGCCCAGGGCGCGCACGACGCTGTAGACGGTCAGCGCCGATGTCTTGGGATTGGCCGCCAGCGGCTTGCCGCGCATGGTCAGCTCAAAGCCGCCAAAGGCACCGCTGGCCTCCACGTGGTGGATGTTCTCGCTCACGCCGGGGTCGGCGTAGAGCCGTACCCGGGTCTGGTCCAGGCCCAGCCCGGCCAGCGACAGCGTGGCCGCGACATTGGCATTCTTGGGATACAGGCGCGCGGCCTCGCGGGCACTGCCCTCAAAGATCACGGTCGCTTCCTGCAAGGCATCCAGATCGAAAGCCGTCTCCGCCGGCGTGTCTTTCCATGCGCGCGGTGGCTTGCGTCCGGTGTAGACCACCGCGTCCAGACCGCCGACCTTGGCCGCCGCCAGGGCATCGATGGCACCGATCGCACCGGAGAGCAGTTGCACCTGGGTGCGGCCGGCACGGGCAGCGGCTTCCAGCTTGTCGACCAGGCCGGGCTCGGACAGGGCACCGATGGAAACCACCATGCAGGGGATACCGCGCTCCAGTGCCGGGATGATGTGTTCGCCGATGGCCTGGTGGCCCGCGCATTCGATGAGCAGGTCGGGACGTTCCTCCCCCAGGCGCGAGACCACCCGCGCCGAAGGGGCCAGCGTGGAGACGGCGCTGCGGGCGCGGTCCATGTGGGCCTCGGGCACCACCACCATGTCGAAGGCGACCTCGGGATCGCTTTTGAGGATTTCCATGACGCCCACTCCAATGGCGCCGCATCCGATCATCGATACGTGCAACATGCGCTTCTCCTTATGCCGTGGCCGCAGTGGCCGCAGCGGCAACCACGGCAGCAGCGGCGGCAGCGGCCTTTTCCTTCTCGTTGACCGGCGGTCCGGCAAAGGCAGTCTTGAAACTGCCGATGGCCAGCATGTCGATCTCCAGCAGGAAGGGGCCCGGTGCAGACGAGGCCTCCTTCAGTGCAGCCGCCACCTCGCCCAGGTTGCCCACGCGCTGGTGCCGCAGCTTGAGCGCCGAAGACAGCTGGGCATAATCGGGCGTGTGCAGATCGACGTAGTGGCGGCGACCACCGTATTGCGCATCCTGAATGTTCTTGATGACGCCGTAACCCTTGTCATTCATCAGCACGATCACCATGTCGGCCTGTTCCTGCACCGCCGTGGCCAGCTCACCCAGATTGAGGATGAAGCCGCCGTCACCGGCCAGGGTGAAGGTCTTCTTGCCCGAGCGCGTGACCGCCGCGCCGATGGCCGCACCGATGCCCATGGCCAGACCCTGACCAATGCCGCCACCCAGGGCGTGCACGCCGGCGCGCGGATCGAAGATGCGCAGATAGCGATTGCCCCAGGTACTGTTGGAGACGGTCACGTCACGCACCCAGTTGAATTGACGACCGGCGCTCTGCTGCAACTGCTCCACCAGGGCACTGTAGGGGCCGAGCCCATCGACCAGTCCATGCACGGCCATCTCGCGCGCCTTGCCCAGATCGCCCATGAAGGCCGGATCGACCTTCAGCGCCGCCAGACGGTCCGCCAGCCCGGCCAGCACCAGCGCCGAATCTCCGCAGACGAAGTAGTCGCTGGTATAGCAGCGGCCTTCGGCCGCCGGGTCAGCATCGACCCGGTACAGCGGGCGCGGCAGCTTGAGTTCATATTTGAGGGTTTCATTGCCGCGCAGGCGCGAACCGACCACGAGCATGGCATCGCAGCTCTGGTAGAACTGCTCCACCGGCTTGTGCAGGTTGAATGCACCCAGCGAGCGTGGGTCATCCTCGGGCACGATGCCGCGCCCTTGGGTACTGGTCACCACGCCAAAGCCCAGATCCAGCAGGCGCTGTACTTGTGCACCGGCATGGCGGGCACCGCCGCCCAGCCACAGCAGAGGACGCTTGGCCTTCATCAGACGCTCGGCCAGTTCATCCAGCGCGCGCGCCGACGGTACGCTCTGCGGGATGGCCAGCGGTTGCAGGTTGATCGGCATGGGGATCATGGCCGCCTGGATGTCGATGGGAATCTCCACCGAGACCGGGCCCATGGGCGGCGTCAGCGCCGTCTGCACGGCCAGTTTGATGGTACTGATGGCAGTCTCGACGCTGCGGATGCGGAAGGCCGCCTTGGAGATGGCCTTGAGCATGCTCAACTGGTCCGGTGCTTCATGGATGTAGGCCAGGCTCTGGTCCAGATAGGGTGTTTCGATCTGGCCGGTCAGGTGCAGCAGGGGCGTACCGGCGGTGAGTGCCTCGACCATGGCACCGGCGGCGTTGCCGGCGGCGGTGCCGGTAGAGGTCAGGCAAACGCCCAGGCCAGCGGTGGTACGGGCGTAGGCATCGGCCATGTTGGCGCCGCCGGCTTCGCCGCGCGCCGGAATGAATCGGATCTTGCCGCGCTCGCCGAAGGCATCGAGGATGGGCATGTTGTGGATCGAGATCACACCGAAGGCAGCCTTCACGCCGCACTGCTCGAGGAAAGCCGCAATGGCGCAGCCGACGGTGACTTGGGGTTGGGTATTAGGCATGGCGGGAAAGTCCTCCTGAAACATCGATATGGCTGCCTGTGGTGTACGAGGAAAGCGGCGTGGCGAGGAACATGATCGCCTGCGCGGCTTCCCGGGGAAGGCCGAGACGGCCGAGTTGGATCTGTTTTCTGGCGGCCAGCGCAGCGGTCCATTGGGCCCAGCTCTGATCCTGCTGCTCCGGGCCACGGGCAGCGTAGCGGCGGCGCCATTGGCCCGACTCCACCAGGCCGATGAGGATGCCGTTGACGCGTACGCGTGCGGCTTCGCCGCCGGCCAGTTCGGTGGCCAGCGAACGCACCAGGTTGTGTACTCCGGCGCGGGCCGCCGAGGTCGCCACCATGTGCGGCTCGGGTTGCGTGGCCAGCAGCGAGTTGACGCAGACGATGGCGGCATCGCCATCTCGCGCACTCATGGCCTGCAGCTGCGGCAAGAAAGCGCGGGTGGGGTAGATCACCGAAAAGAATTTCAGACGCAGCTCTTCGCTCCAGGCCTCATCGGCCGTGTCGGCAAAGGTCGAGACGCGTCCCTGTCCGGCGTTGTTGACCAGCATGGAGACCGGGCCCAGCGTGCTTTCCACCGAGGCTGCAAAGGCTTGCACCTGCTCCTGCGCCAGCACGTCACAGGGCGCGCTGTAGAGTCGGGCTTGGGGATAGCGTTCACGCAGCGCGGCCTCAGCCTGCTTCAGGCGCTCGCCATCGCGGCCGCAGAAGGCCACCGCCGCACCGGCTTCCAGCAAGAGTTCCACGGTGGCCAGGCCGATGCCGGAGGAACCACCGGTCACCACGGCCACCCTGCCCTGAAGAGAAGTCATGGGCATCTCAGCCTCGCCACATGTTGACGACCTTGGCACCACGCTCGGGCGCATGGTCCAGCAGGCGCGAGAGTTCGGCGGCGGTCTCGCGGACCCGGGCCACGATCACGTCCAGCTGGCTGGCGTCGATGTGTGGTGAGGGAATGGTCGCACCCAGCGCCGCCACCACATTGCCGGAATGATCGCGCACCGGGGCGGCGACGGTGGAAATGCTGGTTTCGAAGAAGCCTTCCTGCAAGACGAAGCCGCGCTCCTTGTCGGCCTGCACCATGTCGAACAGCTCGACCACGGTCTTGGGCGTGTTGCTGGAGAATACTTCCAGGTGTTCTTCCGGATACAGAGTGCGCAGTTGCGGCAGGGTCAGGTCTTCCAGCAGCACGCGGCCCAGCACGGTGGCATGCGCGGGCAGGCGGGTGCCGACGTTGACGTGGCTGGTGAAGGCGGTCTGGGTGACCGACTTGGCGACGTAGACGATGGAACGGCCATCGCGCACCACCAGGTTGCAGGAGTAGCCGATCTCGTCGCGCAGGCGCTCCAGCAGCGGGCGGCCGATCTCGGTCAGCTCCAGCGAGGCCAGATATTCAAAGCCCAGGCGCAGTACCGACATGCCCAGACGATAGTCACGTCCGCCATCGGCGCGCTCGACGAAGCCCATGCGTTCCAGCGTGGCCAAGAGACGGAACACGGTGGAGCGCGGAATGTCCAGGCGGCGCGCCAGCTCGGGAGCGGAGAGGGTCTTGTCCTGGCGGCTGAATTCGCACAGCAGGCGCAGGCCACGTTCCAGGCCGGGGACGGAGTACTTGTCTTGCGACTCTTCTTCTGGCATCACTGGTTTGTTCATGATGATTATCTGTTCTGGTTGGTTGAGGTGAACTGCGCGCGCACCAGCGCGGCAAAGGACGACGGCTGCTCGATATAGCAGGCATGGCCGGCGCCGTCCACCAATTGAAAGGGAAGTTCAAACTGCCGGGCCAGCCCTTCACTGGCCTGCGGGGTGGTGACGATATCTTCTGCACCGCAGGCCACCGACACCCCCCGTCGTGGCGCTGCCTGCAGATAAGTCGCGATATCATCACCGCACAACAAGTGCACCGCCTGGGTATAGCCCTGCGCATCGAGCCGCTGCATGTTCCAGCGTACCCAGGCGTGCTGTTCTTCACTGGCCTGTGCCGACAGCAGGCGCGTGCGCTGCAAGGCCAGACCAGCCACACCCAGCCGCTGCAAGGCATCCAGGCGCTCCCGGCGCACCTGCGCAGACCGTTCTTGCTGACCGGCCGCGCCATAGCCCTGGGCCGGGTCGGCCAGCAGGGTGCAGCGTGCGCGACCATCACCGTGGGCCAGGTAGGCGGCCGCCATCAAGGCCCCCAGCGAGTGACCGACCAGCACGCACTGCGTGATCTCCAGCGCCGCCAGCATCTGCTGCAGACGCCGGGCATAATCGTCCGCCTTGGGCACGTCCATCGGCAGTGGCGTGGAGCTGCCATAGCCGGGCGCATTCCAGGCGATCACGCGGGCATCGGCGGCCAGCGCCAACGCCGTATTGAGCCAGGAGGCCGCACCCGAGCTGATGCCATGCAGCAGGACCACGACCCGCTCGTTGTCGCTGCGCCCGCCGACGCGATAGCTGACCTGCCCGCCTGGCACGGCAACGTGCTGCTCGGGAAAATGACGGGCCAGCAGTGCCAGCCAGGCATGCAGGCTGTCATCCGATCCGGCGGGCAACGTGGCGTTCATGGTCGGTCTCTCGGTCTTCAGCGCTTGATCGAGGCCAGTGGATGCTCGGGCGGATAGGTCGGCGTGATGGGCTTCTTGGCGCCCAGCATCACGCACATCAGTGCATCCTCGTCACCGATGTTGATTTCCTCGCGATACACCCCTGGCGGCACCGACACCACGTCGCGGTCGGTGAGGATGGTTTCGAAACGTTCGCCATCCTTCTCAAGTACCAGCTTGAGTTTGCCGCGCAGTACAAAGAAGACTTCCTCGACATCGATGTGCAGATGCGAGGGACCTTCGTGGCCGGCCGGGATGATCATGGTCGAGAAGGTGAAGTGTTCGGACGGAATCACGTTGGCATCTTGCGCCACCCCGGTTCCGCCGGTACCGATGTAGCGCATCTGGGCGCGGCGATACTTGGGGTCGTAGTCGGCCTGGAACTTCAGCGCATTCCAGTCGTACGTGCGGGTCGACAGGCGCGCCACGCGCGACTCCATCCAGTCGGCAAAGCTGGCGCCGGCCGGGCGGTCCCAGCTGCGGCCCATGTTTTCCTGTTCGGACATATCGGTCATGCTTTTCTCCTTGAATTGATTCTGAATTGATCCGGGTCCAGCACCTGCCCTGCAGGCAGCTTCAGTGCATCACGAATCCGCCATTGACGGCCATTACCTGGCCGGTAAAGAAACGCGCCAGATCCGACAGGGCGAACACCACGGCACCGCACACATCCTCCGGCAACTGATCTCGTTGCAGGGCGCGGCCATCGAGGTAATGTTGATGACGCGCCTGCGGCACGTACTCGGTCGCCTCCACCAGGGTCAGGCCGGGTGCCACGGCATTGACCGTGATATTGTCGCCGCCCAGTTCGCGCGCCAGCGAGCGGGTCATGCCGATGACCGCACTCTTGCTGGCGACATAGGCCAGCAGATTGGGCGCGCCCCACAATGGCGTGTCCGAAGAAAGATTGACGATGGCGCCACGCCCCGAGGCGCGCAAGGCCGGCAGGCAGGCATTGGTCATGAGCCAGGTACCGCGCACGTTGACGTCCATGACGCGGTCCCACATCTCCAGCGCCAGTTGCTCGCTGCTCCTGCCACCGGAATTGGTGATGGCGGCGTTGTTGACCAGCCCGTCAAGTCCCCCCAGCCATGCGATGGCGGCCTGCGCAGAGGATTGCACCGATGCCGGATCCGCCAGGTCCAGCGTGAAACCCTCGACGGCCAGACCGCGTTGCTGCAACGTACAGACCGCAGCCGCCAGGGTGTCCTGCAGGATATCGGCCATGGCCACCCTGGCCCCGGCGGCGGCAAGGGCTTCGACGAACGCCAGGCCGAGGCCGCGTGCCGCGCCAGTGACCAGAATGCGTCGTCCTGCCAAAAGAGTCGCCGTGCTTGCTGCTGACATGTTCATGCTCCTGTGTCCTGTCGGGAAATCGCCATCAAGCTCAGACGGTGCTGGTATGGACCTTGGGCAGGTAGTGCAGTACCTTGCGTTCGGCCCAGACCACCGCGCCGTAGGTGACTACGCCGATCAGGGTCAGGGCGACGATGGAGACGAAGACGGCGGCGGTGTTGCCCTGCCCTTCGCCATCCACCAGCAGATAGCCCAGACCCTGGTTGCCACCGACCAGCTCGCCCACGGTCACGCCGATCACCGACAGCGTGGAGGCGATACGCAGCCCCGAGAACAGTGCCGGCAGTGCCGAGCGAAACTCCACCAGATGGAAAATCTGCCAGCGCCCGGCATTGAGCGTACGCACCAGGTTGACCATATCGGGGTCGACGGTACGGATGGCCGAGAGCACGTTGATCATGATGGGGAAGAACACGATCAATACCGCCACGATGATCTTGGGATAGATGGTGTAGCCCAGCCACATCACGAACAGCGGCGCAAAAGCGACCTTGGGCGCGATCTGCAGTGCCAGGATGTAGGGCGAGAGCATGGCTTCGGCACGCGGCGAGAGGCCCAGCGCCACACCGACGGCCAAGCCGAGCAAGGCCCCGAAGAGGAAACCGAACACCACCTCCATGGCAGTCACACCGAAGTGCTGCAGCAGTTGTGCGTTGTTCCACATCACCACGCCCTCACGCACGACCTGCATGAAATTGGGCAGGATGTATTCGGGCAGGCCGAGCATGCCGGGCCCCCATTGCCAGGCGGCGATGAAGAGCACCAGCAGCACCAGGCTGCCACATACGGTACGTGCCTTCTCACTGAGCAGCGGACGACGTGGCTGGGTCGCGGGTACAGCGGATGGCTCGGAACTGGACATGGTCAGGTCTTTGGCTGTCGTGGTGTTCATGATTACTTGGCCACTCCCACGAACTGGTTGGTGAAGAGTTCATTGAGCGGCGTGGCTTTGCTCACGATGCCTTCGCTGACGTAGAACTTCTGCACCGCATCCATGCGCGCCGGGTCGATCTGGCCCAGGGTCTTCTGGTTGGCATAGACGTATTTGTCGTACATCTCGAAGGTGGCCTGGATGCTGGCTTCCTTGCCCTTGTAGCTGGGCAGCGCGGCGACATAGTCATCGGCAGCGGCCTTGGGGTCTTTCATGATGTCCTGCATGCCGCGCAGGGTGGCGCGCACCAGCCGCTTCAACAGTTCGGGGTTCTTCTTGATGGTGTCATCCGAGGCCAGGATGGCCTGCGCCATGCTCTTGAAACCGCCGTTGTCCAGCAGTTCCAGCTTGGCGCCGGCATCGGTCGCATTGACCACCCAGTCGGGCACCCCGGCAAAGCCCTGCGACTTGCCCGAGGTGTAGAGCTGCCACACGCCGGCGGGACCGGCGGCCTGGATCTGCACATCGGTCTTGGACAGTCCGGCAGTCTTGAGGCTACCGAGGAAGGCGTAATAGGTGGTGTCGGTATAGGACATGACGGTCACTGTCTTGCCCTTCAGATCCTTTAGGGTCTTGATGCCATCGGCCGGATTGGCCGCCACCATGGTGACGGAACCTGCCCCCAGCACGGCAATGGCCTTCACCGGAATGCCGTTGGCACGTACCACGATGGGCGTATCCCCGATGGCACCGCCGATGACGGCATTGCCGGCACCGATCTGCTTGGCCACGTCAACGCCGCCCTTGGCGACGATGAAACTGACCTTGAGATTTTCGTCGGCGTAATAGCCCTTGTGCTGGGCCAGCACCCAAGGGGCGAAGGCTGGTGAATTGGGGGGCGCGGGCAGCAGGTAGGTCACTTCTTCCGGGGCCGCATGGGCCACTGCCGGAACGACGGTCACGCCGACGGCGGCAACCAGGGCAAGTGCACTGGCGGCGGATGCAAACAGGTTCTTCATGTTTCTGGCTCTCCCTTGAGGTCTCTCTGTTGACGGGTGAAAACGGGTGAAGATGCAGCGTGAAATCAGTGGAGCTCGGCGGTCTCTTTGCCCACCTTGAGCAGTTCCATCAGGCGTCCTTGCAACGGACCGATCTCGGGCAGCTTGCGACGCTCCAGCGGGTTGTCGCGGAACGGCAGGTTGACTTCGATTTCCTCGACGATGGTGCCGGGACGTTCGCTCATGACCAGCAGACGGTCCGACAGGGCGATGGCTTCCACCAGGTCGTGGGTGATGAAGAGCGCGGTCTTCCTCTTTTCGTAGAGCATCTTGGCCAGGTCCTGCTGCAGCACCATCTTGGTCTGCGCATCCAGGGCAGAGAAAGGCTCATCGAGCAACAGCACCTGCGGATCCACCGCCAGCGTCCGGGCCAGCGCGGCGCGCTGGCGCATGCCACCGGAGAGCTGGTACGGGTAATGCTCCTCGAAGCCCTTGAGGTGGCACTTGGCCAGCAGTTCATCGGCGATGCGACGGCGTTCGGCCTCGCGCATGCCATCGATCTCCAGGCCGAGGGTGACGTTGGCGCGGATATTGCGCCAGGGCATGAGCAAATCCTTCTGCAGCATGAAGGCCACCTTGCGGACCGGCTTGGTCACTTTCTCGCCACCGACGAAGACCTCGCCCTCGCTGGGCAGGTACAGGCCGGCCCCCATGTTGAGCAGCGTGCTCTTGCCACAGCCCGAGGGACCGATGATGGAGACCACCTCGCCACTTTTGATGGACAGATTGACATTGGTGACGGCCGCCCGTGCTTGTGCCGTCTGGCGATCGACAAAACGCTTGCCGACCTTGCGGAATTCGATTTCGATCATGTTGCCTCTGCTCTTTGCTCTGGCACGCGGTTGCGCCCCAGCTAGTCTTCCCGGCTGCCGCCTCTGATGGACGGGTGTCTCCTGCCGGGCGCGGAAACGTTCCATATATGAAACAACAATTTATATATGGGAGATATTCAACGCCAATATAGCAGATATCTCGGCGCGGAATAACTTATTTTGTTCCATATATAAACTGATGGTTTATATAAAAACCGTTTCAGAGCAAAAAGCAAATTACATACCAGGCTCGAAAGCCCCGTCTGACCGGGTTTATGTCAGGCAGGACAAACTTCGTCGCCCCAAAATCTCCCGTCGCCACCAAAGTACGGTGCAGCTTTGCACTGCCTTGGCGCCTGTCGCGGCTGCGCGACGCTGGGCATTACGCCGGGCTTCCCCGTGCTTGTCGTGGAAATGCCATGAGAAAGCAACTGAATCGACATCACGGAAAAATAATCACAACTTCATGGATCTTTTCTGGATGAGCCAACTCAATAGCGTTACAAGATCCGTGCATATCGTCATAAAGCAGGCAATTAGTTGCGCAAATTGCATGCAATTAAACGAACATGGCGTATAGACCGCGTAAAAATGTGTAATTGCATCATTTATATACGGGAATTTCATTCACCCTGTACATGGCGGCCACAGCCATGGCAGGTCTGAGGGGGTCTTGCAACCTGATCGGAAGCAAATTACATCTAGAGGGGCTTTTCCATGAACAAATTGAAAGTATCCACCCGCCTGGCCTTGGGCTTTGCCAGCGTTGTCGTCTTGCTGGTCGTCATTTCTCTCGTCGGCGTGTGGGGCATGTCCACGGTCAAGGGCAACCTGTCCGACATCATCGTCAACAACCAGCAGGGTTCGATGGTGGACCAGATGAACACCAGCGTGCGCGTCCGTGCTCTGGCCATCCGCAACATTGCGCTGTTCCAGGATCCGGCGCTGATCAAGCGCGAGATCGATCGCATCAAGGTGCAGGAAAAGTCCTATCAGGAGGCGCGCACCAAGCTCGCCAAGCTCTTTGAACAGCCGGGGACGACGCCAAAGGAACATGAACTCTTTGATCGGATCGCGCAGAACGCCGCCGAGACCGAGCCACTGCTGGCCCAGGCCGTGGCGCTGGCCCAGGACAACAAGACGGCGGAAGTGACCAGCCTGCTGGTCCAGAAGATCCGCCCGGTCCAGGCCAAATGGCTGGACAACCTTGATGAACTGGGCAGTTTCGAAGACAAGCTCAACGCCCAGGCGGCTGCCGACTCTGACGTCACTTACAGTGGCATCCTGACCACCACCTGGACGCTGGTGGCCGTTGCGGTACTGCTGGCCTTGGGCGCAGCCTTCCTGATCGTGCGCAGCGTGCTGCGCCAGCTCGGTGGCGAACCGGCACATGCCCAGGAACTGGCGGCCCAGATCGCCCAGGGCAACCTGGCCGTGACGATCCCGCTGGCCAAGGGTGACCACAGCAGCCTGATGGCCTCGCTGGAGAACATGCGCGCCCAGCTGACCAGCATCGTCGATGGCATCAAGCGTTCGGCCGAGTCGATTTCCACCGCCGCCGGCCAGATCGCGGTAGGCAACCTGGATCTGTCGCGCCGTACCGAAGAGCAGGCGGCGTCGCTGGAAGAAACTGCGTCGAGCATGGAAGAGATCACCTCCACCGTGGAGCAGAACACCCAGAACGCCGGCCAGGGCAACCAGCTGGCGCGCTCTGCCTCACTGCATGCGCAAAAGGGCGGCGAGGTGGTGGAACGTGTGGTCGATACCATGAAGGATATTTCCGACAGCGCCAACAAGATCACCGAGATCATTTCGACCGTGGAAGGTATCGCTTTCCAGACCAATATCCTGGCACTCAACGCCGCCGTGGAAGCCGCTCGTGCCGGCGAACAGGGCCGCGGCTTCGCAGTGGTGGCGACCGAGGTGCGTTCGCTGGCCCAGCGCAGTGCCTCGGCGGCCAAGGAAATCCGGGGCTTGATCGAGTCGTCGGTACAGCACGTGGGAGCAGGCCAGAAACTGGTCGACGAGGCCGGCCAGACCATGAGCCAGGTGGTGCAGTCGATCCAGCAGGTCAATGACCTGATGAGCGAGATCACGGCGGCGTCCAGCGAACAGAGCTCGGGCATCAGCCAGATCAACATCGCCATCTCGCAGATGGATGAAGTGACGCAGCAGAACGCGGCGCTGGTGGAAGAATCGGCCAGCGCGGCGCAATCCATGGCGCAACAGGCCGACAGCCTGCGACAGGCCGTGTCGGTATTTCGTATCGAGCCGCCAGCGCTGGCGCCGCTTGTTTCTCGTGAACCCGGCTTCGGCAGCACGACTGCCCTGCTGAGCCCGGCCTGAAGTCGCGCCGCCGGCCGCCTCCTCAATGCAGGGCGCGGCCGCGGTGCTCCAGCCACGACAGCCAGCGCACCAGCGGCAGCAACAGCGCCAGGTAAAGCAAGGCCGCCAGCACGATGGGCGAAGGATTGTAGACCAGCGACTGGGCATCGCGCGCCACGCGCAGCAGTTCGGGCAGCGCCACCACGCTGGCAATGGTGGTGAGCTTGATGACTTCGATGCCATTTCCCACCAGGTCCGGCAAGGCGTTGCGCACCGCCTGGGGAACCACCACATACGCCAGCGCCTGGGCGCGCGAGAGACCAGTGGAGCGCGCCGCTTCCATCTGTCCGCCGGGAACGCTCTCGATGCCGGCGCGCAGCACCTCGGCGAAGTAACTGGAATTGTTGAGCATGAAGCCCAGCGCCACCGCCAGCAGCTTGGGCAGTTCCAGCCCCAGGAACGGCGCGCCGAAATAGATCAGGATCAGCAGCACCAGCGGCGGGAAGGAACGGAAAAAGTCCACATACACCGCCACGGCAATGCGCACCGTGCGCGAACGGCTCTGGGTCGCCAGCAAGGCCAGCAGCAAACCCGAGATCACACCGATCGGAATGACCAGCAGCGACAGCCACACCGTGGTCCACAAGCCTCCCAGCAGGAAAGGCAGGACCTGGCGGTACACCTCCAGGTTGAAGAAATTCTGCAGCAAGGCATCCATGATGGCCCTCTCCTATCGTTTCCAGCGCCAGCGCGTTTCCAGCCAGCGCGCCAACAAGACCACCGGAATGAAGATCAGCAGGTAGGCTGCCGCCCCCAGCATCAGCGGGGTCGGATTGCCGGCATTGCTGCTGGCGGCCTGGGCCGTGTTGAGAATTTCGGACAAGGCCACCACCGAGCCCAGCGCTGTATTCTTGGTGATCGAGATGACGCGGTTGGTCAGCGGCGGCACGGCCATGCGCAAGGCCTGCGGCAGGATCACGGCGGCCATGGTCTGCCCCCAGGACAGCCCGGTCGAGCGGGCCGCCTCGCTCTGCCCGCGCGGCAAGGAAGCGATGCCGGCCCAGATGCTCTCTTCGGCATAGGCGGCCAATACAAGCGTCAGCGCCAGCCAGGTCGCGGTGAAGGACGACATGGCCAGGTCGATATACGGAAACGCAAAGAAGAGCACGATGATCAGGATCAGCGGCGGCAAGGCCCGCATCACGTCGGCAAAGGCCACCACCAGCCACACCAGGCCACGCTTGCCGGTAGCGCGCAGCACCGCCAGCAGCAGGCCCAGCAGCAGGCCGGAGACGATCACGGCCAGGCTCAGCAGCACGGTCACGCCCATGCCGCGCAGGATGTCGGGCCAGTAGCGGGCGGCGATCTCGGCGTTGAAGAAGGTGAAGAGGAATTGCTCCATGGTTCAGCCGTGCTGTGCAAAGCGCGCCACGAAGGCTTTGGTGCGGGCTTGCTGCGGATCGCCGAAGATCTGCTCGGGCGGTCCTTCCTCGACGATCACACCACCGTCCATGAAGACCACGCGATCGGCCGCCGCGCGGGCAAAGGCCATTTCGTGCGTGACCACCAGCATGGTCATGCCGGCTTCGCGCAGTTGACGCATCACCTGCAGCACGCTGCCGACCAGTTCGGGATCGAGGGCGCTGGTCGGTTCATCGAACAGCATCACCTTGGGTTCCAGTGCGATGCCGCGAGCGA
Source organism: Herbaspirillum sp. C7C8 (assembly GCF_022627875.1). NCBI lineage: Bacteria > Pseudomonadati > Pseudomonadota > Betaproteobacteria > Burkholderiales > Oxalobacteraceae > Herbaspirillum > Herbaspirillum sp. C7C8. Next base: position 27,388 of record NZ_JABXGG010000002.1, read on the forward strand.
TGCCCACGCGCTGCTGCTGGCCGCCGGAAAGCTGGCCGGGGAAGGCTGATGCCTTCTCCAGCATCCCCACCTGCTCCAGGGCCCGCCGCGCGCGCCGCTCGGCCTCGGCATGGGAATGCTTCTGCACCTTCTTCAGGGCCAGCATCACGTTGCCCAGCACGCTCATGTGTGGATAGAGGTTGAACTGCTGGAACACCATGCCGACCTTCTGGCGGATCGCATTGAGGTCGGCGCGGGCGTGCATGATGTCCACGCCGTCCACCACGATCTGGCCGGCGCTGGGTTCTTCGAGCCGGTTGCAGCAACGCAGCATGGTGCTCTTGCCCGAACCGGACGGGCCGATCACGCAGATCAACTGGCCCGGCCGCACACGCAGGTCGATCCCGCGCAGGACCGTATTGCCCTCATAGGACTTGTGCAGGCCGACGATTTCAAGGATGGGTGCGGCGAGGTTCATGGCGGCATCAGTCTCGGTTCGTTCAGGCGATTCGGGCAATTCGGGCGCGGTGCTGCGGGCTCACTTGCACTTGAGCGTCACGGGCGTCGGGTCGTAGCCATCCAGGCCCGGCACGCCCTGCCCCACGCCGACCTTGACCACGGTGGCATCTGGCGCCGGGGTATAGCCGAACCACTTCTGCGCGATCTTGCCCAGCGTGCCGTCTTGCTTCATGCACTTGAGCGCCATGCCGGCGGCGTCGCGGCCGGCCTTGTCATCCAGGCGGAAGGCCAGTGCCCACACCAGGCCGGTCTTGACGGTGTAGGAGGTCTGCACGGCCGGATTCTGCTTGGCGGCCCAGGCGGCCACGGTGCTGCCGGCCAGGTTGGCGTCGGCACGGCCGGATTGCACGGCCTGCACCGCATCGGCGTTGTTGCCATAGACGTCGTACTTGAAGCCGTACTTGGGTGCGTTGTCGCGTGCCCACAGCTCATAGGCCGAGCCCTTGTTGACCGAGATGGTCTTGCCCTTCAGGTCTTCCAGCGCATGGATGGGGGCGGCGCCCTTCTTGATGACGAAGGTGTAGTCGGTATCCAGATAACCCTCGGTGAAGAGCATGGACTTGGCGCGCTCGGGGGTGGCCGTCACGGGCGCCAGCACGAAGTCATATTTCTTGGCATTGAGCCCCGGTACCAGGCCGGAAAACTCGGTGCCTTCGATCTCGATCTTGCGGCCCAGGCGGCGCGCCAGTTCTTCGCCCAGGTCGATGTTGAAGCCTTGCAGGCCACCGCCCAGCTTGACCATGGCATGCGGCGCAAAGGTGGCATCCACACCGGTACGCAGCGGACCACTCTGCGCCATCGCGCCGGCCGACAACAGCGCACTGGCCGAGAGCACGGCCAGCAGGGAACACTTCAGGGAAGACTTGGAAGGCAGGGCCAGGAACGGGAACATCGCAACACTCCTCGATTGGGTGGAAGGTGGACAGTGATTCAGGTAGACAGCTCGGACGGCGACAGCGGCTCGCCGGCCCCGGTGCGCTCGACGATGAGGCGGTAATGTTCCGGACGGCGATGCTTGGCGAAATTGAAGACGTGCTGCAGGAAGGTTTCACCTAGTTGCAGGTCGCAACTGGCGAAGATCACCTCATCCTCCTCACCCTGCGCCTGCGCCACGATCTCGCCGGAAGGCGCGACGATGGCCGAGCCGCCGATCATGTGGAAACCATCCTCGAATCCGCACTTGGCAGCGGCGGCCACCCACAATCCGTTCTGGTAGGCATTGGCCTGCAGCGACAGCAGGTGGTGGAACATGCGCAAATGGGGCGGTTCGTTCCAGTGGATGTTCCAGGACGGCGTGTTGTAGCCCAGCGTGACGATGCGTGCGCTCTGCAGGCTCATGACGCGATAGGTCTCGGGCCAGCGGCGGTCATTGCACAGGCACTGGCCGATGCGCGTGCCCAGCATGTCGGTGACACCGAAGCCATCGTTGCCGACTTCGAAGTACTTCTTTTCCAGATGCTGGAAAGGCGCATCGGGCTTGTGGTCGCTGTGTCCGGGCAGGTGGATCTTGCGATAGCGCGCCACGATCCTGGCCTGGTCATCCACCAGGATGGCGGTGTTGTAGTGATGGCCATCGGGTGTAAGTTCACCATAGCCCAGGTAGAAGCCGATCCCCAGCTGCGCGGCCAGATCGAACAGCGGCCGGGTCTGCGGGCCGGGCATCTCGGACTCAAAGAAACGGGCATCGATCTCGGCCTGGTCTTCCATCCAGTAGCGCGGGAAGAAGGTGGTCAGTGCCAGTTCGGGAAACACCACCATCTTCGCGCCACGGGCGGCGGCCTCGCGCATCATCTCCAGCAGGCGGCGCACCACCGTGGTCCGGTCTTCGGCCAGTTGCACCGGCCCCATCTGGGCCACGGCCAGGCCGAAACGATTGTCCTTGTTGCTCATTGCGATTCCCATGCCTTTCCCTTGAGGCCGAGCAGACCCGGCAGATGGCTGCGTGTCGGCCGCTGCGCAATGCTGGCCGGCTCCGGACACTGGCGCGCGATATAGCGGCCCGAGCCGCGCGCCACTTTCAGTTCACCCGCGCTGACCACCACGCGGCCACGGCTGATGACCACTTCCGGCCAGCCCTTGATCTGCCGTCCTTCGTAGGGCGTATAGCCCACGTTGTCGTGCAGGAGAGCGGCAGTGATGGTGGTCTCGCGTTCCGGGTTCCAGATCACCAGGTCGGCATCGAGCCCCTCGGCAATGTTTCCCTTGCAGTGCGACAGCCCATACATGTGGGCGTGATTGGTGGCGGTGAGGCGCACGAATTCGTGAATGTCGATGCGGCCCTTCTGCACGCCCTCGGAAAACAGCAGCGGCAGGCGCAGTTCGATCCCCGGCACGCCATTGGCCATTTCCTTGAAGGTGGTGTCCTCGCCGCGCGGCAGCTTGCCGCTTTCATCAAAACGATAAGGTGCATGGTCCGAGGAATACATGCCCAGCGTGCCATCCTTGAGCCCGGCCCAGACCGCCTCCTGGGCGTTGGCATCGCGCGGCGGCGGGCTGCAGCAATACTTGGCCCCCTCCACGCCGGGCAGGTCGATATCCTCCGCCGTCAGGAACAGGTATTGCGGGCAGCTCTCGGCGTAGATCTGCGCGCCCAGCAGCCGGGCGTTGCGGATGGTCTGCACGGTCTCGGCACCAGCCACGTGCACGATCAGGACTGGCACGCCGATCAGGCGCGACAGGGCGATAGCACGATGACTGGCTTCGGCCTCGGCCAGCGGATCGTGGGCCACCGAGTGGAACTTGGGAGCCGTATGCCCCTGGTCCAGCAGGCGCGAGGCGAGCCAGCGGATCATGTCGTGGTTCTCGGCATGGATCATCACCAGCGCCCCTTCGCGGCCGGCCAGCGCCATCACGTCCAGCAGTTGGTAATCGTCCAGCTTGAGCGCGTTGTAGGTCATGTAGACCTTCAGCGAAGTGATGCCATCGCGGATGGCCTGCGGCAAATCGTGCTGCAGGGCCTGCTCGTCGGGATCGGCCAGGATCAGGTGGAAACCATAGTCGATCACCGCCTTCTCGCGGGCGCGTTGCGCATAATCGGCGATCACGTCGGGGATGCGGTTGCCGCGATGCTGGGCCGCGAACGGGATGATGGTGGTGGTGCCGCCGAAGGCCGCCGAGACCGATCCCGAATAGAAATCATCGGCACACATCATGCCCATGCCGGAGAGCTGTTCGATGTGGCAATGGCTATCGATGCCACCGGGCAGGACCCAGCGGCCTGCGGCATCAATGTCGTCGCGGCCGGGCGGCAGGTCCGCCGCGATGCGCACGATCACGCCATCCTTGACGCCGATATCGGCCAGGAAGGTCTCGCGATCAGTACTGATGCGGCCATTGCGGATGGTCAGGTCGAAGTCCATGCGGTGGTCTCAGGGTCAGAAGGTTCCGGGATAGGCGCCGCCATCCATGAGCAGGTTTTGTCCGGTGACAAAACCGGCCTGGGCGCTGCACAGCCAGGCGCAGGCATCGCCGAATTCGGCCGGCTGGCCGAAGCGGCCGGCCGGGTTGGCGGCACGGCGCGCGGCCAATACTTCCTCAGCCGTCTTGCCGGTGCCACGGGCGCTGGCTGCCGCCGTGGTGAGAAGGCGCTCGGTCTCGAAGGGACCGGGCAAGAGATTGTTGATCGTCACATTGTGGGCCACGGTCTTTCTCGCCAGACCGGCAACGAATCCGGTCAGGCCGGAACGCGCGCCATTGGACAGGCCAAGGATGTCGATGGGTGCTTTCACCGCCCCGGAAGTGATGTTGACGATGCGGCCGAAGCCTCGCTTCATCATGCCGTCCACGGTGGCCTTGATCAGTTCGATGGGGGTGAGCATGTTGGCGTCGATGGCGGTGATCCAGTCTTCGCGCGACCACTCGCGGAAGTCGCCCGGCTTGGGGCCACCTGCATTGGTCACCAGGATGTCCGGCGCGGGACAGGCGGCCAGCGCCAAGGCACGGCCCTCGGGGGTGGTGATGTCACCGGCCACGGTGATGACGGTGGCGCCGGTGGCGTCCCGCACCTGCTGCGCCGCTGCCTCAAGCACCTCGGCACCCCGTGCGGTCATGGTCACGGCCACACCCTCGCGTGCCAGCGAGATGGCGCAGGCCAGTCCCAGGCCTTTGCTGGAAGCGCAGACCAGTGCGCGTCGTCCGGCGATTCCCAGATTCATCGGCGGCTCCTCAGCGGATCACCAGCGCGCCGCGCTGATCCAGGTCCAGGCCGACGCGGGCGATCACGGCTTCCAGTTCACGCTCGGTCTCAGGATCGATGCGCATGCCCGGCGAACGAATGGCATCGCTGCTGATGACGCCGCGCTTGCGATAGACATACTTGCGCAGTGACAGTCCGATCTTGGGCTGGAATTCATAGCGGATCAGCGGGCAGTACTTGTCGAAAGTGGCCGCCGCACCGGCCAGGTCACCGGCCGCGAACTGGTCATAGATGCGCACCAGGATCTCCGGGAAGGCAAACCCGGTCATGGTGCCGACCGCACCGCGCTGCAACTCTTCCAGGAAATACACCCCGCCCAGGCCACCGAAGATGCGCATCGATTCCCCGGCCAGGTCGCGGATGCGGCTGATCTTCTGGCCTACCGGCGGCTCTTCCATCTTGATGAAGTTGACGCCGCCTTCGCGTCCCAGGCGGGCGATCACCTCGGCCTTGATCTCGGTACCGAAGGAATCCGGGAAATCATGGATCACCACGGGGATGGAGAGCGCCGCCGCCAGCGATTTGTAGTAGTCGAACTGCACCGCATCGGAGGCCATGTCCAGCGGTGCCGCGAAGACGGCTGCCGCACCCGCCTCGGCTGCCTCGGTGGCTTGCTCGATGGCACCGGCCAGGCCCAGTGCGCGCACACCGACCCACACCGGCACCCGTCCGGCAGCACACTTGACGAACGTGGACGTCACCGCGCGGCGCTCGGCGTTGGAGAGCTTGTGGGCTTCGCCGAGGAAACCGAGGATGGCCAGGCCGGACACGCCAGCTGCGATCTGGAATTCGACCAGGCTGGCGATGCTGCCCAGGTCGAGTGCGCCATCGGCGTGGAAAGGCGTGGGGCAGATGGTATAGACACCGCGCGCAGTGGCCAGCGCGGAAGCAGGGGCGAGAGTTGAAGACATGCGCGACGTTCCATGAAAAAAGAGTGGGCACGGCGGCCAACCTGGCGGCGGACCGGAGAAGTTGCAAACGATTGTCGTGGAGTCATCTGCGCTTGTCGCTTGCCTTTTTGTATGCTTGCCTTAACGTCGTGTTAATCGCCGCTTGCAGCCGATATGTTCGTTTCTTCATCGGGCAAGCCATAACCCTGCGTGCGCACCAGTTGCTGCAGTTCGGCAATGAAGGCCTGGGTCAATTGCGACAGCGGCTCGGTGCGCACGTGCACCAGGTTGGCCCGCAGAATGGGGGCCCGCGCCACCGGCCGCACCACCATCTGGCTGGTCCCGGCCCAGCTGCGCACCGAGAATTCATCCACCAGCGCCACGCCCGCGCCCATCTGCACCAGCGAACAGGCGTTCTGCGGCGAACCCACTTCCATGATGGGCCGCAAGGCTTCTTCTTCGGACTGGTAGAAGCGCCCGACGATGCCGCCGAAGGGCGAATCGCGGTTGTACGAGATCAGCGGGAAGGGCCGCAGATCGGCCAGGCTCAGGGTGCCGCGCCGCGTCAGCTCATGGTTGTAGGGCAGCACGCAGACCAGGCGATTGCTGCACAGGGGCGTGACCTGCAGGCTGGGATGTTCCATCGGCAGGATGATGATCCCGAGGTCGGCCTGGCGCGCCAGCAGCCGATCTTTCAGGTAGCCATAGTTGAGGCAGTGGAAGGTCAGCTTGACGTCCGGATGGCGATTGCGGAACAGCGCGATGGCCTGCGGGATCAGCATCTGCCCGATGCTCGGGCTGGAGACGATGTTGAGGATGCCGCTGCGGTTTTCCGACAGGTCGGTGGCCAGCTCATTGACGCGCTGCACGGCCTGGTACACGTGCTCCACTTCATGGAACAGCTTCTTGGCCTCGGGCGTGGCATACAGCCGGCCCTTGATGCGTTCGAACAGGGCGAAGCCGACCCGCTGCTCGGTGTGGGACAGCAGGCGGCTGACGGCCGGCTGCGAGACGAACAGCAATTGCGAGGCGCCGCTGATGGAGCCGGTCGTCATGACCGCCCGGAACACCTCGATCTGGCGCAGGTTCAGTGCCATGGATCCTCATCGCGCATAACAGCATGTTAAGGGGAACCGACAAATGAGCAAGGAGCATGCCCGTCAGCCTGGGGTACAGTCGTTGCCTGTGCTGACTCCTGTTTTGCGAGAAACCATCATGTCCCTTGTCCCGGCCGACGGCCCTGCCCTGTTCGTCATCAATCCCAATAGTACGGCCGCCGTCACGCGCGGCATCGATGCAGCGATGGCGCCGCTGCGCATGGCCGGGGGGCCGGTCATCGAATGCCTGTCGCTGCCCTCCGGCCCGCCCGGCATCCAGACCCAGCAGGACGTGGACAGCGTGGCGCCACAGCTGGTATCGCTGGCGCGCTCCTTGCGTGCCCGTGCCGGTGCGTTCGTCATCGCCTGCTACTCCGATCCTGGCCTGCATGCGGTGCGCGAGGCGGTCGACGTGCCGGTGCTGGGGATTATGGAAAGTGGTGTGCTGACGGCCCTGACACTGGGCCAGCGCTTCGGCGTCATCGCCATCCTGCCGGGCTCGATCCCGCGCCATCTGCGCGCCTACGGGGCGATGGGCGTGCAAGCGCGGCTGGCGGGCGAACTGGCCATCGGCCTGAACGTGACCGAACTGGCCGATTACGACCGCACGCTGGCGCGCATGTGTGATGTCGGCCTGCGCCTGCGCGATACACATGGCGCCGACGTGATCGTCATGGGATGTGCCGGCATGGCGGTCTATCGCGACGCCTTGCAGGAAGCCCTGGGCATACCGGTGGTCGAACCCAGCCAGGCGGCGGCGGCCATGGCGATCGGCCGCATCAAGATGAACTGGCATGGTGCGTGAGGGCCGATATGAATGAAAATACCCAGCAACTGATAGCGCAGCTGCGCAGCATCGTCGGCGACGCGGGCCTGGTCACGGCAGCCGAGGAGCAGTCTTTCTATGTGAAGGATTGGCTCAATAAATGGCAGGGTCGCGTCGCCGTGGTGGTGCGCCCGGCTGACACGGCGCAGACCGCCGAGGTGGTCCGCCTGTGCCACCTCACCCACACCCCCATCGTCACCCAGGGTGGCAATACCGGCATGAGCGGGGGAGCCACGCCTGACGACAGCGGCGCCCAGGTGATCCTCTCGACCACCCGCATGAACCGCATCCGCGCGGTGGATCCGATCAACAACACCATGACGGTCGACGCCGGCGTGATCCTGGCGCATGCGCAGGAAGCGGCGCGCGCGGCGGGACGCTATTTCCCGCTCAGCCTGGGTGCCGAAGGCAGTTGCACGGTCGGCGGCAACCTGGCCACCAATGCCGGCGGGATTGCGGTGCTGCGCTTTGGCAACATGCGCGAGCTGGCCCTGGGGCTGGAAGTGGTGCTGCCGGATGGGCGCATCTGGAATGGCTTGCGCGGCCTGCGCAAGGACAATACCGGCTACGACCTGCGTGATCTGTTCATCGGTTCGGAAGGCACGCTGGGCGTGATCACCGGGGCCGTACTGAAACTGTTCTCGCAACCGCACGCCCGTGCCACGGCCTGGGTCGGCAGCGACAGCCTACAACAACTGGCCGAGCTGCTGGCGCGCACCCGGGCACGCTGCGGTGACCGGCTGGTGGCCTTCGAGATGATGTCGGCCGCCTCGCTGGCGCTGGTCCTGCAGCACGTCAGCGACACCCGTGCGCCGCTGGCGCAACCGGCCCGCTACAACGCCCTGATCGAACTGGCCGATACCGAGGACGTGGGCTTGCAGGCCATGCTGGAAGAGCTGCTCGGGCAGGCCATGGAGGATGGGCTGGTGAGCGACGCCATGCTCTGCACCAGCGGCACGCAGGCCGCGGCGCTGTGGAAAATCCGGGAGGGAATCTCGCAGGCGCAAGTGCGGGCCGGCAAGGTCATCAAGCATGACATCGCGCTACCGATCTCGGCCATTGCCGGTTTCGTGGACGAGGCTGAAGCGCTCATCTCTGCGTGCGGGTTGCAGGCAGAGATCATCAACTTCGGCCACCTGGGCGATGGCAACCTGCACTTCAATGTAATGATCCCGCTGTCCTCCTCGTATGAAGAGGTCAAGCAGGCCACGCTGCAACTGAACCGGCTGGTGCACGACCTCGTAACGGAGAAACTAGGCAGCATCAGCGCCGAACACGGCGTGGGCCAATTGCGGCGCGACGAACTGCGACACTACAAGTCGCCGCTGGAGATGGAACTGATGTTGCGCATCAAACAGGCGTTTGATCCGAACCTGATCATGAATCCGGGGAAGCTGCTCTAGAGGATGAACCACGCAGGCGTGACCCCATGAAAAAAATGGCGGCCCCGAGGGTCCGCCATTTTTTCATGCATGACGCTGCGCTTACTTCTTGCGCTGCGGCGGCAAGTCCGTGCAATGCCCTTCTGCCACTTCCGCTGCCATGCCCAGGGACTCGCCCAGGGTCGGGTGCGGGTGGATGGTCTTGCCGATATCGACCGCATCGGCGCCCATCTCGATGGCCAGCGCCACTTCGCCGATCATGTCGCCTGCATGGGTACCAACGATGCCGCCACCGATGATGCGATGGGTCTCGGCATCGAAGAGCAGCTTGGTGAAGCCTTCCGAACGACCATTGGCCACGGCGCGGCCGGAAGCGGCCCACGGGAAGTGACCCTTCTCGATCTTGATGCCCTTGGCCTTGGCTTCGTCTTCGGTCACGCCGACCCATGCCACTTCCGGATCGGTATAAGCCACCGAAGGAATGACGCTGGCGTCGAAGAAGCTCTTCTCGCCGGCAATCGCTTCGGCGGCCACGTGGCCTTCGTGCACCGCCTTGTGCGCCAGCATGGGCTGGCCCACCAGGTCGCCGATGGCGAAGATGTGCGGCACGTTGGTACGCATCTGCTTGTCGACAGCGATGAAGCCGCGATCCGAGACGATCACGCCAGCCTTGTCGGCCGACAGCTTCTTGCCGTTCGGGCTGCGGCCCACGGCCACCAGCACCAGGTCGTACAGTTGCGGCTCGGGTGCGGTGGCACCGGCTTCAGCGGCTTCGAACGTGACCTTGATGCCTTCGGGCAGGGCTTCCACGGCCACGGTCTTGGTCTTGACCATGACGTTGTCGAAGCGCTTCTCGTTGAACTTCTGCCAGACCTTGACCATGTCGCGGTCCGCACCTTGCATCAGGCCGTCCATCATCTCGACCACATCAATGCGCGCGCCCAGGGTGGAATAGACGGTCGCCATTTCCAGGCCGATGATGCCGCCACCGATGACCAGCATGCGCTTGGGCACCTGGCGCAGTTCCAGCGCGCCGGTCGAATCGACGATGCGCGGATCCTGCGGCACGAACGGCAGGTTCACCACCGAGGAACCGGCGGCGATGATGGCGTGCTTGAACTGCACCACCTTCTTGCTGCCGTCCGCTGCAGTGACTTCGATGTGGTTGGGGCCGGCGAACTGGCCGTCGCCATTGACCACCTGCACCTTGCGGGCCTTGGCCATGCCGGCCAGGCCACCGGTCATGGTGCCGATGACCTTGTCCTTGTAGGCGCGCAGCTTGTCGATGTCGATTTCGGGCTTGCCGAAGGTGACACCGTGCGAGGCCATGGCGGCAGTCTCGTCGATCACGGCGGCCACGTGCAGCAGCGCCTTGGACGGGATGCAACCGACGTTGAGGCAGACGCCACCGAGCGTGGCTTCGCGTTCGACGATGACGGTGTTCAGGCCCAGGTCGGCGGCGCGGAAGGCGGCCGAGTAACCACCAGGACCACCACCCAGCACCATCACGTCGCACTGCACGTCAGCGCTGCCGCCGAAGCTGGCCGCCGTCGGTGCGGCAGCGGGAGCGGCTGCCGGAGCAGGCGCTGCAGCCGGTGCAGCCGGAGCCGGGGCTGCAGCGGCTTCGCCGGCCGCTTCCACCATCAGCAGCAGCGAACCTTCGGCGACCTTGTCACCCACCTTGACCTTGACTTCCTTGACCACGCCAGCCTGGCTGGACGGAATTTCCATGCTGGCCTTGTCGGATTCGACGGTGATCAGCGACTGATCCACCTTGATGGTGTCGCCAACCTTGACCATCACCTCGATGACTTCGACTTCCTTGAAATCCCCGATATCGGGGACCTTGACTTCAGAGAGACTCATTGTCCTGACTCCGTAATGTTCGGGGGTGGCTTAGAGGAGCGACTTGCGCAGATCGCCCAGCACGTCGGCGAGATACGCCGAGAAACGCGCGCCCATGGCGCCGTCGATGACGCGGTGGTCATAGGACAGCGAGGTCGGCAGCATCAGGCGCGGCACGAATTGCTTGCCATCCCACACCGGCTTGGTGATCGACTTGGACAGGCCCAGGATCGCCACTTCCGGCGCATTGATGATGGGCGTGAAGGCGGTGCCGCCAATGCCACCCAGCGAGGAGATGGTGAAGGTGGCACCCTGCATGTCGGCCGGCTTCAACTTGCCGTCGCGGGCCTGCGCGGACAGTTCGCCCATTTCGGTGGCGATCTGGCCGATGCTCTTCTGGTCGGCGTTCTTGATGACCGGTACCACCAGGCCATTCGGGGTATCGGCGGCGAAGCCGATGTTGTAGTACTTCTTCAGGATCAGGTTCTCGCCCTTCTCGTCCAGGGACGCATTGAAGGCCGGGAATTTCTTCAGCGCCGAGACGCTGGCCTTGATGACGAAGGCCAGCATGGTCAGCTTGACCGGCGACTTGGCCTTGGCGAAGGCGTCGTTGGAGGTCTTGCGGAATTCTTCCAGCTCGGTCACGTCGGCTTCGTCGAACTGCGTCACGTGGGGGATCATCACCCAGTTGCGATGCAGGTTGGGGCCGCTGATCTTCTTGATGCGCGACAGCGGTTGCAGTTCGGTTTCACCGAACTTGCTGAAGTCCAGCGACGGCCACGGCAGCAGGTTCATGCCCGCGCCGCTGCCATTGGTCGCCGGTGCGGAAGCGGCCACCGAGGTGGAACCGGCCATGACACCCTTGACGAAGTTCTGCACGTCCAATTGCAGGATGCGGCCCTTGGGACCGGTGGCCGGCACGCGCGACAGGTCCACGCCCAGTTCGCGAGCAAACTTGCGCACGGAGGGCGAAGCGTGGGCCTTGCCACCGGTGCTGGTGGCCGACGCGGTAGCGATGGCAGGCACGGCGGCCGCAGCGGCGGGCGCGGGTGCTGCTGCAGGAGCGGGGGCAGTTGCAGGCGCTGCGGCAGGCGCAGCAGCAGCAGCAGCAGCAGCAGGTGCGCCGCCCGCAGCTTCGATGGTGGCGATGATGCTGCCCTTGGCAACCTTGTCACCCAGCTTGATCTTCAGTTCCTTGATCACGCCAGCGTGGCTGGAGGGGATCTCCATGCTGGCCTTGTCGGATTCCACGGTCAACAGCGACTGCTCGGCCTTGACGGTGTCACCCACCTTGACCATGACTTCGATGACTTCCACTTCCTTGAAGTCGCCAATGTCGGGCACTTCGATCTCGACGGTACCGCCAGCAGCGGCTGCCGGTGCAGCAGCAGGGACCGGTGCCGGGGCGGAGGCCTGCGCGGCCGCAGGAGCGGCAGCGGCGGCTTGCGGTGCGGCGGCGGGAGCAGCAGCGCCCTCGCCTTCGACGATCACCAGCAGCGAGCCTTCCGCGACCTTGTCACCGACCTTGACCTTGATTTCCTTGACCACGCCGGCCTGGCTGGACGGGATTTCCATGCTGGCCTTGTCGGATTCGACCGTGATCAGCGACTGGTCGACCTTGATCGTGTCGCCGACCTTGACCATCACCTCAATGACTTCGACTTCCTTGAAATCGCCGATGTCCGGGACTTTTACTTCGACTTGACTCATCTGATGCGCTCCGTTGTTCTGTTCCCAGGCGCTGTGCCGGGAGAAGTATTCGCTTAGGGCAGGTGCTGCCTGAGCAGCGGACCTCCCCATTGGGGTGGCTTTCCAGACACGACACATCCCCGCGATCAGCAGGCTGAGGCGGGGATGGTCGGTCAGGCAGTCCTTACAGGGTCACCGGGTTGGGCTTGTTCGGATCGATACCGTACTTGGCGATGGCTTGCGCCACCACTTCCGGCTTGATCTTGCCTTCATCGGCCAGCGACTTCAGGGCCGCCACGGTCACGAAGTAGCGGTTCACTTCGAAGAACTCACGCAGCTTGGCGCGGGTATCCGAACGGCCATAGCCGTCGGTGCCCAGCACCTTGTACGAACGGCCCTTCGGCACGAAGGCACGGACCTGCTCGGCATAGGTGCGCATGTAGTCGGTGGAGACCACGATCGGGCCTTCGCTGCCTTCCAGCGATTGCTCGAAGTAGCTCTTCTTCGGGGCCTCGGCCGGGTGCAGCATGTTCCAGCGTTCCACATCCTGGCCATCGCGGGCCAGCAGGGTGAAGGACGGTGCGGACCAAACGTCGGCATCGACCTTCCAGTCATCACGCAGCAGGTCGGCGGCGGCGATGACTTCGCGCAGGATGGTGCCCGAACCCAGCAGTTGCACGCGCAGCTTGTTTTCCTTGCCACCTTCGTTCAACAGGTACAGGCCCTTGATGATGCCCTCTTCCTGGCCCGGCTTGATGCCAGGGTGGCCGTAGTTCTCGTTCATCACGGTGATGTAGTAGAACACGTCTTCCTGGTTGGCCACCATGCGGCGCAGGCCGTCATGGATGATCACGGCGACTTCGTGGGCGAAGGTCGGGTCGTAGGGGATGCAGTTCGGGATGGCCGAAGCGAACACGTGGCTGTGGCCGTCTTCGTGCTGCAGGCCCTCACCGTTCAGAGTGGTACGGCCGGCGGTGCCGCCGATCAGGAAACCGCGTGCGCGCATGTCACCGGCTGCCCAGGCCAGGTCGCCGATACGCTGCAGACCGAACATGGAGTAGTAGGTGTAGAACGGAATCATCACGCGGTTGTTGGTCGAGTACGAGGTCGCCGCAGCGATCCACGAGCTCATGCCGCCCGCTTCGTTGATGCCTTCCTGCAGGATCTGGCCGGCCTTGTCTTCGCGGTAGTACATCACCTGGTCCTTGTCGACCGGTTCGTACAGCTGGCCGACCTGGCTGAAGATGCCGATCTGGCGGAACAGGCCTTCCATCCCGAAGGTACGGGACTCGTCGACCATGATGGGTACCACGCGCGGGCCCAGGTTGGGGTCGCGCAGCAGTGCGGTCAGCACGCGCGAATAAGCGGCGGTGGTGGAGATTTCACGGCCTTCGGCAGTGGGCTCCAGCATGGCCTGGAAGGCCGACAGTTCCGGCACCGGCAGCTTTTCGTCCGCGTGCACGCGGCGTTGCGGCAGGTAACCGCCCAGGGCCTTGCGGCGCTCGTGCAGGTACTGCATTTCCGGTGCGTCGTCAGCAGGCTTGAAGAACGGAATGTTCGGCAGTTCAGCGTCCGAGATCGGCAGCTGGAAGCGGTCGCGCATGGCGCGGATGGCTTCGTCGTCCAGTTTCTTGGTGTTGTGCGCGGTGTTGCGCGCTTCGCCGGCCTTGCCGAAGCCATAGCCCTTGATGGACTTGGCCAGGATGACGGTGGGCTGGTCCTTGGATTCCTGCGCGACCTTGAAGGCGGCGTAGATCTTGTGCGGGTCGTGGCCGCCACGGGTCAGGCGCCAGATGTCGTCATCCGACATCTTGGAGACCATTTCCAGAAGCTTCGGATGCTTGCCGAAGAAGTGCTTGCGCACGTAGGCGCCGTCCTTGGCCTTGTAGTTCTGGTACTCGCCGTCGACGGTTTCCATCATGACCTTCTGCAGGATGCCGTCCTTGTCCTTGGCCAGCAGCTCGTCCCAGCCGCTGCCCCAGATGACCTTGACCACGTTCCAGCCGGCGCCGCGGAAATCGGATTCCAGTTCCTGGATGATCTTGCCGTTGCCGCGCACCGGACCGTCCAGACGCTGCAGGTTGCAGTTGACCACGATGACCAGGTTGTTCAGCTTTTCACGGCCGGCCATGCCGATGGCGCCCATCGATTCCGGCTCGTCCATTTCGCCGTCGCCACAGAAGGCCCAGACCTTGCGGTTGTCGGTCTTGGCGATGCCACGGGCATGCAGGTACTTCAGGAAGCGGGCCTGGTAGATCGCCATCAAGGGGCCCAGGCCCATCGAGACGGTCGGGAACTGCCAGAATTCCGGCATCAGCTTGGGGTGCGGGTAGGACGACAGACCATGGCCATCGGCTTCGCGGCGGAAGTGGATCAGTTGGTCTTCGGTCAGGCGGCCTTCCAGGAAGGCGCGTGCGTAGATGCCGGGCGAGGAGTGGCCCTGGATGTACAGCAGGTCGCCACCGTGGTCTTCGGTCGGAGCGTGCCAGAAGTGGTTGAATCCGATGCCCAGCATGTTGGCAAGCGACGCGAAGGAAGACAGGTGTCCACCCAGGTCGCCATCGACGCGGTTGGCCTTGACCACCATGGCCATGGCGTTCCAGCGCATCCAGGAGCGCAGGCGCTCTTCATATTCCAGGTTGCCCGGGCAGTGCTCGCCCTGGTCGGCGGGAATGGTGTTGACGTAGGCGGTGTTGCTGGAGAAGGGGATATGGGCACCACGACGGCGCGCCAGATCGACCATGCGTTCCATCAGGTAGTGGGCGCGATCCGGGCCTTCCTTTTCGATCACGGCTTCGAGGGCGTCAAGCCACTCCTGGGTTTCCATCACATCGGGATCGTTGGCGGCCTGCGCCAGAACTTGATCGATTTGGGCTGACATGTCATGTCTCCTGGTTGTTGAGAGATCCGTCCGGTCGGATAAACCAGGCGGGTCGGTCGGGTCATTCGGTACGCAATGCCGCCGGCAGGTGATGCAGGAAGTTGTCATGTGTTGCCTGTATTGCAATCTTTCCTGACCCTTGGGGCAAGGCGTCGGAGGCGAAACAGGCTTAAATGTACGGTCTTCCAGCCGTGTGGACGACGAATTTTATCAGGGAATTTTCAATTTTCAAATTACGATAATCGATTTCATAATACGAAAATATGCTGCAAAGCGGCATGAATAGGGGCTTCCAGGGCCTCGTATTTTTACTATATCGCCCTTGCGGCGGGGTTTTCTTGCCCTGTTTGCAATGCGGCAAAGACCTGCCGGAGCGCACAAAACAGCATTTTTTGCCCAATAAAAGTGAACATAAAGAATTGCCAGGACAGCAAGCATGGGGCTTTCCGACCGACCAGCAAAAACGCCTCGTCCGGGGACGAGGCGCTCTTGTCGGTTTCTTGTTCAGTTATTGCTCTATATAAGTGAATAAGCGAAGGTGGGCTAGATAGCGATATTGCCCAGGGTGCTGGCCCGGTAAGCCGCCACGAAGGTATCGAAGTCGCCCACCTGGGTGCGTTCGATCTCGCGCTGGGCATCCAGCGAAGCCTGAGCGATGGCGACGAAATCGGCGGTCTGGTCGGACGACAACGGACGGGCGATCAGTTCGGCGGCCTGGCGCTGACTCTGGGCGAGGGTATAGGCCGGGAAGGAATTGCCGGCGGCGCGGATTTCCCGCAGCACGCGTGCCGAGGGCGTGGCATCGGGATCGGCCAGCTTGGCGCGCTGGGCGGCCAGGCTGTCGCGGTGCTGGCTGCCGCCGCGCTGACGGTCCAGCAGCTCGGCCACCGGTGCCATGCGGTCCAGCAACTGGCGGCCCCAGTCGGTCAGCAGCAGGGATTCCCCCTTGAATTGCAGGCGCAGGCCCGGCCGACGACCTTCCTTGACGGTGGCCAGGAAGTTGGCGCGATTTTCCACGCCTTCCTCGTCCGAGGTCAGGCAGCTCGATTCCAGCGCCAGGAAGTGCAGGAACACATCCAGGAAGCGCGCGGCTTCCAGCCCGATGCCCAAGGGATTGAAGGGATCGATGTCCATGCAGCGCACTTCCACATACTGCACGCCGCGCGCCGAGAGCGCCTGTATCGGCCGCTCGCCGCTGTTGATGACGCGCTTGGGACGGATCGAGGAGTAGAACTCGTTTTCGATCTGCAGGATGTTGGTATTGATCTGTACCCATTCGCCGTCGCGCTTGGTACCGATGGCTTCATAGGGCGGATACGGCTCGCTGACCGCATGCGACAGGCTGCGGATGTAGGCCGGCAGGTTGTTGTAATGCGGGGTGATGTTGGCCTGGGCGTGGTTCTGGTAGCCCAGGTCGCTCATGCGCAGGCTGGTGCCGTAGGGCAGGTAGAGCGTGTCCTCGGAGAGGGTCTCCAGCTGGTGCGGGCGGCCGCGCAGGAAATTGGTCGCCACCGCCGGCGAGGCGCCGAACAGGTACATCAGCAACCAGCTGTAGCGGCGGAAGTTGCGGATCAGGGCGATGTAGCGCTCGGACTGGTAATCGCGGCGCGACAGCGAGGGATCGACGCTCTCATCGCCCTCGCGCAGGACTTCCCACAGGTCTTCACTCAAGGAGAAGTTGTAGTGAATACCCGCGATGCACTGCATGGTGCGGCCATAGCGCAGCGCCAGGCCACGGCGGTAGACGTGTTTCAACATGCCGATGTGAGAGCTGCCGTACCAGGCGATGGGAATCTCGTCTTCCGGCGGCAGCACGCAGGGCATGGAGGCATTCCACAGGAATTCGCCCCCCAGTTTGGTATAAGCAAAGCGGTGGATCTCATCCAGGCGCTGCAAGGCATCGGCGATGTCGGGCATGGCCGGGGTGATGAATTCCAGCAGCGCTTCAGAGTAATCGGTGGTGATCAGGTCATTGGTCAGGGCCGAACCCAGTGCCGGCGGATGGGGCGTGCGGGCCAGGTGGCCCCGGGCGTCCACGCGCAGCGTCTCCCGCTCCACCCCGCGCAGACCCTGGCCCAACAACGCAAGATGTTGCGGCTGGGATAGCTGGTGCAGGCGGCGGGTCAGGAGATCGGTCATGCGGTAATCCTTGTTTCTTCAGGGCGGTCTATCAGGGGCCGGGAGGCTTGGTTGCGGGAGCATAACCGAAATTGCAAATCCCCGTCGTGCGCTGCCCCAAAAGCCAATGTCAGATCAAGGGGACAATATCTATTTGCAATATAGCAACAAATCCTCGCTCGCCGGCATTTCGTCCGGCCTGCCGCCTGGCTTTATAATCACGGGTTCTGGCGCCTTGCGCCCTTCAGTGGCCCCGGCCTGTCCGGGCGCTTTCTTCCCTGCCCTGCCCTTCACTTTCTATTTGCCCTATCTGCCATGTCTGCCCAACTGATCGACGGAAACCTGCTCTCCCAACAACTGCGCGCCGAAGTGGCCAAGCGCGCCGCCGCCCTCACCGCCCAAGGCAAGCAACCCGGCCTGGCCGTGATCCTGGTGGGCGACAGCCCGGCTTCCCAGGTCTACGTGCGCAACAAGGTCAAGGCCTGCCAGGACAATGGCCTTCATTCTGTTCTTGAGAAATATGAAGCCACGATGACGGAAGCCGAGCTCCTGGCCCGCATCGACGCCCTCAACGGCGATCCCAAGATCAACGGCATCCTGGTGCAGCTGCCGCTGCCGGCGCACATCGACGCCCACAAGGTGATCGAAGCCATCGCCCCGGAAAAGGACGTGGACGGCTTCCACGTCAGCAACGCCGGCCTGTTGATGACCGGCCAGCCGCTGTTCCGCCCCTGCACGCCCTATGGGGTCATGAAGATGCTGGAATCGATCAATTACCCGGTGCGCGGCGCCAATGCCGTAGTGGTCGGGGCTTCCAACATCGTCGGCAAGCCGCAGGCGATGTTGCTCTTGCAAGCCGGTGCCACCGTCACTATCTGTAACTCCAAGACCCGTGACCTCGGCCACCACACCCGCCAGGCCGACATCCTGGTGGTCGCCACCGGCAAGCGCAACATTGTCACTGCGGATATGGTCAAGCCTGGCGCGGTCGTCATCGACGTCGGCATGAACCGCGATGACAACGGCAAGCTGTGTGGCGACGTCGATTTCGCCAATGCCAAGGAAGTCGCCGGCTGGATCACCCCGGTGCCGGGTGGCGTGGGTCCGATGACCATCACCATGCTGCTGGTCAACACCATCGAAGCCGCCGAACGCAGCTGATCGGCACGCCTTTAGCGCAATACCCTCCGGCAGCCTGGCTGCCGGATGTTTTCAGAGAAACGAGAGCCCATGACCACCAACGACATCGCCGCCAATCCCCTGCTCGATTTCTCGGGCTATGCCCAGTTCGACGCCATCCAGCCCGAACACGTCACCCCGGCGCTGGACAAGCTGCTGGCCGACGCCAGCCGTCTGGTCACCGAACTGGAAGCGCCGATGGCCGAAGTCACCTGGGACAATTTCGTCGAGCCGCTGGAATCGGCCACCGAAAAGCTGGGCCGCGCCTGGAGCGTGGTCGGCCACCTCAATTCGGTGATGGACACCCCGGCCCTGCGCGCCACCTACAATGAGAACCAGCCGCGCCTGGTGGAATTCTGGACCGGGCTGGGCCAGAACCTGGCCTTGTTCGAGAAGTACAAGGCGCTGCAGGCCAGCCCGGCCTTCGCTTCCCTGACGGCCGCGCGCCGCAAGGTGGTGGACAATGCCGTGCGCGATTTCCGTCTGTCCGGCGCCGAACTGGCCGAGGACAAGAAGGAACGCTTCGCCGAGATCCAGGAAAAGCAGGCCATGCTGACCACGCGTTTCTCCGAAAACGTGCTGGACGCCACCAATGACTTCGCCCTCTTCGTCGAGGACGAGGCCGAACTGTCGGGGCTTCCGACCGATGTGAAGCAAGCTGCACGTGCCGCCGCCGAGAAGGACGGCAAGCCCGGCTACAAGTTCACCCTGCACTTCCCCTCTTATTTCCCGGTTCTGCAATATGCAGATAATCGCGCGCTGCGCGAGAAGATCTACCGCGCCAACGCGACCAAGGCGTCGGAACTGGGCGCAAAGCCCGAATGGGACAACAGCGCCAACATCGACCAGATCCTGCAACTGCGCAAGGAAGAAGCGCAACTGCTGGGCTATGCCAACTTCGCCGAAGTCTCGCTGGTGGCCAAGATGGCCAAGTCACCCAGCGAAGTGATCGCCTTCCTGGAAGACCTGGGCCAGCGCGCCCGCCCCTTCGGTCAGAAAGACTATGAAGAACTGAAGACCTTCGCCCGCGAAAAGCTGGGTCTGGATGAGCTCAAGGCCTGGGACAGCACCTACGCCTCCGAAAAGCTGCGCGAGCAGCGCTACGCCTTCTCGGAACAGGAAGTGAAGCAATACTTCCCCGAACCCAAGGTGGTCGGCGGCCTGTTCCAGGTGGCGCAGCAACTGTTCGGCGTGCAGATCAAGCCCGATACCGCCCCGGTCTGGCACAAGGATGTGAAGTTCTTCCGCATCGAGCGCGATGGCCAACTGGTTGGCCAGTTCTATCTGGACCTGTATGCCCGCTCCGGCAAGCGTGGCGGCGCCTGGATGGATGACGCCCGCGCCCGCCGCCTCACCGCGCAGGGCGTGCAAACCCCGATTGCCTATCTGGTCTGCAATTTCACCGAACCTGCCGTGGTCGATGGCGTGACCAAGCCGGCCCTGTTCACCCATGATGAAGTCATCACCCTGTTCCATGAGTTTGGCCATGGTCTGCACCACATGCTGACGCAGGTCGATGAAGTGGGCGTATCGGGTATTTCCGGCGTGGAATGGGATGCGGTGGAACTGCCTTCGCAGTTCATGGAAAACTTCTGCTGGGAATGGGATGTGCTGCAGCAGCTGACCGCACATGCCGAGACCGGCGAGCCGCTGCCGCGCGCGCTGTATGACAAGATGATCGCCGCCAAGAACTTCCAGTCCGGCCTGCAGATGCTGCGCCAGGTGGAGTTCTCGCTGTTCGACATGCTGATCCACCATGAATATGAAGTCGGTGGCCAGCAGACCGTACAGCAGTTGCTCGACAGCGTGCGCGACCGCATCGCCGTGATCCGCCCGCCGGAATTCAACCGCTTCCAGCATTCGTTCTCGCACATCTTTGCGGGTGGGTATGCGGCGGGTTACTACAGCTACAAGTGGGCGGAAGTGCTGTCGGCTGACGCTTACAGCGCCTTTGAAGAGGCAGCTGCCAGCAGCGGCAATGTGATCTCGCTGGAAACCGGCCGCCGCTTCCAGCAGGAAATCCTGGCCGTGGGCGGTTCGCGTCCGGCCATCGAGTCCTTCAAGGCGTTCCGTGGGCGGGAGCCGAGCATTGATGCGCTGTTGCGGCATAGTGGGATGGCGGCATAAGCGGGACACTTCCTGCACGCCATAGCGCCCTGCGCGCTTGTTCACACCATGCCGTTGAGCCCGAGGCTCAACGGCATTTTTCTTCAACCCCTGCTGCATCCATCGAACAGGGCGAACTATCTGGTCAGGTTAAAAGCGCGGAACCGGAGGGTCGTGATAGGTCTCATCAATTCGCGCTCCCTTCGCGCGCCATCCCTGTTCAGCCCGCTGGCGCTGTTCCTGCAACTCCTTGACGACACCGGGCAGCAACTCTTTCCAGCGGTCCCGGTCTTTCGGCGCCACATAAGTCCGGAAATGCTGGTTTTCTCCCATGACCGTATAGGTCAATAAATAAGAACCAGGTTTGACTGGGTCCCCCAGACTGGCCTCTCGTTTGAACGCCACCGCCAAATAGGTGTGATCAGCACAGAACGTCCATTTGGAAAGATCTTCCAAGGCCATCCACTCGGTGAAAGTGGGCTCGTAATCAGGATCGAGACTGCTGGCTGACGAATTTCTCATGACATAGTCAAGCCGTTGCTCACCCCGGATTCTCGGATCATCACGCTCAATGAAGGGCGTCCAGCCCGCCTTGCGGATCGCTTGCAAGAGAGCGAAGAGCTTCTTGCGCGCTTCGTCATGCCCGATCAAGTCCGGGGCAGTGACACCCGCGAACACTTCATATTGAACGATTCCTTCGGAAGGAGCACGCGACTCTTCCATGCCTTGAAAACCCAGCACGTAAGGTATCGTCAACGTGTATCTGCCATGCGCAATCGTGACGGAGCCAGGATTCTGCTGCGCCCAATGCGCCGTGTAGAAATTCACGCCTGGCCCCTGCTGCGTCACCTTGATCTGTCCTGCATTGTCACGCAGCAGTTTTTCTGGCGACTCATTGATGGAAACGGTAAGAGATGACATAGGGGGACGTTCGGGAGATGACGGGGAACAAGCCGACAGGAGACAAGCAAGGGACGCGAAAGCGAAAACGAATTTCATGGTTCAGAACGGCGGCGCAAAGACCGGATCCGTTTCCAGTACGGCATCGGACAAGTTTATGTTTCCAAGGATAGGCGCAGTTCATTCTTATCGACTCTGCGAATTGCCGTGGATAAGTTCTGTAGAGAAAAGTTCTTGCCAGATGAGGTTCTTTCCGCTGCAGTTCCTGCTGCGGGCCATTTGCTTTTTCTTGCCCGAATAGCACACCGCACCGCGACCCACTATACTGGCGGGATGACCCGAATCGACTTTCACAGCAACGTCCCGCAAAAGATCGCCTACGTGTGCCGTCTGGTGCGCAAAGCGCGCGCTTCCGGCGCCAACCTGGTGCTGCGCACCCCCGACCGCGCCGAGTTGCAGCAGCTCGACCAGGCTCTATGGAGCTTCTCCGAGCAGGATTTCCTGCCCCACGTGATGGCCGGCGACCCGCTGGCAGCGCAGACGCCCATCATCCTGACCGCCGACGACAGCACCGAACTGCCGCACCACCAGATCCTCATCAACCTGGGTGGCGACACCCCCGCGCACTTCGCCCGCTTCGAACGCCTGCTGGAAATCATTTCCGCCGACGATGCCGACAAGGCCGCCGGCCGTGACCGCTACCGTTTCTATAAAGAACGCGGCTACCCCCTCTCGCACCATGTGGCCGCCTGAGCCCGCCCCGCCCGCTCATGCCATGAACCACGACGACAACAGCATTCCCCTCCTCACCGAGATCATCCCGCTGGCACCTGCCGCCCCGGATTACACCGCGCCCGCGCAGCCCGGCGCCTTCCATACCCAGCCTGCTGCGGCCAGCTACCAGGCACCCGCCGCTGCGGCGCCCATGATGGCCGCCATGCCCCCGGTTACCCCGGTCGCCGAGCAATACCGCCAATGGGAACAGGAAATCCGCGAAAACGTCCTGCAAAGCCTGCTCGAACGCGTCGATACCGTGCTGCACCAACACCTGCAAGACCAGATGGCGCTGGCCCTGGACCATCTTTCCGAGATCGTGATGCAGCGCGTCAGGGAAGGCCTGCGCGATGCCTTGACCGAAACGGTAGAGCGGGCCGTCGCGGAAGAGATGGCACGTTTCACATCTTCAAAAATGTAAATACGATCTGATTTTTCTTTTTATTTTGAATAAAAATTCCGCATCAGTCTTTTTATTCACAAAAAATCGATCCAGTATTGATCACATCTGCAATCGCGCTTTTCTTACAATGCTTGCATTGTTCGCATTTGAATTCAGGGATGCGAACGTCCGAACAACCACAGCAAGTTCACGCAACACCGGGAGAGCAAGATGAAAGTGATCGTATTGGGCGCAGGCATTATCGGAACCGCTTCGGCCTGGTTCCTGAAGAAGCAGGGCTACGACGTCACCGTCATTGACCGTCAGCCCGGCGCAGCGCAGGAAACCAGCTTCGCCAACGGCTGTCAGATCTCGGTCTCGCACGCTGAACCCTGGGCCAATCCGGCTGCCCCGATGAAGGTCCTGAAGTGGCTGGGCAAGGAAGACGCCCCGCTGCTCTACCGCTTCCGTCCGGAATGGCTGCAATGGAAGTGGGCCGTGGCCTTCCTGCGCGAATGCACCGCCGCCCGCACCGACGAGAACATCCGCAACATCGTCGCCCTGTGCGAATACAGCCGCCAGACCCTGCAGGCCGTGCGCGCAGAGACGGGCGTGCAGTACGACCACCTGACCCGCGGGATCCTGCACTTCTATACTGAAGAAAAGGAATTCCAGGACTCCCTGCCGGCCGCCAAACTCATGCGCGACCTGGGCTGCCCACGCGAATCCATCGGCGCCGATGAAGTGATACGCATCGAACCGGCACTGGCCTCGATCCGCAACAAGATCGTCGGCGGCGACTTCACCGCCACCGATGAATCGGGTGACGTCTTCAAGCTCACCACCGGCCTGGCCAAGAAGAGCGAGGAAGCCGGCGTCGAATTCCGCTATTCCACCACCATCACCCGTCTCATTACCGAAGGTGCCGGTGCATCGGCCCGCGTGACCGGCGTGGAAATCATCAACCCGGACGGACGCCATGAAGTCTTGCAGGCCGATACCTTCGTGGTCGCCATGGGCAGCTTCTCGCAGCAACTGGTCAAGCCGCTGGGCATCGACCTGCTGCTCTACCCCGGCAAGGGCTATTCGGCCACCTACAAGGTCACCAACCCGGACGCCGCCCCCACCGTCTCGCTCACCGACGACGGCTACAAGCTGGTGGTCTCGCGCCTGGGCGACCGCCTGCGCGTGGCCGGTACCTGCGAACTGAACGGCTATACCCGCGAACTGAACACCACCCGCTGCGAAGCCATCACCCGCCGCACCCGTGAACTGTTCCCCGATGGCTGCGACTACGAAAACCCGACCTACTGGACCGGCCTGCGTCCGCTGACGCCCTCCAACGTCCCCTATGTGGGCAAGACCAAGTTCGCCAACCTGTACCTGAACACCGGTCACGGCACCCTGGGCTGGACCATGGGCTGCGGCTCAGGCCGGGCCATTGCCGAGATCGTCTCCGGCCACGTGCCGGAAATCGATTTCGCCTTCACCGGCCTGCCGCGCTGGAACCGGGCACGCCAGGTGGTGACCCAGGCCGCTTGAGCCTTTTGCTTTACCCTCTCGCGAAGGACCGGACTCCCGGTCCTTTTTTTATCCCCTTGATCTGGATCAGCGCAAGCCGCTGTTGAAAGAATATTCACATAGGGCAATCAGCCCTCCTTACAAACGCTGACTCCCCCTTGGTGTAGAATCCTCGCTTGCTCTGCGTCGCCGGCGTCTGGCCGGGCCTGCGCAGTGAGCGGGATTTCAACTCATCATCGTGCATCTTGCGGCATCATGGCTTCTTCCAGCCTGTTTTTTTCTGCTGCTGCCCCGGCTCGAACCGCTTGTTGTCGTTGATCTCCCTGCTCCCGACCCCATATGGACGGATATCCGTCACAGCCTTTTCCTTCAGTTGAAAAGGCCGGCAACATCAAAGGACCCTGCAATGAAATGGGCAATTGTCTTCATTTATCTCTTTTCCATCCTGTTCATCCACTTCCGTGGTCGGGTGCGCCTGCCCTTCCTGCGGCAGTTCTTCGACCACTCGTCGATCATGTCGCCGATCAATCTGTTCATGTACGCGTTTTCGCGCGTGCCAGCCGTGCCTTATCCGGCCGTCAAGCAGTTTGATGACCTGGCCATCATCGACCAGAACTGGGAAGTGATCCGCGACGAAGCCGTGGCCCTGCGTGAAATGGCCAAGATCAAGGCGGCGGAGAAGAATGACGACGCCGGTTTCAACTCCTTCTTCAAGGCTGGCTGGAAGCGCTTCTACCTCAAGTGGTACAACGCCAGTCATCCCTCGGCCGAGAAGTTCTGCCCCAAGACCGTGGAAATCTTGAAGCGCATTCCCTCGGTCAAGGCCGCCATGTTCGCCGAGCTGGCCCCGGGCGGGACCCTCAATCCGCACCGCGACCCCTTCGCCGGTTCGCTGCGCTACCATCTGGGCCTGGTCACGCCCAACGATGACCGCTGCTTCATCGAAGTCGACGGCCAGCGCTACAGCTGGCGCGATGGCCAGAGCGTGGTGTTCGACGAGACCTTCATCCACTGGGCGCAGAACGGCACCGAGACGAACCGCATCATCCTCTTCTGCGATGTCGAGCGGCCGCTGCGCTATCGCTGGGCAGAAGCCATCAATGGCTTCCTCGGCCGCACCATGATGACCGCCGCCGCCTCCCCCAATGAGACCGGCGACCAGACCGGGCGCGTCAACAAGCTGTTCCGTTTCGTCTGGCTGGCCGGGCAGTATCGCCGCCGCTTCAAGAACTGGAACAAGACCGTCTACAAGATCACCAAGTTCGGTCTCATCATTGCCGTCGCCCTGCTGATCATCTATGCCTGAGGCTGGATGGAGGGTAGCCGCCATCGGCAATCCGAAACAAGATCGTAAATGATATAAACAAAAATCGCCGGCTACCCAGTCGGCGATTTTTTTAAGTCAATCCCGGAACTGGCGTATTGATTTTCGGAGCATGAGAAGCAGGACCGGTCGCCGGCAGACAATGTCAGATCAGCGTCAATTCCGCTACACAGCTGGTTTGTAGCCGGTTTGTCTGATATCGGAAGGCGCCCGGGAGAGAAAAACTCACCAAGTCGCACGTAAGTGAAAATCACGCAAGAGTTGAAGTTTCCACATGGAAATGAAATGGAGATTTTTCTGCAGTGAAATGCAGAAACTGCTTCATTCCCCTGCTTGCCGCCTGTAAAATCGCTTTGCTTCCGTGCTAGCTTGATGGCGTGAATCTTGCAACGGGATCGTCTTCGTTGCGCTGTGACATGCCTTGCTCCTGACTGCGCTCCTGCCGATGGCCGGGCACTGCTTCATGGCATGTCAGCCAGCCCGCTGTCGAAGACGCCGGGCAAGCACAGCCGAGTACCGACCATACATAGAACAATGGGCTCATGCAGGACATCGACGACGAGATGAAAAAACCGCTGCTCAAGCATCTGGTAGAAATCACGGCCCACCGGGAGCATTCCCGCCTGGCCATCTCCGTCATCTCCGCGCTGTACCAGCTGACCGACGTCGAGGCCATCCGCATGCTCGACATCTTCACGCTGCGTGATGAACACTTCGTGCAGGAAAAGATGGTCATCCGCGATGGCGCCGTGCACACCATCGCCGAGCTCACCAGCGACGATCCCAAGGAACCGCTGTCGACCTATCCGGCCATGCTGGCCTGCATCCGCAATCATCTCAATGAGTTCCAGGAGACCACGGCCGATGGCCAGCATCTTTTGTGGCTGCCGGTCTGGCTGCATGGCAAGATGAATTCCTGCCTGGAGATCCGTAGCCAGGTTCCCTTTGCACCGGCCATGCTGGACGTGATCCACGGCATCTTCCACGTCTATTGCAATTACCAGAGCCTGCTCGACTACAGCGAGCGCGATGCCCTCACGGGCCTGTTCAACCGCAAGACCTTCGATGAACAGTTCACCCGCTACGCCTTTGCCATCGCGCCGCACGAGGCGCACTCGGTGGACCGGGACGAGCGCCGTCACGAGAGCAACGACGAACCCAAGGGTCACTGGCTGGCGGTGGTCGACATCGATCACTTCAAACAGGTCAATGATCGCTACGGCCATCTGTACGGGGATGAGGTGTTGATCCTGGTGGCCAATATCCTGCGCGCATCGTTCCGTGCGCATGACCGCATCTTCCGTTTCGGTGGTGAGGAATTCGTGATCCTGCTGCGCTCGACCACGCTCACCGATGCGCGCAAGATCTTCGATCGCTTCCGCCAGAACGTGCAGGAATACGATTTCCCGCAGGTCGGCAAGGTGACGGTGAGCCTGGGTTTCGTCAATATCGCGCGGGAGACGCCGGTGGTGATCCTGGGCCATGCCGACCAGGCGCTCTATCACGCCAAGAAGAGCGGTCGCAATCGCATCTGCTACTACCAGGAACTGGTCAATTCGGGTGTGCTGCGCTCGGGTATCACGACCAACGACACGGTGGAATTCTTTTAGTCGATCCACCTGCACAGCACAGACCTGCACCGGGGCCGCGCGAGCGGTCTTTTTTTCACCTGCGCTTTGTGTGTGCTGCCCTGCAAGGCAGATGGGGACTGGCCGGACTCATGCACGGCGTGCATTCGTTCATGTTTCAAAAGCATGAGACAACGACGTGCCGCTTCCGTATGATCGCCCTCGTCCGGCAGCGCATGCCTGAGGCGATATCCATCATTGCTCAGGACAGGCGCGCCAGCAAGCAAGGTGTTTTTGTGTTGTAACCTGAGGTATCCTCAGTTCCCTCTTGGCCCCGCTTCGGCGGGGCTTTTTTCGCTCTTGCAAAGTAGCTCAGAAATCCAGTTGCTCGATGCTTACTCCCAGTGCCGCTGCGATCCGCTCCAACGACAGCGGGCGCAAGCGGGTACTGCGTTCCTGCTGTGCATAAGCCGACTGCGAGATACCTATGCGCGCGGCGACCTCCTGCTGGGTCAGGTTCAGATGCTCGCGCCAGCTGCGCATGGGGGTCCATTGGTGTTCGACCATCATCGCGACGACCTCGTGCGGAACGTAGGCTTCATCCTCTTGAGGGAGCTCCTTGACATAATCCGCATACGGGATCACGACGAAGGCCGGCTTTCCATCGGCCCCGTGGATGATCTGAGTATTAGTACGGGCGTTCATTGCGCTTGCTCACTTCCTCGATAAAGACAATGCGGACAGTTCCGTCGAAGTTGAAGAAGACTCGATAGTGACCAACCCGAAGCCGAAATTGACAAGGATGATTCGTCAGCGATTTCACTTGCTGGCAATGC
This sequence comes from Herbaspirillum sp. C7C8, assembly GCF_022627875.1. Lineage (NCBI taxonomy): Bacteria > Pseudomonadati > Pseudomonadota > Betaproteobacteria > Burkholderiales > Oxalobacteraceae > Herbaspirillum > Herbaspirillum sp. C7C8. The sequence continues at coordinate 55,399 of NZ_JABXGG010000002.1, forward strand.
GGCATCAGTTCCAACTTGGCCGTTGCGTCCTTGATTCTGATTTGATCGGAGCGGTTGATCTTCAATAACTGCCTGATAGCTCTTGGGTGCCACTTGATCGAATTCATGCGCCTTAATTATAAGTCCATTATCAGTATTTACTCAATTTATTAGACCTGGACTTATTTCTCCGAGTCAGCACGCCAGCTTGCCCATGCCTCCCCTCTGCGGCAAGTCTGTCCCTCCATTCTCTGACGACTTCTCGAAAAACCTGAGCTCCGTGCTCAGGACAACACTGGCTCGGCAATTTCCGGAATCAAGCGAATCGGAATCGACTTGGCCGCCGGCACCTTGCTGCCCCGCGCGTGATGGAACAGCGGAATGAGCCGGTTGAGTTCGGGGAAGTAACCCATCACGCAGCCCACCGGAATATCGAAGGGTTCCACGCGCAGATGATCCACGCGGCGCTCCACGCCATCCTCCGATACCGTCTCGGCCGTCACGAAATCACCCGCCCCCAATCCCTGCTGCTGCAGATCGCGCTGGTTCATCAGCAGCACGCGGCGCGTTCCCCAGACTCCACGGAAACGATCGTCCAGCGAATACACGGTGGTGTTGAACTGGCTATCCCCACGCGTGGTCATCAGGCGCAGCACGCCCGCCGCATCAGCGGGCATGTCGGGGTCCGGCTCGAATCCCTGCGGGGTCTTGAAGTTGGCCTTGCCATTGGGTGTCGTCCACCGCCGCTCGCGGGCCGCCAGCGGACGCGCAAAGCCGCCGGGCGTCCACATGCGCTCATTGAAGTCACGGAAGATGTCCGGATAGGTCGCTTCGATGGCGTCACGAATCAGGGAGTAATCCCCGACCCAGGCATCCCAGTCCACGTGTGCATTCGCAGGCAGCAGGCGCTTGGCCAGCTCGGCCACGATGGCCGGTTCCGACAGCAGCCGGGGCGAAGCCGGCTCGGCGCGGCCGCGTGAACCGTGCATGCAGCCGGTACTGTCTTCCACCGACACCGCCTGCTCGCCACTGCGCTGGCGATCGATCTCGATGCGTCCCAGGCAGGGCAGCACGTAGGATGTCTGTCCGTGGACCACGCAGGACCGGTTGAAGTGCGTCACCACCTGAACCGTCAGTGGCAGCTTGCGCCAGGCAGGTTCCATCACACCATGATCGGGAATGGCGCGCACGAAATTGCCGCCCAGCATGAAGAAGGCGGACAACGCGCCGTCACGGATCTTCTCGCAGGCTTCCACCGTATTGAGCCCCTGCTCCATCGGCGGCTCGAAATGATAAAGCGCGCGCAGCTTGTCATTGGGTACCATCTGCGGTTTTTCGGTGATACCCACGGTACGCTGGCCCTGCACATTGGAGTGGCCTCGGATCGGGCAGATACCGGCACCGGGCTTGCCGATATTGCCGCGCATGAGCAGCAGATTGGTCAGCATGTGGATGGTGCGCACCGCTTCGCGATGCTGGGTCACGCCCATGCCATACATGAGCATGGCGCGACCGGCACTGGCATAGGTATCCGCAGCCAGCTCCAGCTCTGCACGCGAGACGCCGGCGTGGCGTTCGATCTCGCTCCACTGGGCCGCGCGCGCGCCCGCCGCGAATTCCTCGAAGCCACTGGTGTGTTCCTCGATGAAGGCCACGTCCAGCAGGCGCGGCAAACCTTCAGTACGGGCGCGGTCGTCGCGTTCCAGGATGCGCTTGGCCATGCCGATGGCGGCGGCAGTGTCGCCACCGATCCTGATCTGCACATATTGCGAACTGATGTCGGTATGTGCGGGGGTGATCATCTCCTTGGGCGATTGCGGATTGACAAAGCGCTCCAGGCCGCGTTCGCGCAAGGGATTGAAGGTGATCACCGGGACGCCGCGCTTGCGCGCCTGCTCCAGTGGATGCAGCATGCGCGGGGCATTGGTGCCGGTGTTGTGACCGAAGAAGAGGATGCACTCGGTCTGCCCGAAATCGTCCAGCGTGACCGTGCCCACCGGTACGCCGATGGTCTGCGGCAGCGCCACCGATGTGGATTCGTGGCACATGTTGGAACTGTCCGGCAGGTTGTTGGTGCCATACATGCGCGCCATGAGCTGGTACAAGTAGGAGGTCTCCAGCGAGGCGCGTCCGGAGGCATAGAACACCACCTTCTTCGGATCCATGGCACGCAATTGCGCGGCGATGTCATCGAAGGCCTCGTCCCACGAGACCGGCAGATAGCGGTCGCTGGCGGCGTCGTATTTCATGGGCTCGGTGAGGCGACCGGTGGATTCCAGTTCGAGATCGTTCCAGCTTTCCATCTCGGCCACGGTATGCCGGGCGAAGAACTCAGGCGTGGCACGCTTGCCGGTGATTTCCCAGGCGGTGGCCTTGGCGCCGTTCTCACAGAATTCGAACAGATGCGGATCCGCCGGCTTGGCCCAGGAACAGCTGACGCAGGCAAAGCCATCGGGCTTGTTCTGCTTCATCAGGATGCGCGTGCCGGTAGCGATCACGTGCTCCTGCTGCAGAATGGCCCCCAGTGCCTTGACCGAGCCCCAGCCACCGGCGGCGTTGTTGTATTCGTCGAAATGGGCTTGTTCGGGGATATCCTTGGTTTTCATGTCGCTTCTCCGAGCGTGACAGTTTCGTGGGGGACGCCCTGCGTAATCACCTGGTCGCCCTTTGGCGCGGCGCATGAACATCTTCTGCGTCCGGAGTTTCATGATGAAAGTGACGACGCAATTTGGCTGTAGGCGCTGCACCGATTTTCAGCGCTCCGGATTCCTACAGGCAGCGCTGCGACATGCCCCTGCGCTAATGAATTCCTACGGCAAACACGGCAGCGCGCCGACATCTTGCCAGCGCGAGTACGCGCATACTGCCTCCCATTGCACAGCCTGTGCGCTTGATCTTCTCCCCCGCATCATGATGAGCAGCCCCGCCCGCCGTTACGCTCCACCCTGCCCTTCCTTGCCTGCCGCGCTCGAGGAATTCATCGCGCCCGCCCTGCAGGAAGCCAGCCACGCGCAGCTGCCCATGGTCGCTGCGCGCCTGTTGCGTCAATTGGTGGTGGCGGGACTGGACCGCTTGCCCCTGCCCGGCCAGGGCGAGACGCTGGGTCGCTGGCAAGCGCTGGCCGCCGTCGCCGCTCAGGATCTGTCGCTGGCCAAATTGTTTGAAGCCCATACTGACGCCCTGGCGATCCTGGCCGAGGCCCGGCGGCCCTTGCCGCTGCATTCCATCTGGGCCGTCTGGTGTGCCCAGGGCCGACCGGGCAGCCTGCGCATGACGGCACAGGGAGATCACGTCATCCTCGACGGCGAGAAATCCTGGTGCTCCGGCGCGACCGCTGTCACCCATGCCCTGCTCGGCCACCGTGACGACGACGACCGCTATTGGCTGCTGGCGCTGGAGCTGGGTCAGCCGGGCGTCACCATCATCGAAGATGACTGGGCTGCCGTCGGCATGGCAGCCACGCGCACCGCGCGCCTGCAATTGCGCAACGTGGTAGCGCAGGTGGTCGGTGCTCCCGGCTTTTATCTGGAGCGTGCCGGTTTCTGGCACGGCGGCATCGGCATTGCCGCCTGCTGGTACGGCGCTGCCAGCGCGCTGGTAGCCGCATTGCGACAAGGCTTGAGACGGCGCGCCGACAGCCATGCGCTGGCGCGACTGGGCAGTGCGCTGTGCGGCCAGCATGCGGCAGCCACCTGCCTGCGCGAGAGTGCCGCACGCATTGATGCTCATCCACGCGCCAACGCCATGCAGGATGCCCTGCGCGCCCGTCTGATCGTGGAGCGGTCCAGCCTGCAGATCATCGATGATCTGGGGGCCGCACTCGGTCCCCACCCCTATTGCGGCAGCCGGCACAGTGCGCGCCTGCTGGCCGACCTGCCGGTGTGGCTGCGCCAGAGCCACGCCGAACGCGATCTGGCGGCGCTGGCCAGCGCCAGTCTTGAAGAGGAGCCTTCTCCATGCCTACTGTGAATGCCACGCCGTCCATCGTGACGGCAGACTCGGCGCGCCATATCGATATCGTCCATGGCACCGCCGAGGAGGTGTGGCAATCCTGCCAGCGCCTGCACGTTCTGCCCGAACTGGAGCTGTGCCACCTGGTGCCGCCACGCTCACGTGCGGTCATCCTGGCGCCGCATCCCGATGACGAAACGCTGGGTTGTGGCGGACTGATCGCCCGACTGGCCGGCATGATGCGCGAAATCGCAGTGGTGGCCGTCAGTGACGGTGAGCGCAGCCATCCGGCGACATCACCCCTGGCCGCGCGCCTGCCCCTGCTGCGTGCGGCGGAGAGCCGGGCGGCGCTGGAATGTCTGGGCGCGGGTCAGGCACAGATCCTGCGGGCCAGGATTGCGGACGGCCAGATCGGCCAACATCGGCTGGAACTGAAGGCCTGGCTGATCGCGCAATTGCGCCCTACCGACATCGTCTTTGCACCGTGGCGCCTGGACGGCCATCCCGATCACGAAACCGTGGGCGAAGTGGCCGCCGAACTGGAACACGAACTGGGCTGCAAGCTCGTGGAAGTGCCGATCTGGGGCTGGCACTGGGCGCAACCACTGGGGGGCGAATTTCCCTGGGGCCGGGCGCACAAACTCAGCTTCGATGCCGGAACCGGCATGATGAAACGGCGCGCCCTGCGCTGTTATCACAGCCAGGTCGGGCGCGACGGCCAACGCGATCCGGTGTTGCCGGCCGGCGTGCTGGCGCACTTCGTGCGGCCCTATGAGGTGTTCTTCCTATGACGACAGCGCAGTTTCCGGCCAGCGGCCATTTCGACCAGTTGTACGCGGCCAGCGACGATCCCTGGAAGACGCGCGAGCGCTGGTACGAACAGCGCAAGCGCGCCATCATCGAGGCCATCCTGCCGCGTCGGCAGTGCAATGCCATCTTCGAACCCGGATGCGGCAGCGGTGAACTGACGCTGCAACTGGCGACCCGCTGCCAGTGGCTGATGGCCTCCGATTTTTGCGCGGAAGCGGTGCGTATCGCACGGCAAAAGACCGCGCACCTGCCGCACGTCCAGGTGCGCCGGCAGTCGCTGCCCGAACAATGGCCGACGGCGGCGCAGGACATGCCGCCGCTGGGGCTGATCGTGTTTTCCGAGCTGTGCTACTACTTCGACGCCCCCAACGTGGCCGAGCTGGCGGCGCTGGCCGCCGCCAGCCTGGCGCCGCAGGGCCACCTGCTGGCCTGCCACTGGAAGAAGGATTTCGATGACCGCCTGCTGGCCACCCAGCCCATGCACCAGCTCATCGATACCCACCCGCGCCTGAAGCGCCAGGCCTGCTATGAAGACGAGGACATCCTGATCGATCTCTGGCGCAGGATCTGATCCAACCTTGATATCGCACGCACACCATCATTCTGGAAGGAGTGAGCATGATCGGCATCGTCATCCCCGCGCACGACGAAGAAGCCACCCTGCACGCCTGCTTGCGGGCCGTGCGCAAGGCCGCTTCGCATGCGCAACTGCAGGGCGAGGCAGTACGCATCGTGGTGGTGCTCGACAGTTGCAGCGATGCTTCCGAGGCCATCGCGCGCCGTCACCCGGTGAGGCTGCTGCCGCTGCAGGTCGGCAATGTCGGCGTGGCGCGCCATCATGGCGCCCGCTCACTGATTGCCGAGGGTGCACGCTGGCTGGCCTTTACCGATGCCGATACCCTGGTCTCGCCCGACTGGCTGGCAGCACAGCTGCACCTGAAAGCGGAAGCGGTCTGTGGCACGGTCACACCCGACAGTTGGCACGATCATCCCCCGGAAGTGCAGCAACGCTTCGCGCGCCACTATCGCGACCAGGACGGCCATCACCATATCCATGGTGCCAATCTCGGCGTCAGTGCAGAAGCGTATGTGCGCGCAGGCGGTTTTCCACCGCTGCGCTGTCATGAGGATGTCGCCCTGGTACAGGCCCTGCAGGGCATCGGCGCCCGCATTGCCTGGAGCGCGCAGGTGCGCGTGGTCACCAGCACCCGCCAACAGAGCAAGGCGCGCGGCGGCTTTGGCGACACCCTGCGACGATGGGCCAGCGAGGACAGTGCAGCCCTCCTGCCGGTTTAGCGCGCGTTGTCTCCTGATCGCACCACCTGCTGCGCCTGCTCGATGCTCACGTGATGATCTTCCACGGTATTGACCAGCCGCTGGCGCCTGGCACGTGAACCGAAGTTGTTGGCGTAGATCCAGGTGAATTCGGCCCCCAGCAGGAAGATCTGCGCCGAATAGTAGATCCACAGCAGCAGCAGCGCGAACGAGCCGGCCGCCCCGAAGCCCGAGGTCATGCCGGTGCTGCCCAGATACAGGCCGATCAGGTACTTGCCGATGATGAAGAGCACGGTCGTGGCCCCGGCACCGATCCACACGTCATGCCAGGACAGGGTCACGCGCGGCATGAACTTGTAGATCATCGAGAAGAGCGTGGAGAACACCACGAAGGACAGCACGAAGTTGAGCATCTGCAGCAACAGTTGCCAGCCCTCGAACCAGCCGCCCCACCAGCGTCCCAGCGCCGCCAGCGCCGCACTGACCACCAGCGAGATGATCAGCAGGAAGCCCAGACCGATGATGAGACCGAAGGACAGCAGCCGCGTACGCGCCAGTTGCCACACACCGCTCTTGCGCTTGACCGCGGGGATGCGCCAGATACGGTCCAATGCACTCTGCAGTTCGGAAAACACGGCCGTGGCGCCGATGACCAGCGTCACCACCGAAATGCCGGCGGCGATCATGCCCTCGCGCGGCTGGCTTACCGACTTCAGCAAACCCTGAATGGCGAAGGCCCCTTCGGTACCGACGATGTCGCGGATCTGGTTGACGATCTCGCCCTGCGCGGCGTCGTGGCCGAACAGCATGCCGGCCACCGCGATGGCGATCACCAGCATGGGCGCAATCGAGAAGATGGTGTAGTAGGCGATGGCCGCGCCCATGCTGGGCGCGAAGTCATCGATCCAGGCATTGATGGCGGCCAGGGTCATCTGCCAGGCCTGCTGGGCGCGCGTGCCGCCCCGGATCATCTTGACCTCGGCGGCCGGGTCCAGGTAATCGGAGGGCGCCGGTTCCAGCCTGGCCTTGACGATATCGATGCGGGCCGGCGCATCCGCTGGCAGTGGCGCTTCCTTGTTGCCCTTGGCCGCCGCCGCCCTGGCTCGCGCCGCTCCCTTGCGCCAGGCCGCGATCAGGGGCATGGCCAGGGTCACCACGCGCAAGGCGCGCTCCAGTCCCGCCGGCAGCCCATGGTGGCTGCTGCCATGGGAGGCGGTCCCGGCGTGCGCAACGCTCTGCCCCGCCGCCTGGCCCGGTAGCGATGAGGCTGCGGCACGCTGCTGGCGGCGCCTGCGTCCCAGCCATAACCCGACACCGGCGCTGAGCAGGGCACCGGCTACCAGGCCACCAGTGGATGGCACGCCGCCCTCGGCCGGATCAGGGCTGGCTGCAGTATCACGGGAAGCGGGACGAAACGGGTCGGAAGAGCTGCTCATGGAGACCTCGGCTTGACATATTGTTGTGGCAGTGTGACCGATGCGCGGTAATGATTGTTCCTTTTCGTGGGCAGCCCGTCCAGCCCTGTAGGAAGCCGCTGTCGGCGCCCCGGCAAGCAACGCGAAAACGGTGTGCGTGGTATAAAGGATGTCTTGGTGAAAGTCTTCACCGGCGGCATATCGCGTATGAACATTGCACATGAACATCGCCCATGACCCTGCCGCGTGAACATCACCCGTGAACCAGAGCGGCACGCGCCGGTCTGTCTGCATTCTCCCCAGGCCATCGCGCCTGCCCTGCGTTGTCGGCCTCGTTGCCGGAGCGGGCGGCGCCGGCCCTCCCCCAACCTGACGAACGAGGATTGCCCATGTATAAGGACGTACAGCTTTTCATCAACGGCGAATGGACCGCCAGCGCCTCCGGCCGTACCATCGATGTCGTCAACCCGGCGACCGAAGAGGTGATCGGCAAGATTGCCCACGCTGACCGCAGCGACCTGGATCGTGCGCTGGAAGCGGCCAAAAAGGGCTTCGAGACCTGGCGCAACATGTCCGCCTTCGAGCGTTCCAAGATCATGCGCCGCGCCGCCGACCTGCTGCGCGAACGCGTGGACGAAGTGGCGCGCCTGATGACCATGGAACAAGGCAAGCCGCTGGGCGAAGCCAAAATGGAAACCCTGGGCGCAGCCGATACCATCGACTGGTTCGCCGAGGAAGCCCGCCGCACCTACGGCCGCCTGGTGCCGGCCCGCGTGCCGGGTGCCTACCAGATGGTGATCAAGGAGCCGGTCGGTCCGGTGGCCGCCTTCACTCCGTGGAACTTCCCGATCAACCAGGTGGTGCGCAAGCTGTCGGCAGCGCTGGCTGCAGGCTGCTCCATCATCGTCAAGGCTCCGGAAGAAACCCCGGCCTCCCCGGCTGAACTGATCCGCGCCTATGCCGATGCCGGCGTTCCGGCAGGCGTCATCAACCTGGTCTATGGCGTGCCGGCCGAGATCTCGGAATATCTGATCCCGCATCCGGTGATCAGGAAGATTTCCTTCACCGGCTCCACCCCGGTAGGCAAGCAGTTGGCAGCACTGGCCGGCCAGCACATGAAGCGGGCCACCATGGAGCTGGGCGGTCATGCACCGGCCATGGTGTTTGATGATGTGGATGTGGATCTGGCGGCCAAGACCCTGGCCACCTCCAAGTTCCGCAATGCTGGTCAGGTGTGCGTGTCGCCGACCCGCTTCCTGGTGCAGAAGGGTGTTTTCAATGCCTTCGTCGACAAGTTCGTGACCTATGCCGAACAGCTGAAGGTAGGCAATGGCCTGGAAGCCGGCGTGAACATGGGTCCGGTGGCCAACAAGCGCCGCATCCCGGCACTGGAAGCGCTGATCGACGATGCCGTCGCACAAGGCGCACAACTGCGTACCGGTGGCAAGCGCATGGGTGACAAGGGTTACTTCTTCCAGCCGACCGTGCTGACCAACGTGCCACTGCATGCCCGCGTGATGAATGAAGAGCCCTTCGGCCCGCTGGCCCTGATCAATTCCTTCGAGACCCTCGATGAAGTGATCGCCGAAGCCAACCGCCTGCCCTTCGGTCTGGCCGCCTATGCCTTCGCCAAGTCGGCCCACACCAAGCACGCCCTGGCCGCGCGCGTGGAAAGCGGCATGCTGACCATCAATCACCTGGGCCTGGCGCTGCCGGAACTGCCTTTCGGCGGCGTCAAGGACAGCGGCTACGGTTCCGAAGGCGGCACCGAGGCCATCGAGGCTTACATCAATACCAAGCTGGTGACGCAGCTCGATGTGTGACGGCTTGAGTTGATGGGCTGATCGCCCTGCGCGATCAAAAAAAATCGGCGGACCTGCAAGGGTTCGCCGATTTTCTTTTGGCGCTACGCTTTTTATTCTTCGCCACCGCCACCCGAAGGCGGCACCAGGATATCGCGGCTGCCATTGCGCGACATGGCCGAGAGTACACCGGCCGTTTCCATCTGCTCCACCAGACGCGCGGCGCGGTTGTAGCCGATGCGCAATTGCCGCTGCACCGAGGAGATGGAAGCTCGCCGCGTCTTGAGCACGAAGGCCACCGCTTCGTCGTAGAGCGGATCGGATTCTGCATCGCCGCCCTCGCCACCGGCGAACATGTCGGCCTGGGCCGTGTCCTCGGAAATCGGCGGGGCCAGGATTTCCTCGATATAGCGCGGCTCACCGAAGGACTTCAGGTACTCCACCACACGGTGCACCTCCTCATCCGATACGAAGGCGCCATGCACCCGCTGCGGATAGCCCGAGCCCGGCGGCAGGAACAGCATGTCGCCATGGCCCAGCAGGGATTCGGCCCCCATCTGGTCCAGCACGGTGCGCGAGTCGATCTTGGAGGAGACCTGGAAGGCCACGCGAGTCGGGATGTTGGCCTTGATGAGACCGGTGATGACGTCCACCGAAGGACGCTGGGTCGCCAGGATCAGGTGGATGCCAGCCGCGCGCGCCTTCTGTGCCAGACGCGCAATCAGTTCTTCCACCTTCTTGCCGACCACCATCATGAGGTCGGCCAGTTCGTCGATGACGATGACGATGGTCGGCAGTTTTTCCAGCGGCTCGGGCGCGTCGGGCGTGAGGCTGAAGGGATTGGGGATTTTCTCACCCCGGGCAGCGGCTTCATCGAGCTTCTGGTTGTAGCCGGCCAGGTTGCGCACGCCCAGCTTGGACATCTTCTTGTAGCGCCGCTCCATCTCTTCCACCGCCCAGTTCAGCGCATGCGCGGCTTCACGCATGTCGGTCACCACCGGCGCCAGCAGGTGCGGGATGCCTTCGTAGATCGACAGTTCCAGCATCTTGGGATCGATCATGATCAGGCGCACTTCCTCGGGCGTGGCCTTGTAGAGCAGCGAGAGGATCATCGCATTGATGGCCACCGACTTGCCCGAACCCGTGGTGCCGGCCACCAGCATGTGCGGTGCGCGCGCCAGGTCGGTCACCACGGGCGTGCCGGTGATGTCCTTGCCCATGGCAATGGTCAGGTGCGAAGCCGACTTGCGATAAGCCTGCGAATGCACGATCTCGGAGAGCTTGATCATCTGTCGACGCGCATTGGGCAGTTCCAGGCCCATGCAGGTCTTGCCGGGAATGGTCTCGACCACGCGGATGGACGTCAGGCCCAAGGCGCGCGAAAGATCTTTCATCAGGTTAACCACCTGGGCGCCGCGCACGCCTTGTGCGGGCTCGACCTCGAAGCGGGTGATCACCGGACCGGCCTCGGCGCCCAGCACCGTGACCGGCACCTTGAATTCGCGCAGACGCTGCTCGATCAGGCGACCGGTTTCCTGCAATTGTTCGGGGTCGACCTCGATGCGCGATTCGGGTACTTCATCGAGCAGATCCAGCGAGGGCAGCGGGATGTCCACACGCGGCTCGTCGATATCGTCGATCCCCCCCTGCGATGCCATCGCGACCGCTTGCACATGGGCGGGGGCCGGATCGGGCATGCGTACCGTGAAGGCCGGAGCAGGCTGGATGGGCGGCTGTTCGGGCGCCGGGTCGGGCAGCATGTCGAACCAGGGAGCGTTGAAGGTGCCCAGGTCGATGGGTTCCTGCGGTTCGGGCATCGGTGCCGTGAAGGGCGGCACGGCGGGAGCGACGACCGGCGGCGGCACCGGAACCGCAGCGGGCAGCGGCCCCAGGGATGGCGGCAGCGGCTGTCCCTGCGGGCTCAGAGGCACGATGGGCGGCAACTGCGGTTGCGGTTGCGACGGCAGCAGCGCGGCCGTGTCCTGCTCGCCGCTGCTCTGCTGCAGCGAACGCATCAGGCGCGTGGGTACCACATCGGCGCGCTCGGCTGGCTTGTCTGCCGCACTCCCCGTCTCAGGGGGACGACCCACGCTGCTGATGCGAATGCTGCGCGTAGGCTGGGCCGGTGCCGGATTGCCGCGCGCAATGGAGGGCGGAATCGGACGGATCGGCGGGGATGGCGTGGCCGCGCGCGACAGGCTGGCATCGGCTGCGGCACTGGCCGCCGAGATGGCACGACTGGCAGCAGCACGCGCCAGCATGGCTTCGGTCGGACGCAGGCTTTCGAAGGCGGCCCATTCGGATTCCGGACGCGGCTTGGCGGCGGGCCCCGCCTGACGCGCATTGAGCGAGGGCCACTTGCCGCCCTGCGCGCTGCCGGTGGGCGTGGCCTGGCCGTTGCGGCTGCCGCCGGTCAGGGCCGACAGGGGGACTTTCCAATCGTCGCGCGGCGCTTGCTCGGCCGGACGTTCGGGTGCCGGGGCCGGCGTCAGGCGCGCCGGACGGGGACGCGGTGCGAAGGGCGAGGCAGGCGGTACGCGCTTGGCAGCGGCCGACGAGGGCGCGCGCGGCAGCGGTGCCCGGCGTTCCGAACCCGGCGGGAAGCTGTTGCGGGATGGGCCAGCACTGCCGTGATGACCGCTCATGCGTACCCGTTCGCTTTCGATGCTGCCGCGGCGCGGCAGCCCGAGGTCCAGCTCCGGATGCTCATCGCGCCCCACAGGGGCGCTGCGACCGAACATCGCGCTCAACACCCATTTCAATCCCAGCGCCAGCAAACCCAGCATCAGCACGGCGGCGATGCCACGGCTGATCTTGCCGCCCAGCGCATCCATGAGGGCCGCGCCCAACAGAGCGGCCCCCGGTCCTTCATCGCCGGAGACCAGTTGCGAACGCACCAGCGACTCGACCGCACTGCTGGCCCCCAGCAGCAGCAGGCTGCCGCACCACAGGCGAATGGCACCGCGCCCGCCGAAGATGGACTTGCGGCCGAGCGCGCGCGCTACCGTGCGCAGCAGCAGCGGCAGCAGCCAGAGGACCGACCAGCCAAACCATTTGACGAAAATCATGCTACTCCCAAACTCCACCGGCCTGGCAGCGCCAGACGGCCTCGTGAATCCATACGGTGCAAGCTATTGCTGCATCGCAGGCTGCGAGTGTAAACCAAACCGGCGCCCTGCCGCCGCACATCGGCTGGCCTTTTGGTGCAGAGCACGCCAAGCCTCAACGGCCATGACAATGGCAATCCATCACGTGATCATTGATCACGCCCACGCCCTGCAGATAGGCATAGATGATGGTGGAACCGACAAACTTGAAACCGCGCCTGGCCAGTTCCTTGGAAATCGCATCCGACAGCGGGGTCTTGGCCGGACAATCCGCCAGCGAGGCCCAGCGGTTGACGATGGGCTGGCCATCGACCTTGCTCCACAGATAGGCGTCGAGCCCGCCCACTTCCTCGCGCAGTTGCAGATAGGCACGCGCATTGCCGATGGTGGCCGCCACCTTCAGGCGGTTGCGCACGATGCCGGGATTGGCCAGCAATTGCGCCACCTTGCGCTCGTCATAACGGGCGATTTTCTCGGCATCCCAGTCGTCGAAGGCGGCACGGTAGCTCTCGCGCTTGTTGAGCACGGTCTCCCACGACAGCCCCGCCTGGGCTCCTTCCAGGTTGAGCATCTCGAAGAGGCGCCTTTCATCGTGGCAGGGCACCCCCCATTCGTGGTCGTGATACTGCACATAGCGCGGATTGGCCAGGTTGACCCAGCCGCAGCGGACAGGTGTTTGCGTCATGATCATGTTGCTTTCTTCATATCGGCCAGATCAGACCGGCCACAGCGGCGGCTCATCCATCAGCGCGATCTGTTCGCGCAGCTCCAGGATGCGGTCCTGCCAGTATCGTTGGGTATTGAACCAGGGGAAGGCTACCGGGAAGGCCGGATCATCCCAGCGCCGCGCCAGCCAGGCGGAATAATGGATCAGGCGCAGGGTGCGCAGGGCTTCGATCAGATACAGCTCGCGCGGCTCGAATTCGCAGAAACTTTCATATCCCGCCAACAGGTCGGCCAGTTGGCCCACCATCTCGCGGCGCTCCCCCGAGAGCAGCATCCACAGGTCCTGCACGGCCGGACCACTGCGGCTGTCATCGAAATCGACGAAGTGCGGGCCGGCGTCGGTCCACAACACGTTACCGACATGGCAATCCCCATGCAGGCGCAGCGTGCGGATCGCCCCGGCCCGGTCGTAGCAGCGACGCACGCCGTCCAGTGCCTGCTGGACCGTGGTGCGCCAGGCGGTGGCCACATCCATCGGGATGAAATCATGCGCCAGCAGCCAGTCGCGCGGTTCTTCGCCGAAGCTGGTGATATCCAGCGCGGGGCGGGCCGCGAAAGGACTGCGCAGGCCGACCGCATGGATGCGGCCAATGAAGCGCCCCAGGCGCTCCAGGGTATCGGCGTCGTCCAGCTCGGGCGCGCGGCCCCCATGGCGGCGGAAAACGGCGAAGCGGAAACCGGCATGGCGATGCAGGGTAGCGCCGTTGTCCAGACGCATGGCGGGTACCACTGGCACCTCTTCGTCGGCCAACTCCTGCGAAAATGCGTGTTCTTCGAGGATCTGTTCCTCACTCCAGCGCAAGGGACGGTAAAACTTGGCCACCAGCGGCGGGCCGTCCTCCATGCCGACCTGGTAGACGCGGTTTTCATAGCTGTTCAGGGCCAGCAGGCGACCATCGCCATACAGGCCCAGCGCATCGAGGGCATCGAGCACCGTATCGGGCGAGAGCGTGGCGAAGGAAGTGGCGTCGGGCAGATCGGGAGCGGGGGCGGCGGGATTCATCCGTCTATTGTACTGTCCGCAGGCGTGGGCGCCGCATCAGAATGCCGTGTGCCGACCGACAACACTCGCGCCCCCGGCGCAATGCCTTTACACTCCTGCCTTTAGCATCTGTCACTGGAACCATCATGCAGCTTGACCAGCCCCTTTCCGACGCCGAATTCGACGAACTCGACGATTTTCTCCTCTCCGATCGCTGCGCCGACGATGTGATGACCATGGACACCCTGCACGGCTACCTGACGGCGCTGGCCATCGGTCCGCAGGAAGTGCTGATGGCCGAATGGCTGCCGCGCGTCTGGGGCAGCCGTCCCGAAGACACGCCCAAGTTCAAGAATGGCAAGGAAGCCGAGCGCATCACCAGTCTGATCGCGCGCACCATGAACGAAATCGCCATCACCTTCGAGGTCGCACCCAAGGAATATGAACCGCTCTTCTGCGAGCGCGAGCACGAGGGCAAGCCGCTGCTGGATGCCGAAGCCTGGGCCTGGGGCTTCTGGGAAGGTATCCAGTTGCGCGCGGCGCAGTGGGATGAAATCTTCCATTCCAACCTGGCGCCGCTGATGCGTCCGATCTACCTGCTGGGCTCGGAAGAACTGGAAGAGGAAGAAACCAAGCTCATCGACGACCCGATCAAGACCCACAAGCTGGCCATCGAGATCGAATCGGCCATTCCGCACATCTACCGCTACTGGGCGCCCAAGCGCAAGTCCGCGGTCGAGCAGGTCCAGCGCGATGCACCCAAGACCGGCCGCAACGATCCCTGCCCCTGCGGCAGTGGCAAGAAGTACAAGAAATGCTGTGGGGCAGATTCGGAAGAATGATTCACCCACCCCCATGAAAAAGGCGCGCCAGATACCGGGCGCGCCTTGTTTCTTCATACAGGACGGTTTTTTCTGCCAACCGCCCTGCCACCCTGCCACCTTGCATCACTCCTTGATGAAGTGCTCGCGGTAGTACTTCAGTTCTTCGATGGATTCGAGGATATCGGCCAGGGCGGTGTGCATCTGGCGCTTCTTGAAACCGGTGGCGATCTCGGGCTTCCAGCGCTTGCACAGTTCCTTCAGGGTCGACACATCCAGGTTGCGATAATGGAAGAATTCTTCCAGCTTGGGCATGCCGCGCACCATGAAGCGGCGATCCTGGCAGATGGAATTGCCGCACATGGGCGACTTGCCGGCCGGGACGTATTGCTTCAGGAAGGCGATGATCTGCTGTTCGGCGTCGGCTTCGGTGACGGTGGAGGCCTTGACGCGGTCGATCAGGCCGGAACGGCCGTGGGTACCCTTGTTCCAGGCGTCCATGCCGTCCAGCAGTTCATCGGACTGGTGGATGGCCAGGACCGGGCCTTCGCCCAGCACATTGAGTTCAGCATCGGTAACCACCACGGCCACTTCGATGATGCGATCCTTGTCCGGATCCAGGCCGGTCATTTCCATATCGACCCAGACCAGGTTCATTTCATTGGGACGGACAGGCGCGGCGGGGGCTTGTGACATAATTCTTCCTTATTGACGGGATGGGGTCTGGCCCCATCTACTGCAGGGTTCATTGCTGGGTTCGCTCGCCCGGATCGGACCGGACGGCACGGCGCGCAAGCCTGCCACCGGCGTCGGCTGGGGCAGATCGCGGGCCTGGGCCTCGAACTTCCGCCATTTTCGCACAGGGACAGCATGTCTTCACTTTCGTTTTCGGTTTTGTTCGTCGTATTCCTGGCCATCAGCCTGGGCGTGCGTTTCTGGCTGGCCTCGCGCCACATTCGCCATGTCATCGCCCATCGCGCCGCCGTGCCGTCCGAGTTCGCGGAAAGGATCCCGCTGTCGGCCCACCAGAAGGCGGCCGACTACACGGTTGCGCGCACCAAGTTCGGTCTGGTGACGCTGCTGGTCAATGCCGCGGTCCTGATCGGCTTCACCCTGCTGGGCGGGCTGCAATGGCTCTCCAGCCTGCTGCTGGACTGGACCGGGGGTCCGGGCATGCTGTACCAGATTGCGCTGGTGGCCGGCTTCGGACTCATTTCGGGCGCAGTGGACCTGCCCTTCGACTACTACCGCCAGTTCAGGCTGGAGGCCGGTTTTGGCTTCAACAAGATGACCCCTGGCCTGTTCTTCAGCGACATGATCAAGCAAACCCTGCTGGGCGCCGTGATCGGCCTGCCGCTGCTGTGGGTGGTGCTGGTGTTGATGGAGAAGGCCGGCGCGTTGTGGTGGTTTTATACCTGGATGGTGCTGTGCGCTTTCCAGCTGCTGATGCTGGTGATCTACCCCAGCTTCATCGCGCCGCTGTTCAACAAGTTCACCGCGCTGGAGGATGACAGCCTGCGCAGCCGCATCGAGGGCCTGATGCAGCGCGTCGGTTTCGCCTCCAAGGGCCTGTTCGTGATGGATGGTTCCAAGCGCAGCGCGCATGGCAATGCCTACTTCTCGGGCTTCGGTTCGGGCAAGCGCATCGTCTTCTTCGACACCCTGCTGGCGCGCCTGGCCCCGCATGAGATCGAAGCGGTGCTGGCCCATGAACTGGGTCACTTCAAGCTCAAGCACATCGTCAAGCGCGTGGTGGTGATGTTCGGCCTGTCGCTGGCCTTCCTGGCGCTGCTGGGCTATCTGAAGGGCCAGGCCTGGTTCTACACCGGCCTGGGCGTGGAGCCGATGCTGCTGGGCAGTAACGATGCCATGGCGCTGATCCTGTTCATGCTGGTGCTGCCTATCTTCACTTTCCTGTTCTCGCCGCTGTCGTCGCTGTCCTCGCGCAAGCACGAGTTCGAGGCCGATGCCTTCGCCGCGCAGCACACCAATGCGCAGGACCTGGTCTCGGCGCTGGTCAAGCTGTATGAAGACAATGCCTCGACCCTCACGCCCGATCCGCTGCATTCGGCCTTCTATGATTCGCATCCGCCGGCGTCACTGCGCATCCAGCATCTGCATGGCGCGATGGCTGCAGCCGGCGGCAATCACTAAATTTTTCATCGTATTCAAGGCGGGCGTCATGAATGACATTGCCCGCCGCAGGAGAACCCCATGAGCATCACCGCAAGCACCCTCGCCGCTTCCCGCTGCATCCAGCCCATCGAGGCACTGGATGAGGCCGCCATCGCCAGCCACCTGGCCGCCCTGCCCGACTGGACGATCGAGGGCGGCAAGCTGGCGCGCAGCTTTGCCTTCGGCAACTATTACGAGACCCTGGCCTTCGTCAATGCAATCGCCTGGATCATTCACGCGGACGACCATCATCCGGAACTGGTCGTCACCTACAACCGTTGCAGCGTGAAGTTCGACACCCACAGCGTCAATCAAGGTCGTGGCGGTCTGTCGGCCAATGACTTCATCTGCGCGGCCAAGGTCGACGCCATCTTCGCCCAGCGTGCACCGGCCTGATGGGAGTCCGCAAGCAAGGTGCGCGCAGCGCACGGGCGGGATCGGCAACGGGCAAGGCCGAGCTGGAACCGGGGCTGGTCATTGCCGCCCACGGACGTCACTACCTGGTGCAGGCAGGTGAACAGAAACTCAATTGTGTCACCCGCGGCAAGAAGAGCGACGTGGCCGTGGGCGATCATATTCGTCTGGCGCGCACCTCTGCCGACCAGGGCGTGGTGGAGAGCATCGACGAGCGTCGCACCCTGCTCTATCGCTCGGACCAGTACAAGTCCAAGCTGCTGGCGGCCAACGTGGATCAACTCTTCATCGTGGTGGCGACCGAACCGAGTTTTTCGGATGATCTGGTCTCGCGTTCGCTGGTGGCCGCCGAATCAGCTGGCGTGGCGGCGCACCTGATCCTGAACAAGACCGATATCACCGAAGCGCTGCCGAGGACGCGCGAGCGCCTGCAGGTCTACGCGCGGCTGGGCTATCCGGTGCACGAAGTCTCGGCCAAGGCACAGCCGGAAGAAACCCGCGCGGCCTTCATGCCGCTGCTGGCCGGCAAGAGCACCATCCTGATCGGCCAGTCGGGCATGGGCAAGTCCTCCATCATCAACCTGATCGTGCCGGACGCCGATATCGCCACCCGCGAGATTTCGGCCGCGCTCGATACCGGCAAGCACACCACTACCTTCACCCGGCTGTACCAGATGGAGCAGCAAGCCAGCATCATCGATTCGCCGGGCTTCCAGGAGTTCGGGCTGTACCAGCTGTCTGAAGGCATGCTGGAACGCGCCTTCCGCGACTTCACGCCGTATCTGGGCAAGTGCCGTTTCTACAACTGCCACCATCTCAACGAGCCGGGCTGCGCGGTGCTGGAGGCGGTGCAGGCCGGCGAGATTGCGGGCATGCGGCACCAGCTGTATGCGCAGCTGGTGCATGAGTCTTCGCAGACCTTGTACTGATCCTGCTGCCGCTCAGAACTTGTAGGCCGCCGTGAAGACCAGCGCACGCGGTGCGCCCGGTGCGATCTGCGACACACCGGTGGCGCTGGCATAGTAGCGGCGGTTGCTCAGGTTGGTGATCGCCAGCGTATAGTCGGCCCGTGCCAGGCGATAGCCCAGCATGGCGTCCCAGCGGGCGTAGCCAGGCAGTTCGAGCAGGTTCTCGCGATCGGCAAAGCGCGCGCCCTCATAGACTAAGCCGGTCTCGCCGAACCAGCCCTGGGGAGGCGCATAGGCGACGAACAGGCTGCCGTTGCGCGCCGACACCCCTGACGGGCGTTTGCCCGCCAGTTGCGCCTCGGCCCTGACGACGCGTGAATTCTGCCGGGTCCAGCCACCGCGCACGAACCAGTGGCGCGCCAGCTCTCCGGCCACGCTGAACTCAATGCCGCGATTGCGTTCCAGCCCGGTCTGGCTGAATACGTCGGGCTGTACCGGATCGCGCACGATGCGGTTGTAGAGTTCCAGTTCGAACCAGGCCAGTGTGGTGCTGATTTTGCGCTGGAGCCAGTCGCTCTTGACGCCGGCTTCGAGCTGGCGGCTGAATTGCGGACCGAGGTCGTTGCCATTGCCCTTGGCGCCCGGAGACAGACCGATCACGTCGCCACCGACCGGTGCGTAGTTCTTGCTCCAGGAAGCGTAGAAATGATGCTCGGGCAGTGCCTCCCACACCGCACCGATGCGCGGGCTCAGTGCATGACTGGAGCGCTCGCTGCGCAGCTTGAGCAGGCGGCTACGCGAATCCACCTCGAAGTGATCCCAGCGCACGCCCACCAGCCCCTTCACGCGCGCGCCCAGGTCGATCTGGTCTTGCGCATAGAAACCGGTCGTCTTCACCTTGTGATAGTTCATCTGCCAGGGCTGCGGCAGCGAACCTGCGTTGTCGTGCTGGTCCGGGTCGGTCAGGGAGACCGGGCGCGCCGAGCCCATCCACAGCCTGGGCTCGCGCTTTTGCCAGCCGTACTCGGCACCGGCCAGCAACT
This sequence comes from Herbaspirillum sp. C7C8, assembly GCF_022627875.1. Lineage (NCBI taxonomy): Bacteria > Pseudomonadati > Pseudomonadota > Betaproteobacteria > Burkholderiales > Oxalobacteraceae > Herbaspirillum > Herbaspirillum sp. C7C8. The sequence continues at coordinate 74,807 of NZ_JABXGG010000002.1, forward strand.
GGTGCTGCACTGCGCCCGTGGCGAGCTTGCCCAGCACTTCCAGATTGACCTGCACATTGCGCTGCTGCAGGTTCTGCTGAAAGCGGCTGCGCTGCACGCGCCCCAGATCGGGCCCCGCGCTCACAAAGGGTTGGCTGGTGAAGGTATTGTCAAAGTCGCTGTTGAGATCGAACACGCTCACCTTCTGGCGCAGGCTCCAGTCGGGCGCGATAGCGCGTATCAGGGTGGAGCGCAGGTTCAGGCTGGTATCACGAATGAAGTCGCGTCCGGCCGCACCGAAGAAGGTGCGATCGGACGCCACCGGCAAGGTATAGGCACGGGCCGTACCATTGCGCGTGACTGCCGTGACCCGCGCCGGTACGCCGCGATCGGGGATGCGGTCGTATTCGTCGTAGTCGGCTTGCAGCAGCCAGCTGTCAGGGCCGGACTCCCACTTCAGCGCGGGCGCGAAGTATTGGCGCGTGCCCCGCACCTCATGGCGGAAGTGCGTCTCGTGCTCACGCCCGGCATTGATGCGCAGCGCCCATTGCGCTCCCAGCGGACGATTCCAGTCCACCGCCGCGCCCAACTGGCCGCGACTGCCCCAGGTGGCCGACACCAGGCCAAAGTCTTCCCGTGTGGGCTGCTTGCTGATGCGGTTGATCACGCCGCCGCCACTGCCGCGCCCGTAAAGGACGGCGGCCGGGCCCTTGAGGATTTCGATGCGCTCGATGTTGCCCAGACTGCGCACGTATTGCGCATCGTCGCGCATGCCGTCCAGAAGCGTGTCGCCCGCATTGGAAAAGCCCCGCAGCCGGAAGGCATCGAAGCGCGTATCGGAGACGTTGGACACACCCGGCACCCCGACCAAGGCGGCCGCCAGCCCACGACCACCGTAAGCCCGGACTTGGGCAGCATCGACCGCCTGCACCGTCTGCGGCACTTCGCGCACATCGGTGGCGGTGCGGGTAGCGCTCTCCAAGGGACCAGGACGCGGATCCTGCACGCTGCGCTGGCCGCGCACCTCGATCGCAGGCAGGGGGGCGGCATCGCTCCCCTCGCCTTCTTCTGCCACATCAGCGGCATAAGAAGGTATGGGAAACGCGAACAAGGCGGCCACCAGAGCCGCCGACAAGGTGCGCAGCTTCGGCGGTGAAGCAAGGAAAGAGCAGCAAGACCGCTGCAAACCCCGCAGGCGACTCGGCAAAGAAGACGTGTGCGACATGACAGCTATTCCTTTCAGGCAATGGAAAGCTGCGGATTCTAGTCGCCTAAATAGCAATAATTCTCATTTGTGATGAGGCTTTGGCCGATCGCTCGCACTTAGTGAGCATTCCTCGAAAAAGCTGGATGCGGTTTTCGAAAAGTTTCTTCACGTGGATAGAAGGAATTCGAGGCGCCCACGCGGTGGTGTGCGCGGATCTTCACCTTTGACGCAAAAAGGCCGATGCCGAGGAGTTTCTTTCAGGCAAGCACTGCGGGTATCTTTTTGAGCCGAATCCCTTATAATCTAAGGAGTTAACGACTATCGGCGGCAGGCGCCACACTGGCCGCCGTTTTTATTTATGGCAATCAAACACTACCTTCAGTTTTCCGACTTTACGCTTGATGAATACGAGTACGTGATCGAACGTTCCCGTGTGATCAAACGTAAGTTCAAGAATTACGAGCCCCATCACACGCTGGCCGATCGTACCCTGGTGATGGTGTTCGAAAAGAACTCAACCCGTACCCGCCTCTCGTTTGAGGCTGGCATGCACCAGATGGGCGGCGCGGCAATCTACCTCAACACCCGCGACAGCCAGCTTGGCCGTGGCGAACCGGTGGAAGATGCGGCACAAGTGATGTCACGCATGTGCGACGTCATCATGATCCGCACCTATGGTCAGGAAATCATCGAGCGCTTTGCCGCCCATTCGCGCGTACCTGTCATCAACGGCCTGACCAACGAGCAGCATCCCTGCCAGGTGCTGGCCGATGTGTTCACCTACATCGAGCATCGCGGCAGCATCCAGGGCAAGATCGTGGCCTGGGTCGGCGACGCCAACAACATGCTCTATTCGTGGCTGCAGGCAGCCGAGGTGTTTGGCTTCCATGTCAACGTCTCCACGCCCAAGGGTTACGACATCGATCCGGCCCAGGTCTCGCCGGGCAACAAGAATTACACCTTCTTCGCCGATCCGGCCGATGCCTGCCAGGATGCCGACCTGGTCACCACCGACGTGTGGACCAGCATGGGCTTCGAGGCCGAGAACAATGCCCGCCTGAAGGCCTTCGATGGCTGGATCGTGGACCAGGCCAAGATGGCGCGCGCCAAGAAGGATGCGCTCTTCATGCACTGCCTGCCCGCCCACCGTGGCGAGGAAGTGGCCGCCGAAGTGATCGACGGCCCGCAATCGGTGGTCTGGGAAGAAGCGGAAAACCGTCTGCACGTGCAAAAGGCCCTGCTGGAATACCTGGTGGCCGGCCGCTTCGATTAAGCCGCTCCTGCCCGCCACCGTATCGCAAGAATCACGCTCAACACTTCAATCATCGCAACGACAAGATCATGTCCAACATCCTGCAATCCGTCCCGGTCAATCAAAAAGTCGGCATCGCCTTCTCCGGCGGCCTCGATACCAGCGCCGCGCTGACCTGGATGCGCCAGAAGGGCGCCATCCCCTACGCCTACACCGCCAACCTGGGCCAGCCGGATGAGCCGGACTATGACGCCATCCCCAAGAAGGCCATGCAATACGGTGCCGAACTGGCGCGCCTGATCGACTGCCGCGAACAGCTGGCCAATGAAGGTATCGCGGCCCTGCAAAGCGGCGCCTTCCACATCTCCACCGCCGGCATCACCTACTTCAACACCACCCCGCTGGGCCGCGCCGTGACCGGCACCATGTTGGTGTCGGCCATGCGTGAAGACAACGTCGACATCTGGGGCGACGGCAGCACCTACAAGGGCAACGACATCGAGCGCTTCTATCGCTACGGCCTGCTGGTGAACCCCAACCTGAAGATCTACAAGCCCTGGCTGGACAGTACCTTCATCGACGAACTGGGCGGCCGCAAGGAAATGTCCGAGTTCATGATCAAGTCCGGCTTCGACTACAAGATGTCGGTGGAAAAGGCCTACTCGACCGATTCCAACATGCTGGGCGCGACCCACGAAGCCAAGGACCTGGAATTCCTCAACAGCGGCATCAAGATCGTGCAGCCCATCATGGGCGTGGCGTTCTGGCGCGATGACGTGGAAGTCAAGGCCGAGACGGTCACCGTGCGCTTCGAAGAAGGCCGTCCGGTGGCGTTGAACGGCAAGACCTTCGCCAGCATGACCGAGCTGATCCTGGAAGCCAACCGCATCGGTGGCCGCCATGGCCTGGGCATGAGCGACCAGATCGAGAACCGCATCATCGAAGCCAAGAGCCGCGGCATCTATGAAGCCCCGGGCCTGGCCCTGCTGTTCATCGCCTACGAGCGCCTGGTCACCGGCATCCACAACGAAGACACCATCGAACAGTACCGCGACAACGGCCGCAAGCTGGGTCGCCTGCTGTATCAGGGTCGCTGGTTCGATTCGCAAGCCATCATGCTGCGCGAAACCGCCCAGCGCTGGGTGGCGCGCGCCATCACCGGCGAAGTCACGGTGGAACTGCGTCGCGGCAATGACTACTCGATCCTCAACACCGAGTCGCCCAACCTGACCTACCACCCGGAACGCCTGACCATGGAAAAGGGCGAAGGCAGCTTCTCGGCCATCGACCGTATCGGCCAGCTGACCATGCGCAACCTGGACATCGCCGACACCCGCCAGAAGCTGTCGATCTACCAGAACACCGGCCTGCTCGATTCCAGCACTGCCGTGTCGCTGCCGCTGCTGGGCAAGGACGAAAAGTAATTCCCGCTGGATTCACCTTTACCGTTTAATGGAAGCGATTCGATGAGCACTCAATTCGACAACGTCACCGTCCTGAAAAAGGGCAACGTCTACTTCGACGGCAAGTGTGTCTCGCACACCGTGCTGCTGGCCGATGGCAGCAAGAAGACCCTGGGCGTGATCCTGCCCTCCTCGCTGAACTTCAGCACCGGCGCACCGGAAATCATGGAAATCAACGGCGGCAGCTGCCGCGTGCGTCTGAAGGGCGAAGAAGCCTGGAATACCTACGCTGCCGGCACCACCTTCAGCGTACCGGGCAACTCCAGCTTCGACATCGAAGTGACCGAGACCCTGGATTACGTCTGCCACTTCGGCTGATCCAATCGGCGCCTCAACGAAAAAGCCGTCCAGTAGCGATACTGGACGGCTTTTTTACATCTTCATCCGGGAGGCTGCCTAGATGAAGACCGGTTCCGGCTCCAGCTGCACGCCGAACTTTTCCTTCACATCCTCCTGGATTGCCCTGGCCAGCCTGGCTACCTCCGCCCCGGTCGCACCGCCCCGGTTGACCAGCACCAGTGCCTGTTGTTCATATACCCCTGCACGCCCGATGCTCTTGCCCTTCCACCCGCAGCGGTCGATCAGCCAGCCGGCGGCCAGCTTGTAGTGATCGTCATCGACGCGATAGCTGACCAGGTTGTTGTATTGCGCCAGCAAGGTATCGCGCAGACGGGCCGACACGATGGGGTTCTTGAAGAAGCTGCCGGCGTTGCCGATCTTCGCGGGGTCGGGCAGCTTGCGGGTACGGATGGCGATGACGGCCTCGGCGATGTCACGCGGACCGGGTTCAGTGATGCCGCGCTCCTGCAGAGCCTGGGCCACGTCGGCGTAGTTGGCATTGGCGTGCCAGTGCTTGGGCAGTGCGAATGTCACTGCCAGTACCACGGCGCGGTCGCGCAGTTCCTGCTTGAAGATGCTGTCACGGTAGCCGAAGCGGCAGGCTTCACGGTCGAGGGTGAGCAGTTCGCCGCTGACCAGGTCGAAGGCTTGCAGGCTGTGGAAACGGTCCTTGATCTCGATGCCGTAGGCGCCGATGTTCTGGATGGGCGCGGCACCGACGCTGCCTGGGATAAGTGAAAGATTCTCCAGCCCGCCCAGGCCCTGTTGCAGCGTCCACTGGACGAAGGCGTGCCAGTTCTCGCCGGCGGCGGCGCGCACGTAGATGAAGTTTTCATCCTCGCCGGTGATCTCTATGCCCCTACCCTGCATATGCAGCACCAGTCCGCTGAAGTCTTGTGTCAGCAGCAGGTTGCTGCCGCCGCCCAAGACCAGGCGCGGCAAGGCCATGAGGCCAGCGTCCTGGCGCAGTGCACTGAGCTGCTGGAGGTCGTCGACAGGCAGGTAAGCATGGGCACTGGCCTCGATGCCGAAGGTATTGAGGGCGCGCAGCGAAACGTCGTGCCGGACGGGAAGTGAAGAAGTGCTCATAGGGATGGGATTATATCGTCCAGGCGCGACAAAACCGCTGTCAGCGGCCTGGCGATGGCGGCGGGGGCGCCAGTCCGTTAAAATCACGGCTTGGACGCCGGCCTTCGCCGGCTGCAAGAACATAAGGAACAAGCCATGCCCTCATTCGATACCGTCTGCGAAGCCAACCTGGTGGAAGTCAAGAACGCCGTGGACCAGGCCAACAAGGAAATCTCCACCCGTTTCGACTTCAAGGGCACTGACGCCCGCGTCGAGCAGAAGGAGCGCGAGCTGACCGCCTTTGCCGACTCGGACTTCCAGCTGAGCCAGGTGCGCGATGTGCTGACCAACAAGATGACCAAGCGCAACGTCGATGTGCGCTTCCTAGACGAAGGCAAGATCGAGAAGATCGGCGGCGACAAGGTCAAGCAGGTCATCAAGGTGAAGAACGGCATCGAAAGCGACGACGCCAAGAAGATCGTGCGCGTCATCAAGGACAGCAAGATGAAGGTGCAAGCCAGCATCCAGGGCGACGCCGTGCGCATCACCGGGGCCAAGCGCGATGACCTGCAGGCGGCCATGGCGCTGCTGCGCAAGGAGATCAAGGAGATTCCGCTGGAGTTCAACAACTTCCGCGATTAAGCGGAGCGCTTCCTCCAGCAGTGACTACAACGCCGGCTTTTGCCGGCGTTTGTTTTTGGCGCCAGCTCGATGATATTCGAGAAAACGTAGCTGATTGCTTGAGGGCAAGCGGGTTTCCGCGCCGCCAAATCTACACTCCTTCCACCCAAAAATATCGGCGTCTCTTGAATTGAGCGCTGATGGGCTGTTTGGGCAAGTTGCCAACTGACGGAAGGAGCAAAGATGGAACACACGCAACCCGAAACGCTGCACCTCGCAGTCCGAGACCGACTCAATCCGCGTCGAGAAGGCGCTTGCGCCATTGGCATAACTTCGTCGCAGCTGCGGGAATATCCCGCCTCCAACGGAGGTTTGAAATGAAGATCATCGGCTGGATTCGCTATGGCGATAAAGCCGCCTGCGGCGGGATGGTGATTGAGGGTGACCAGACTTGCCGCAGCCATGGGCGGGCTTATGCCTTTCAGGGGGCTCGGGTGGCTTGCCGAAAGGACTGCATCATTGCTGATGGTTTTCCGCGCTCTACGCTCACCAATGGACAGGCTCAGGTTATTCATGGGATGAAGACCAGTGCCGGGTGTCCGTTGCTTTCTACGCTCAATGAGGTTGATGGGGTGGGCAACGCGAACGGTGAGGACATTCCAGCTCGCTTCGTGCAAGACGATGAGGGAGAGTGGATTGGGAAAATGAATGAAGGGTATGATCAGCACTTCGTCTTAACAGACGGACAAACCGGGCAGGTTCTCGCCAATCGCTATTACCGGATGACTTGCAACGGACAAATTAGCGAGGGTAAAACCGACAGCAAGGGGAGAACAAAGAAAGTATCTTCCGACGACGCCGCAGAAGTCACTATTGAAGTCATGCCGGAAGGCTACAAGGGAGCCTCTGCATGATTCCGCAAGCGATCGTCGTTGTCACAGCAGCGCTAACGTTAAAGTCAGATTCAGAGCCTGTACGCATCAGGGTCAATAAGCCACGAGGTTCGATTTATTGGGGTGGTGCCGGATTAAACGGCCCCTACATACAAGATCAAGTTTCAGCCCTCCAAGAAGCTGGGATCAAGCACATATGGATAGGAAAACGTACCTATGGCGAGTATCCGGACGCTGCACGTTCTGCAACTGATCTGCGTTATGAGGGACGCAGCGATGATCGATCTTGGATGATCGAAAGTATGGAGAATGTGCCCGCTGAGCAATTCAACCTGATTGGCTATTCCTACGGGTCATTGATGGCGGCTCACACCGCTCATGTCTACGCTTGCAACGGGCATCTCGTCGATCACTTGGTGTTGATCGCCTCTCCAATCGATGGGGACTTTCTTGAGAAACTTCAACAGAATAAAAACATCAAGAAAGTGCTCATCATTGACCTTCGCCAACACAAGGACCCGATTTACGCAGGCATGTCCCAGTGGCGTTTGATCCTGTCCAAATCAACTTTGGAAAAACAAGATGAAGCGTCTGGCACAACACGCGGCATTGGCCATTTCTATTACAGGCCAAACTCAGACGAAGGGAAGTTTCGCCGCAGGCAATTGGCAAACTATTTATATCGACAGGGCCTTCGATGATTCCAAACAGCTTTTTTTCAAATGTGCTTCGCTTCCTGGCTCTTCTTGGGGGCATGTTGTTTGCTGCGAGCGGTCCAGACTATCTGCGGGGAACGATTTCTTACGGACTATCGAATAACTGGCACTTTCAAAATGTTTCCGGATGGGGCTTTCGATTCGGACTCTGGTTTCAGTTATTGATTATTGGATTAGTGGCGGTCTCACCATTTTGGGTATGTGTTAAAAACGATACCCCGCCAAGATTTCTACCAAAGCGCAAAACGATCAACCTGATGGTCGGATTTGGGCTAATTTTTTTCCTGTTCTCTGCGGGTCTTGAAATACTGCTGAAAACGCATTTTCCTTAACAATCGCGGCAATTTACCGGATAGCGTCATGAACAAAGGTTGCCGGGCCCAAAACAACAAAGCCCTGGCTCCCACCAAGGCTTTGTTCACAACCTCACGCCAGCAGTCACCGACGCTTCAATCTCTCTTCAACGACAAGCCTCAAGCCGCGTCCCGCTCATCCCCCACCAAACGGCGCTGTTTGACCGAATCCGCCAGGCCCTGCAACACTTGCAGGCTTTCTTCCCAGTTGATGCAGCCATCGGTGATGGACTGGCCGTAAGTCAGTTCCTTGCCCGGCACCAGGTCCTGGCGACCGGCGACCAGGTGCGATTCGACCATCACGCCGACGATGCGCGTGTCGCCCGCTGCCACCTGGCGGCCGATGTCGGCGCAGACCGGGATCTGGTTTTCCGGCTTCTTGGAGCTGTTGGCGTGCGACGCATCGATCATCAGGCGCGCCGCCAGGCCGCTCTTGGCGATGTCCTGGCAGGCGGCTTCCACGCTGGCCGCATCATAGTTGGGCTGCTTGCCGCCGCGCAGGATGATGTGGCAATCCTCGTTGCCTGCGGTGGAGACGATGGCCGAGTGGCCGCCCTTGGTCACCGACAGGAAATGGTGCGGCTGCGACGCGGCCTTGATCGCATCCACGGCGATCTTGACGTTGCCGTCGGTACCATTCTTGAAGCCCACCGGGCAGGACAGGCCAGACGCCAGTTCGCGGTGCACCTGCGACTCGGTGGTACGGGCGCCGATAGCGCCCCAGCTGATCAGGTCAGCGATGTATTGCGGGCTGATCACGTCCAGGAATTCGGTACCGGCCGGCAGGCCCAGATCATTGATGTTCAACAGCAGCTCACGGGCCGCGCGCAGGCCATCGTTGATGCGGAAGCTGTTGTCCATGTACGGGTCATTGATCAAACCCTTCCAGCCGACCGTGGTACGCGGCTTCTCGAAATAGACGCGCATGACGATTTCCAGCTCGTTCTTGTGACGCTCACGCTCCACCACCAGGCGGCGCGCATATTCCATGGCTGCCTTGGTGTCGTGGATGGAGCAAGGGCCGATGACGACCATCAGGCGGTCGTCCTGGCCATGCAGGATGCGATGCAGCGCAGTGCGGGCTTCAGCGGTAGTACGCTCGACCTTTTCGGTGCAGGCGAATTCGCGGATGAGATGCGAGGGGGGGACCAGTTCTTTCATTTCTCGGATGCGAAGATCGTCAGTGCGCGGCATTTTTTTCTCCTGGTGTACTGCAAAGATTCAGCTGGAATATTGACCAAAAAAAAACCGCCATCACTGGCGGTTTTTTAGGAAATCGGTTTTGTCTTTTTACGAACGCTTACCGCTTTTCACCGCCGTGGGGCTGGAATAGCTAAAGTAAAAATAAAAGTAAGCGCGGGCGAAAGACATGTCTGGCGTCATGGGTTAAGTGAAGCAGGCATTCATAGTGCTACAAATCAGGGGCTTTGGCAAGCAACAAGACGAAAAGGAGGTGTTGCTCTGCAAATGCAATATTTATTCATAAAATGCACATCAATAGAATAATTTTTGCAAATATTATCAAAAAAACCGCCATCTACACAATAAAAAATCAACGACTACGCAAGCCTTGCGCAACACTGCGTACCCGGTCGGCTGTAGCATTCCTGCAAAAAAAGTGAAGATTTGATCTGACCACGTCAGTTTTTCCTGCTTCGGGACGACATTTTCCCGCCTTCGACATGAAAAAAACCGCCGGTCGCTGAGACCGGCGGTTTTCACCAGAAACGATGCTGCGATGAACGATCAGGCCGTGCCGCCCACGGTCACGCCATCCAGGCGCAAGGTCGGCTGCCCGACCCCCACCGGCACACTCTGGCCTTCCTTGCCGCACACGCCGACACCCGAATCCAGGCGCATGTCATTGCCGATCATGGAGACGCGGTTGAGCACATCCGGGCCATTGCCGATCAAGGTCGCGCCCTTGACCGGATAGGTGATCTTGCCATCCTCGATCATGTAGGCCTCGCTGGCCGAGAAGACGAACTTGCCATTGGTGATGTCCACCTGACCACCACCGAAGTTGACGGCATACAGGCCATTCTTGACCGAGGCCAGGATCTCGCCCGGATCCTTGTCGCCGCCCAGCATGTAGGTATTGGTCATGCGCGGCATGGGCAGATGGGCGAAGGATTCGCGACGGGCATTGCCGGTGACGTCCATCTTCATCAGGCGCGCATTCATGGTGTCCTGGATGTAGCCCTTCAGGATGCCGTCTTCGATCAGCGTGGTGCACTGAGTCGGATTGCCTTCATCGTCGATGTTGAGCGAACCGCGACGATCGGCGATGGTGCCATCGTCCACCACGGTCACGCCCTTGGCGGCCACGCGCTCGCCGATACGACCGGAGAATGTCGACGAACCCTTGCGGTTGAAGTCACCTTCCAGACCGTGGCCGATGGCTTCGTGCAGCAAAATGCCGGGCCAGCCGGGGCCGAGCACCACCGTCATCGGGCCAGCCGGAGCCGGGCGCGCATCCAGGTTCACCAGAGCGGTGGCCACCGCTTCGGAGGCATACTTTTCCAGCAGGGTCTCGGAGAAATAGCCGTAGTCATAACGCCCACCGCCACCGCTGCTGCCCATCTCGCGACGGCCATTCTGTTCAGCGATCACGGTCACCGACACGCGCACCAGCGGGCGAATATCCGCCGCCAGCACACCATCGGCGCGCGCCACCAGCACCACGTCATATTCACCGGAAAGGCTGGCCATGACCTGTTTGACGCGCGGGTCCTTGGCGCGGGCGATGCGCTCGATGCGTTCCAGCAATTGCACCTTGGCCGTGGCATCGAGCGAAGTCAGCGGATCATGCGGCAGGTACAGCGCACGGCCACCGGCCGGGGTCATGGCGCCGGCCACCTTGATCTTGCCGCTGCCCTGGCGGGCGATGGTGCGGGTCGCGGCGGCGGCATCCAGCAGGGCCGACTCGGAAATCTCGTCTGAATACGAAAACGCGGTCTTGTCGCCCGACACGGCGCGCACGCCCACGCCCTGGTCGATGGAAAAACTGCCGGTCTTGACGATGCCCTCTTCCAGGCTCCAGCCTTCGCTCTTGGTGAACTGGAAGTAAAGATCGGCGTAATCCACCTTGTGCGTGAACATGCTGCCCAGGGCCTTGAGCAGCTTGGATTCGTCCAGGCCGAAGGGAGTCAGCAGCACGTCGCGCGCCACTTGCAGGGCGCCCATGTTGGGTTCAAATAATTTCATAGCGTCTTGTCGGAAGGCAAAAAGGTCAAAGCTTGCGGTGGCGTAGCGCCGGCAAACTTTCTCGAACGTATTGTAGACGATGGGGATCAATGTCGCCGATCACAAGCCCCTCCCCCTCGGGGAGAACCGAGACGATCTCGCCCCAGGGATCGACCAGCATGCTGTGGCCCCAGGTGCGGCGGCCATTGACGTGCTCGCCGCCCTGCGCCGACGCCAGCACGTAGCACTGGTTCTCGATGGCGCGGGCGCGCAGCAGCAGCTCCCAGTGGGCGCGGCCGGTGGTATAGGTGAAGGCGGCGGGCATGACGATCAGGGCGCACTCGCCCATGGCGCGGTAGAGCTCCGGGAAGCGCAGGTCGTAGCACACTGACAGCCCGACCCGTCCGAACGGCGCCTCGAAGCTGCGTACCTCGCTGCCGTATTCGATGGTGCGGGCTTCGTCGTAGTTTTCTTCACCTCGTACGAAATTGAACAGGTGAATCTTGTCGTAACGCGCCACCCGCTGGCCATCCGGTCCATAGACCAGTGAAGTATTGAGCACCTTGCCGGAAACCGCCGACTGTAGCGGCAGCGTGCCGCCCACCAGCCACAAGCGGTGCTGGCGCGCCAGGGCGCTCATGTGCTCCTGGATGGGGCCGCTGCCATCGGCTTCGGCATGGGCCAGCTTGTCGCGCTCGTGGCGGCCCATGATGGGCCAGTATTCGGGCAGCAGCACCAGCTGCGCACCTTGCCGGGCAGCTTGCGTCACCAGCTGCGCAGCCGCATCGAAGTTCTCTTGCGGCTCGGGCGTGGAGACCATCTGGATCGCCGCCACCTTGAAGGAATCATTCATGTCTGCCTCTTGCCAGCGTGGGGTGGGTTGAAACAATGCCGCCAGTATGGCCCATCCTGACCTGCCGCGCAGGGCTGCCGCAGGACCGGATCAGGCACCGGAATTGATGCGCGCTCCCGGCTCGGGCGCCCGGCGCCGCTCAGGCGGGGCCACTGAGGGGGCCGGTGCCAGGTCATTGACCGGCTTGTCGTCGGTCTTGCCGTTCTTGTCCTTCTGCAGCACTTCGCGGGCCCGCTCGCCATCCACCGGTGTGACCTGCCCCTGCTTGACCACGATGGGATCGCTCCACGGGCCGGTCACCTTGTATTCGAAGCTGAGCGACTTCATCACCGGATTGCGCAGGAACAGTTGCGCCAGCAAGGTACTCACCCCCACCACCGGATTGACTGCCATGGCCACCACGGAGGCGGTGCCGAGGTTGATCTCGGGGATCACCACCACATGCAGATCCTGGGTTTCGCGGGCGATGTCGGCCGAACCGCTCATCAGCACCGAGGCCGTCACGCCGGTCATCTTGAGGTTGTCGGTGCTGGCGATGCCCTTGGCAATGCTGGCGGTACCGGCCACGGTGTCGAAGGCAAAACCTTGCGAGAACACGTCCCGGAAGTCCAGCGTCAGCCGGCGCGGCAGCGCCTGCAGGTTGAGCACCCCCAGCAGCTTGGCCGCACCCGGATCAACCTTCAGGAACTGGCCGGAGTGCACATCCATGTGTACCTGCCCGGCCAGGGTGGCCATATCCATGGCATAGGGCGGCGCCTTCCAGCTGAGATCGCCATCGAGCTTGCCGTGCCCGCCGCGGATGGTGCCGGGATAGCCGAAGCGTTCCAGCAGCTTGCCCGCATCCTCGATATCGAGCGCATAGGTGAAGTTGGACGTGTGATTGCTGCCGAAGCTGAGCCAGTTGCCGGCCGCCCGGAACTGCGCATCGGGATTGGCCAGCAACAGGCGGCTGATGCGCCATTCGCGGCCTACCGAGGTGACGATGTTGCTGGCATCGAGCTCCAGCCGGCCCAGCTTCTTGCCGCCCAGCTCGAACTGCTCGGCCCGGATGTCAAGGGCGGGCATCTGCAGGTGGTCGTCACTCTTGTCGGCACTGGCGGGCTGGGCCGTGTCGGCGGCGGTGCCGGACTTGGGAATGACCAGCGAGGACAGGCGCGCCGTGACCTTGCCGGCACCGCGCGCACTGGCGGGCTCGTCCCAGGTCACGGTACCGGAGGCCTGCCGGGATTCCAGGCTGATCTGCCAGGCATTGCGGCGGTGGCTGGCTTCCAGGACCAGCTGGTCGAGTTTCTTGCCCATCATGTTGAACTCGCCCACCCGGGCCGACACGCTGTCCGGCTCCAGATACTGCGTCACGTCGCTGCTGCCGAGCCGGTCGTTGCCTGCGCTGCTGGCGGCCTCGTTGCCGGCCAGCGCCTTCTTCAGGGCCAGCCACGGATCGGCATCCAGGCTGTCGGTCGCCAGCGCCAGCCTGAGACCGGAAGCAGGTGTCGGCGCCGGCTGGTTCCAGCCGATGCCGCCGCTGGTGACGCGCCAGGCATTGCCGTTGCCGGCCACGCGCTCGCGTACATAGCGCGAGGCCACATGAGGACCCAGCGCCACGCGCATTTCCTCGCGTTCGATCAGTGGATCGGAAGAGGCCAGCGGCAGCAGATCGAAGCGCATCGGCAGGCTGTCCTGCACCCCCTTGCGCAGCGGCACCGGCAAGTCCGCGCCCAGGCCGGCCAGGTTCGACTCGACCGTGACCTCCGGCTGCCCCGCACGCACCGCCACCGTCGCGGTGTAACGCGTGCCACCGGAGAAGCGCGCCAGCAGGCGCTGCAGCGAAGGATCGGGGTATTGCTTGCGCAGATTCTCGATGTTGATGGCGCCGTCCAGGCGTACCTGGCTACTGCCATCCTTCTGCGTGCCGCCGCTGATGGCCAGATTGTCGCCCAGGAATTGCCCGTGCACGCCATTGAGCGAAAAACCGCTTTCGTTGAACTCGACCTTGCCACTGGTGCGATAGATGGGCGGCAGTTCAGGCAGCAGGTCCACATCGTTGTTGGCGAAATGGAAGACGCCCTGGGCACGGGTCTCGATGGCGTGATTGAGCGGCATCTGGAACTTCAGGTCCAGCCGCGCTTCACCACTGGCCGTGGTGTGCTCCATGACGTTGCCGGTCCAGCGTGCCACCGGGCTCTGGTTGACGTATTGCAGGAAGGCCGGCATGGGGCCGTTGGCCACGCCGTCGATTTCCAGCACGGCATCATGCGATTCGACATCGGCCACGCGCGCGCTGACCGGGCCCAGCCGCGCGCCCAGGGTGCGGGCACCCTCAGCCTTGATCTCCAGTCGTGTACGGTCGATGCTGATGTGTCCCCGCCCCTCCTCCAGCAAGGGCCATTCGGGTTCCTTGCCGTCGCGACCGACATGACCGGGCGTGTAGTTCAGCTTGAGGCCGTCGAAATCACCCGCGAGCTGGAACACGCCCTTGGGCTGCTCGCCCGGCTTGGTGGTCTGGAAGGGGAAATCGGCCAGCGCGCCCTTGAGCTTGAACCGTACGTCCTTGAGATTGCCGGCCAGCAAACCCTCGGTAAGCCAGCGATGCAGCGGTTCGCTCAGGTGTTGCGGGAGATAGCGGCGAATCGCCTTCACATCGAAGCTGGTCAGCTCGCCGTGCAGGTCGACGCTGCCGAGCGAACCACCCTGCAACGGTAGCAGGTGCTGACCACTGAGACTGCCGGCCACGCCCGGCTGGGCAAACTGCATCTGGTCCAGGTCCACCTGCAGGGTCTGGTCCTTCAGGTATTGCCAGCGCGCCTGCAGCTTGAGGCTGTCAAAGGGCAGGCTGGACTCGCGGAACAGATCGGTGGGCAGCTCCACCGCCAGTTGCCGCGCATCGACCTTGACGGATCCGCCCTTCTCGCTGGCGTCAATCTCGCCGGAGAGGTTGCTGAAGCCGGGGAACGCGGCCCACTGCGCGCGCGCCGGCTGGACGCCGTTCCTGCGCGGCTCGACATGGGCCGGCAAGCCCTTCAGGCCCAGCCCCTGGAAGCGACCATTGACACGATAGGAACTCAACTCGGGATAGCTGCCCTGCCATTGCACGGTGAAGTCATGCAGCTCCCCGCGTGGCGCCAGGTCATCCAGCAACTTGCGCTGGGAGGGCGCCAGCGGCAGGCGGGCGGCCAGTTGCGACAAGGTCTGCAGATTCAGGTAGGTAGCCTTGAGGCTGGTGCGCTCGGCCTTGAGCGCAGTGGCCGGTTCATAGCTCTCGGCAATCGAGGTCGGCGGCAGGACGAAGCCGTCCGGCGTTTCGATGGAGAAATCGGTCAGCGTGACCTGGTGTCCATTGGCGCCGAAGGTCGGTACGCCATCCTCCAGATTGGGGCCCAGCGTTTCGCTGGCGGAGATGCGGCCATTGACACGCTTGAGCGAAAGCGGCTCCAGCTGGCGCGACAGGCGGGCATTGAAGTCGGTCAGGCCGAGGTCGGCGGTGAAGTTGGCCACCTTGGCATGGTCCAGGGTCAGCCAGGCCCGCACCGAACCGCGACCGCTGTTGATGGCGATCGGGTAATCGAACCAGGCGCGCCAGACCGACAGGTCGGTATTGCGCAGATCCGCATACAGCACGCCCTTCCAGCGCGCGATGTCGGAACTGCGTCCGAAGGCCGGATGACTGAAGTCGGCCCGCACATCCAGAGGGGCAGCCATGTCCTGCGGCGGGATGGCGCGCAACGACAGACGATGACGCAGCCAGCGGTTGTGCAGTACCAGGTTGACGTCTTCCAGCACCAGTTCCGGGGCACGGCGCAATTCATCATTCCAGCGCAGCTTGCTGTGACGGATCACGATTTCGCGCTGGGACAGCAACCAGTCCAGGCTGCTGCCGTCGCCGCCGGCCGGCACCGGAATACCGGCCACGTAAAACTTGCCGGCGGCATCGCGCCGGATGGCCAGGTCGGCCCCTTCGATGCTGAGGTTCTCCAGTCGCAGGGAGGCCACCAGGACGCTGCTCCAGGACAGCGTGGTAGACACGCGCGGCAGGCTCAGGGCCGGTTCGCCCTGCTGGTCATGGACGGTGAGATTGGTCAGGGAGAGCTGCGGACGCAGGCCGCTCCAGGAGGCCTCGATGACATCGATGCTGACCGCACGACCGATCTCGTGCGAGACCAGCGCCTCGATACGCGACTTGTAGTGGCCGATCTCGGGCAGCACCGCATAGCGCAGCACCAGGAACAGCGCGCAAAAGACGAAATAGGCTGCCAGCAGCAGCTTGAGGGTGAAGCCCAGGACGTGGTGGGTGGCCCGGTTCAGGCGCCGATAGCTGCCCCGCGCAAATCGCCAGCACAGCGCCCAGCGGCCAGGCTTGGGTGTGGCGTTATGTTGTTCTTGGGACATCAGGTTGCAAGGCGGCTCGGCAAATGAATGGAATCGGGCAGGCAGCATGATCGCATGGAAAACCGGCCCATGCCATCGTGACAATGGGACTATGAGGGGCAAAAACGCCGATAAGTTTAAAAAGGAAGGCTAGAATCGCTTGATTGGCTGCTCTTCCAGCAGATCGTCAGTGCGCAGTCTGCGTCAATCCCGCCGGACACGCATCACACGCGGGCGATCCGCCCTGCCTGCATTGTCGGCACGGGCCCGCCCGCTCTGAAGCGGGAGGGGCAGCGGTTTTCCTCCTTTTACACCTTGTCGTGGAGCTTTGCGGTCTCTTATGTCTGTTCATCCTCTCTCTCTGGTCGACGCCTCCACTTCCCGCTACTACACCCGCTGGACTCTGGCCGATCCGGCCCGCCCGGCCCTGGTTGCGCAGACGGCGGCGCAGCCCATGGACCGTGCCGCCATGCAGCAACGCCTGGCGGCCGACCTCGAGGCCGGCCTCGCCCTGCCGGCGGCCATGCGACGTCTGCGCAACCTGATCATCTGCAGCCTCATCACGCGCGATCTGGATGGCCGCGCCGACCTGGCCGAAGTGGTGGCCACCATGACCGGTTTTGCCGATTTCGCCGTGCAGACCCATCTGGCGGCCCTGATGCAGGAACAAATCGCGCTATATGGCATCCCGGTCGGTGAAGAATCAGGACGCCCGCAGGAAATGATCGTGCTGGGCATGGGCAAGCTGGGTGGCGGGGAACTGAATGTTTCTTCCGACATCGACCTCATCTTCGTCTATCCGGAAGATGGCGACACCCGCGCCGAGGCCGGCCAGAAGTCGCTCTCGAACCATGAATTCTTCGTGCGCCTGGGCAAGAAGCTCATCGGCGCCCTGGCCGAGATCACCGCAGACGGCTTCACCTTCCGCGTCGACATGGCGCTGCGCCCCAACGGCAACTCCGGCCCGCTGGTAGCCAGCTTCAACATGGTCGAGGAATACCTGGTGCGCCAGGGCCGCGAATGGGAACGCTATGCCTGGACCAAGGCCCGCGCCCTGACCGGTACCGAAGAAGACATCGCTGCCCTGGAAGCGATCAGCCGGCCCTTCATCTTCCGCCGCTATCTGGACTTTGGCTCCATCGATGCCCTGCGCTCCATGCACGGCCAGATCCGCGCCGAGGTCAAGCGCCAGGAAGCCCTGCATCCCGACCGCAGCAACAACGTCAAGCTGGGACGCGGCGGCATCCGCGAGATCGAGTTCACCAGCCAGGTGTTCCAGCTGATCCGGGGCGGACGCGACCCCGAGCTGCGCGACCGCTCCACCCGCACCACCCTGCGCACCCTGGCCACCAAGGAACTGCTGGCGCCCGAGGTAGTGGACCAGTTGCTGGAGGCTTATACCTTCCTGCGTGACCTGGAGCACCGCCTGCAGTATCTGGAAGATGCGCAGACCCACACCCTGCCCGTCAATCCCGACGACCTGCTGCTGGTGGCCAACATGATGGGCTACGCCGACAGCCCGGCGCTGCTGCAGGAACTGGAGCGCCAGCGCGCCATCGTGGCCGCGCAGTTCGATGCCATCTTCGCCGACAAGCAATCCGAGGGCGAAAGCGAAGGCCCCACGGTGGCCGTGAGCGAGAACGACAATCTCGAAGGGCTCACCGAGGCCCTGCGCCTGGTGGGTTTTCCCGAGGAAGATATCGACAACGGCGCGCGTCGCCTGCATCTGACCTGGCAGTCGCCGCGCATGCAGAGCCTGCCCGAGGCCAGCCGCAACCGGCTCAACACCGTCATCAACAACTGTCTGCCGCTGCTGGCCGCCTTGCATTACGACCAGTTGCCCGCGCTGGGCCGCCTGCTCGATTTTCTCGAAGCGATCGCCCGGCGCGCGGCCTACCTGGCCCTGCTCACCGAATATCCCTACGCCCTGCAGCGGCTGGTGCGCATGATCGGGGCCAGCGGCTGGGCTGCGACTTACCTCACGCGCCACCCGCTGCTGCTGGACGAACTGCTGGACGACCGCAACCTCAAGGCCGCCTCCGACTGGAACGCCTTTGCCGACACCTGCCGCCGTCAACTGGCCAGTGCCGAGGGCGATACCGAACGCCAGCTCGACATCCTGCGCGAGCTGCATCACGCCGAACTGTTCCGCCTGCTGGCGCAGGATCTGGAGGGTGATCTGTCGGTGGAAAAGCTGGCCGATGAACTCTCGGCCCTGGCCGACGTGCTGGTGCAGGTCACTCTCGAAGCGATCTGGCAGACCATCGCCCAGCGCCACGTCGAAGTCCCCCGCTTTGCCGTGATTGCCTACGGCAAGCTGGGGGGCAAGGAACTGGGTTATGCCTCGGACCTGGACGTGGTCTTCCTCTACGACGATGACGACCAGGAAGCACCGGCGCTGTATGCCAAGCTGGCCCAGCGCTTCATCACCTGGATGACCAGCCACACCCCGGCCGGTACCCTGTTCGACATCGACATCGCCCTGCGCCCGGATGGCGCCAGCGGCTTGCTGGTGTCGCCGCTGTCCTCCTTCGAGAAATACCAGTTGAATGCCGCCTGGATCTGGGAGCATCAGGCCCTGACGCGGGCGCGCTTCTGTGCGGGCGATGCGGCCATCGGCGAGCGCTTCGAGGCGCTGCGCGAACGCGTGCTGCGCCAGCCGCGCGATGTGAACAAGCTGGAAGAGGAAGTGCTGTCCATGCGCCGCCGCATGCGCGAAGCCCATCCCAACCGCAGCATGATGTTTGATCTCAAGCACGATGAAGGCGGCATGATCGACATCGAGTTCATGGTGCAGTATTTGGTATTGCGCCATGCCTGCGACCATCCGCAGCTCACCGGCGACATCGGCAACATCGCGCTGTTGAAACTGGCGGCCCAGCTGGGCCTGATCGATGGCCTGCTGGCGGCCGAAGCGGCCAATGCCTATCGGCTCTTCCGCAAGCTGCAGCACCAGATCCGCCTGCAGGGCTCGGAGCGCGCCCACATCGATGCGATCCGGGTGGAACATGAACGGGCTTGCGTGATCCGGCTCTGGCAGCAGGTTTTCGGTTGACGCCTCCAAGGCGCGGTGAAGAAAAAAACGGGAGGCGCCTTGCGGTGCCTCCCGTTTTTTCCTTTGACTTCACCTGCGTGACATCCTGTATGACCTCTTTTAATTCATTGGCTTGACCGCCACCAGGTTGATCAGGGTTTCTTCCCGATCCGCCTTGGGCTTGATGCCAAAGACACGCTCCAGCAGCCCCAGGTCTTCGCGGCTCCACCACAGGTAGGGATAGGAGATCGCCTGCGGCGCCACCTCGAACCCGGCGCTGCGCACCAGGGCCAGATATTCGCCGGCGGTCTTTTGCACCTCCATCGGATGGCGGAACAACAGGCGGATGATCCACGAGTGGATGTAACGCCTGGTCGATTCGGCGAACAGGAGAATACCGCCCGGTTTGAGGACGCGGTAGAACTCGCGGATGGCTTCTTCCTGATCGATCAGATGATGGAAGGTCTGGTGGCAGAACAACAGGTCCACGCTGTTGTCTTCCAGGTGCATGCGCGAACTGGAGCACTGGATGAATTCGGCACGCAGGCCCTCGGCCTCGGCCTCGCTGCGGGCTGCGGCGATCATGTTGGCATCGATGTCCATGGCGATCAGGCGCTGCGGAGCAAAGCGCTGGTGCAGCTTCTTGAGCGAGCGGCCCCAGCCGCACCCGACGTCGGCCACCACGGGATAGCTGCTGCGACGCTCGGCAATGAGCCGCTCCAGATCCTGCAGGGCGCGTTCCAGCACGTGCAGGGTCCAGGTCGGCGTACGCAGGAACCAGAGGCCGAAGGCGGTCTCGGGGACGTGCTCCGGCATGGCCGGAGGCAAGGGCGGTGAGTGTGAGTTCATGTCGTTATGCTTGTTGTACTGGCCGGATGCCGGGCCGGTACTGGCGGACATCCGGGTCGCCGGCGGTTCCCCCTGCCGGCTGATGGAAAAATGCCCCGCAAGCGAAGGCGCGCGGGGCATCAGATGTTACCGGCTGGCAAGCAGGACTGCAACTTTCCTGCGCCTGTTGCTGCCCTCAGTACTTGGGCGGAGTCTTCTCGTCCCGGCTGGCGCGGCGATCGCTGCTGCCATCACGCGAAGACGAGGAGCTTTCGCGGTCGCGCGAACGGGCGTTGTCGCGGTTGGAGTCGCGGTCGCGGGTGCGGCTGCTGCGGTCGCTGTCCTTGCTGTCCTTGCTGTCCTTGCTGTCCTTGCCATCCTTGGCCTTGGCGTCATCCTTGGCGGCGTCGGGCGCCGGCGCAGGCGGTGCCACGGTCTGGATGCCCTTGGCGGCCATGTATTCGTGCATGTCCTTCCAGCCGGTGAAGATGCCGGCCTTCAGGGCGTCGGGATTGCGCTGGTAGCAGTCTTCCAGGCTCTGGCCGGCCTGGCGGCAGCCGGCGCCCAGGGCAATGCCTTCGGCCTTGGCCTCTTCCGGGGTCTGCTTGGGCTTGGAAAAGCTGCTGATGTAGTCGCACGCGGACAGCGAGAAGCTGACGGCGGAAATCAGGGCCAGGTTGGCCAACAGGCGACGAGCCTGGGATGAGCTTGCTGACATGCGTTGCCTCGTTGGGTCGGTTGCTCTTGTTGTTGACGGGCCGTGCGGCCCTTGGCGGCAAATGGACAAAAGGCCATTGCAAGCGACGCTCGCAACAGCCTTCTGATCCGTTTGCAGGCTGATTCGTCTATTTTCACCGCGGCAAGCAGGCCTGCATACGAGGAAAAGAAGCCGAAACAGCCCTGAAATTGACGCTCCCGACCGGGGAACCCCGGCCAGAGCGCCAGATCACGCGTCTTATTTGGCGTTGGCCAGGGCGACGGTGGTGTCGAGCATGCGGTTGGAGAAGCCCCACTCGTTGTCGTACCAGGACGACACCTTCACCAGACGGCCGGACACCTTGGTCAGGGTGGCGTCGAAGTTGGACGATGCCGGGTTGTGGTTGAAGTCCACCGACACCAGCGGATCGGTGTTGTAGGTCAGGATGCCCTTGAGCGGACCGGATTCGGAAGCGGCCTTCAGGATGGCATTGACTTCATCCACGCTGGTGTCGCGCGAGGCCACGAAGGACAGGTCGACGATGGACACGTTGATCGTCGGCACGCGGATGGCGTAGCCGTCCAGCTTGCCGTTCAGTTCCGGCAGCACCAGGCCGACGGCGGCAGCAGCGCCGGTCTTGGTCGGGATCATGGACTGGGTGGCCGAACGGGCGCGGCGCAGGTCTTCGTGATAGACGTCGGTGAGCACCTGGTCGTTGGTGTAGGCGTGGACGGTGGTCATCAGGCCGTTTTCCAGACCGATCTTGTCGTTCAGCGGCTGCACCAGCGGGGCCAGGCAGTTGGTGGTGCAGGAAGCGTTGGAGATCACGGTGTCCGAAGCCTTCAGCACGCCGTGGTTGACGCCGAAGACGACGGTGGCATCCACATCCTTGCCGCCCGGAGCGGAGATGATCACCTTCTTGGCACCGCCCTTGATGTGGGCGCTGGCCTTTTCCTTGGTGGTGAAGAAACCGGTGCATTCCAGCACCACGTCCACGCCCAGCTCGCCCCAGGGCAGCTCTGCGGGGTTGCGCTGGGCCAGCACCTTGATGCGGTCGCCGTTGACGACGATGGAGTCGCCCTCCACGGTCACGGTACCGGGGAACTTGCCGTGGGCGGTGTCGTACTGGGTCAGGTGGGCATTGGTCTTCGGATCGCCCAGGTCGTTGATGGCGACGATCTCGATGTCGTGCTTCTTGCCGCCTTCGTAGTGAGCGCGCAGGATATTGCGGCCGATGCGGCCATAACCGTTGATTGCTACGCGAATTGCCATGCTCTTCTCCTCAAGTAGTAAAAATCAATGCAAACCGGTAGTCGGGAAAGCGACCTGCCCGACAGCTTGCACCCTGGCGGCGCCGCCCGTCGGACATGAATCCTTCTTTTCCGGCCTTTTTGTTCAGTTGTTCTTGCCGTCCCTGCCTGCCCTGCTCATCCTGCCAATCCATCCAGTCCCGCGCTCATCCGCTCAGGAGTGGAGCTTGCGCCAGACGAAACCGATCTCGTCGAGTTCACTGCCATCATCCCAGGTGAACGTTTGTTCATAAAGCCTTTCGGCCCCGAGCGACTCGAAAAATTCCCCGGCGCCTTCATTCTTGCTCAGCACCCAGGCCATCAGGCCGGTCGCACCGGCACTGATGAGGGTGGCGGCGACGTTGGCCAAGAGGCGCTTGCCCAATCCCTTGCGCTGCTCATCGGGCAGCACGCAGATCGCGGTCAGCTCGGCATCGCAGCCGAAGCGCGACTCGGCCAGCGTCATGCCGGAAGCAAAACCGATGATCTCACCGCCGCTCTCGGCCACGAAGGTGCAGGCGGCGTCCGAAGACGCTTCCAGCACCTGCTCCCACAGCTTGACGCTTTCCTCGGGCTTGAGGTGATCCAGGTAGCTGTCGGGCACCAGGCCGCGATAGGCGGCGCGCCAGGCGTCGATGCGCACACCGGCAATCGACGCAGCATCGGCCTTGCGGGCGCGGCGGAACAGGACCTCTTCCGTCATGGACGACACAGTACTCAAGCCAGTACTGCCTTGGCCTTGGCCACCACGTTCTCGACGGTGAAGCCGAAGTGCTTGAACAGCACGCCGGCCGGGGCCGATTCGCCGAAGGTATCGATACCGACCACGGCGCCTTCCAGGCCCACGTACTTGTGCCAGAAGGCGGTCACGCCGGCTTCGATGGCCACGCGCGGAACACCGCGGGTCAGCACGGAGGCCTTGTAGGCGGAGTCCTGGCGGTCGAACACGTCGGTCGAGGGCATCGACACCACGCGCACGGCGATGCCTTCAGCGGTCAGGGCGTCAGCGGCCTTGGTAGCCAGTTCGATTTCGGAACCGGTAGCGATCAGGATCACCTTGGCATCGGCCGCATCGCGCAGCACGTAGCCGCCACGGGCGATGTCCTTGACCTGGGCGTCTGTGCGCTCCTGGAAGGGCAGGTTCTGGCGCGAGAAGATCAGGGTGCTCGGGCCATCGTGACGCTTGATGGACTCGGCCCAGGCCACGGCGGTTTCAGTGGTGTCGCACGGACGCCAGTTGTCCAGGTTGGGGATCAGGCGCAGGCTGGAGACGTGTTCCACCGACTGGTGGGTCGGGCCGTCTTCGCCCAGGCCGATGGAGTCGTGGGTGAACACGAACAGCGAACGGATCTTCATCAGCGCCGCCATGCGCAGGGCATTGCGGCTGTAGTCGGAGAAGGTCAGGAAGGTCGCGCCGAAGGGCAGGTAGCCGCCATGCAGGGCGATGCCGTTCATGATGGCGCTCATGCCGAATTCGCGCACACCGTAGTTGATGTGATTGCCGCGCTGGTCGGCGCGCACGGCCACCGATTCCTTCCAGTTGGTCAGGTTCGAGCCGGTCAGGTCGGCCGAGCCGCCCAGGAATTCCGGCAGCGCCTGCGCGTAAGCCTGGATGGCGTTCTGGCTGGCCTTGCGGGTGGCGATGGTTTCCTTCTTTTCCAGCGTGGAATTGATGTAGGCGGTCACGGTCGATTCGAACGCAGCCGGCAGCTCGCCCTTGAGGCGGCGCAGCAGTTCGGCGGCCTCGGCCGGGTATTGGGCGGCGTAGCTGTCGAAGGTCTGCTTCCAGCTGGCTTCGAAGTCGGCGCCGGTGGCCTTGGCATCCCAGGCGGCGTAGACGTCAGCGGGAATCTCGAAGGGTGCGGAGGTCCAGCCCAGCGCTTCGCGCACGGCGGCGATTTCCTTGTCACCCAGGGCAGCGCCGTGCACCTTGTCGGTGCCGGCCAGGTTGGGCGAACCCTTGCCGATGACGGTGCGGCAGCAGATCAGGGTCGGCTTGTCGGCCAGCTTGGCCTGGTGGATCGCCGCGCTGACGGCTTCGACGTTGTGGCCATCGACAGCGGGGATGACGTTCCAGCCGTAGGCTTCGAAGCGCTTCGGGGTGTCGTCCTTGAACCAGCCTTCGACGTGACCATCGATGGAGATGCCGTTGTCGTCATACAGCACGATCAGCTTGGACAGGTTCAGCACACCCGCCAGCGAGCAGGCTTCGTGCGAGATGCCTTCCATCAGGCAACCATCGCCGACGAAAGCATAAGTATAGTGATCGACCACGGACAGGCCGGGCTTGTTGAATTCGGCGGCCAGCAGCTTTTCAGCCAGCGCCATGCCCACCGCATTGGTGATGCCCTGGCCCAGCGGACCGGTGGTGGTTTCCACGCCCGGGGTGATGTGCACTTCCGGGTGGCCGGCGGTCTTGGAATGCAGCTGGCGGAAGGACTTGATGTCCTCCATCGACAGGTCGTAGCCGGTCAGGTGCAGCAGCGCGTACTGCAGCATGGAGCCGTGGCCGTTGGAGAGCACGAAGCGGTCACGGTTGGCCCAGTGCGGGTTGGACGGGTTGTGACGATAGTGCTTGGCCCACAGGGCCACTGCGATTTCGGCCATCCCCATCGGCATGCCCGGGTGCCCGGAATTGGCTTTTTGAACTGCATCCATCGCCAGCGCGCGGATCGCGTTGGCCATCTTGTCGGTGGGGAGAGTGGAAATCATGTCGAGGTCTGAGTTTGCTGTGCGGGAGGCGCTGTCAGGCGCACCAATCGGGTTTTGTAGCCAAAGCGCCGCCCCGGAAGGCCAAGTGCAGCGCGGGGCCGTATTTTACCAGAGTGCGCCGGGGGGATTAAAATTCGGGACCAGCCCGTAACCGGACTGACAACTTTTTTCATGTCTTTTTGATCTTCTTCGCCCAGGACCCTGCCCCATGCCCCGCTTTTACTTCCCGCACCCCCTCGGCATTGGCTCGGCCCTGGTCCTGCCCGAGCAGATTGCCCATCACATCCAGGTGTTGCGCCTGCAACCCGGCGATACGGTGACCCTGTTCAATGGCGAAGGCGGCGAGTACACCGCCAGTCTGAGCGCCATTGAGAAGAAGCGCGCCCACGCCGAAGTGAAGACTTTTTCTCCGCGCGAAGCCGAACTGCCCTATGCGCTGACTTTGGCCCAGGCCCTGCCGGAAGGGTCGAAGATGGACTGGATCGTCGAGAAAGCCGTGGAACTGGGCGCCACCGCCCTCCAGCCGCTGGCCGCGCAGCGCTGCGTGGTGCGCCTGTCGGGCGAACGCGCCGAAAAGAAGCAGGCGCACTGGCAAGGCATCGTGCATGCTGCCGCCGAGCAATGTGGTCGCAATCGTCTGCCACAGCTGGGCGAGGTGACCGACTTCAAGCGCTGGATCGCCCAGAGCGACCTGCACCGCCGTATCCTGCTCTCCCCGCGCGGCACCGAGCCGCTGTCGGGCTGGGCGCGCCATCATCCGCCGCAGGCCGTGACGGTCATCGTCGGCCCCGAAGGCGGTTTCAGCGAGGAAGAGGAAGACCTGGCCTGCGCCCAGGGTGCGCTGATGCTGTCCATGGGCAGCCGCGTGCTGCGTACCGAGACCGCCGGGCTGGCGGCATTGGCGGCCTTGAATGCGGTGTGGGGGGAGCTTTGAAGAAAGCTTCATCCAGGTAAATTCCCGGTGGCCTGCCTGATTCCCGTGCAGCCCACCACGACGGACGTCCAAATTCGGCGCACGCCTCCCCATTTTGTCTCGCTGACAAAACTCTTCATTTACCCTCGCGCAACTTGCCTTCCAGCACTTCACCTCGCAAACCCGCGTGGTGAAGCCTTTTGCCGTTTTCCAGCCGCTTGACGGACCAGCTGGCACGCCTCCTGCTTAAAGATATTCAATCTTGTATTCAAGTTTGAATATCCACCATGACCACTACCCACGCCCTGCAGCAAGCCGCCCCCGAAGCCGCTCCGACCACCATCGCCGCCACCCTGGCGGCCTACCGGGAAGGCCGCAGCACGCCTGGCAAGGTGGTAGCCGAACTGCTGGCGCGTATCGACAGCAGCGGGCGCGATGAAGTCTGGATCAGCCGGGTGCCGTCCAAGCAACTGAAACAACAAGCCGCAGCACTGGACCTGATGTTGCAGATCAAGGGCGAAGCGGTGCTGGAGAGCATGCCGCTGTTCGGCATCCCCTTCGCCGTGAAGGACAACATCGACGTGGCCGAGATGGTCACCACCGGGGCCTGTCCCGAATTCGGCCGGCTGGCCAGCGAAAGCGCCACCGTGGTGCAACGCCTGCAAGCCGCTGGAGCACTGCTGGTGGGCAAGACCAACCTGGACCAGTTCGCCACCGGCCTGGTCGGCGTGCGCTCCCCCTACGGCGCGGTGCGCAACGCCATCAAGCCGGAATATGTCTCCGGCGGCTCCAGTTCGGGTTCAGCGGTGGCCGTGGCCCTGGGGCAGGTCATGTTTTCGCTGGGCACCGACACCGCCGGCTCGGGCCGCGTCCCCGCCGCCTTCAATCATCTGGTGGGCCTGAAACCCACCAAGGGCCTCATCAGCGCACGCGGCCTGGTGCCGGCCTGCCGCACCCTGGATTGCATCTCCATCTTCGCCCACGACGTGGCCGATGCCTGGCGCGTACTGCACAGCGCTTCCGGCTTCGATGCCGAGGATGGCTATTCGCGCCGCCCCACCATGCTGGGCGTGAAGCGCCGGGGTTATCGCATCGCCATCCCCGATCACTGCGAATTCTTTGGCGACAGCCTCGCCCAGGAAGCCTGGGAGCGCAGCCTGGCGCAGATCGCCGCCCTGCCCGGCGTGAGCCTGGCGAAAATTCCGTTCGCCCCCTTCAGTGCCGCCGCAGAACTGCTGTACCAGGGCCCCTGGGTGGCCGAGCGCCGTGCAGCCCTGGGCGACTTCTTCCAGGAGCACCGGGACGCCATCCACCCGGTGGTAGGCCAGATCACCGCCCAGGCCGACGACTACGACGCCGTAGACAGCTTCAACGCTCAATACCGCCTGGCCGACCTGCGCCGCCAGGCCGAAAACCTGCTCGAAGGCAGCGACCTGATGTTGGTGCCGACCACCACCACCTTCCCCACCATCGCCGACGTCGAGGCCGATCCGGTGGTGCGCAATGCGCAGTTGGGCCATTACACCAACTTCGTCAATTTGATGGACATGTCGGCCCTGGCCATCCCCGCCGTGTGGCGCCGTGATGGTCTGCCCGCCGGGGTCACCCTGATCGGGCCGGCCGGTGCCGATCATCTGCTGGCCGAAGCCGGCGCACGCCTGCAGCAGCAACTGGGCGGCGCGGCGCAAGCCGACGCGATTGCCGCCGCCCCGCTGCCCTTCAATGAAAGCACCATCAAGGTCTGCGTGGTGGGCGCCCACCTGGCCGGCCAACCGCTGAACTGGCAATTGCTGGAAGCCGGTGCGCGCCGCGTGGCCGTCACCCGCACCGCTGCCCACTATCGTCTTTACGCCCTGGCGGGTACCACGCCACCCAAGCCGGGCCTGGCCCGCACCGAAGGCGACGGCGCCGCCATCGCGGTGGAAGTGTGGGAAATGCCGCTGCGCCAGTTCGGCGGTTTCGTCGCCGCCATCCCGGCGCCGCTGGGCATCGGTACGGTGGAGCTGGCCGATGGCAGCAGCGTCAAGGGCTTCATCTGCGAGCCGGCCGGCATTGCCGACGCCACCGACATCACCCACCACGGCGGCTGGGTCCCCTACCTCCATTCCTTGAACTGACACCCTCACCACGGAGCTGCTCATGAAAAAGAAGTCCCCCGCCGCAATCCACGATACCACCCGCCGCGACTTCATCGCCAAAGCCGGTGCCGTCGCCGCCACCGCCGCCATCGCGGGCGCCCCGGCCATCCTGCGGGCGCAGACCGTCCCCATCCGCATCGGCTACTGGCCGGTGGCCGCCGGCCTGCCCTTCTATGCCGCAGTGGAAGCAGGTTACTTCAAGCAGGCCGGGCTGGAAGTGCAAGCGATCAAGTTCGCCGGCGCCCAGCAAGTGATGGAAGCCATGCTGGCCGGCCGCGCCGATGGCTCGGCCAATGGTACCGGTGCCGGCAACCTGGCCATCGGCGAGATCGCGCAGCCGGGTCTGTTCAAGATCTTCGCCACCAATCCCAGCAACGCCAAGTACGTGCTCGATGAATTCCTGGTGCCCAAGGACAGCACCGTCAAATCGATCGCCGAACTCAAGGGCAAGAAGGTCGCCTCCGGTCCCGGCATCCAGAACGTCACGCTGGCCAAGACCGTGCTGGAACGCGCCGGCGCCACCGGTGCCACGGTAGTGGAATTGCCCATCGGCCAGCACGTGGCCTCGCTGGCGGCCGGCCAGGTCGATGCCGCCTACACGCTGGAACCGACCGGCACCGTAGGCCGCATGAACAACACCACCCGCGTGCTGGAGGCAGGGGTCATCGCCAAGTACATCCTCGGTGATCCGATGGCGCCCTGGCATGGTGGCGCCGCCGCGCTGACCACCGAATTCATCAAGAAGAATCCGGAACTCACGCGCAAGTACATCGCCGCCTATGCCCGCGGCATCGAGCTGGTGCGCAAGCAACCGGACCAGGCGCGCGCCTACCTGAAGGGCTATACCGCCATCGAGGGTTCGCTGACCAATGAAGTCCCGCTGGCGGCCTACATGCTCTACAACGAATTCAAGCCCAGCGATATCGCCTACTTCCAGAAGTTCTACGACCTGTTCGTCGAGAAGGGCGTGTTCTCGCAACGCATCGTGGTCGACAACCTGATCTACAAGGGTTGAGCGCATCATGAACGAGACCATCGCTCCTGCCGTGACCGTGGCGCCCAAGCCTTCCGCTACCTCGACCACGGCGCCGCCGGCGACCCGGCCGCGCAAGCGGGCGGCGCTGGGCCGTCTGCTACCCCTGGTCGGTCCCGTAGCCTTGTTCGTGGTGTGGGACCTGGTGGTGCGGGCCGGCTGGATCAAGGCCATCCTGCTGCCGCCGCCGGAAGCCACTCTCATGGCCATGTTCAAGGGCCTGGCCGGGGGATCGCTGCTGCTGGATTTCACGGTGACCGTGATCCGCACGCTGGAAGCCTTTGCCATTGCCGCCGTGCTGGGCCTGCCCATGGGCGTCCTGCTGGGCAGCAACGAGCGCGCCTATCGCAGCGTGGAATTCCTGATCGACTTCTTCCGTTCCACGCCCTCCTCCGCGCTGATCCCGCTGTTCCTGCTGATCTTCGGGGTGTCCGACATCAACAAGGTCGCCATCGCCGCCTTCGGCGCCTTCCTGATCGTGCTCTTCAACAGTGCCTATGGCGTGCTCAATGCGCGCAAGCAGCGGGTGATGGCGGCCAAGGTGATGGGGGCCTCGCGCTGGCGCATCTTTTGCGACGTGCTGATCTGGGAAAGTCTGCAGGCCAGCTTCGTGGGGCTGCGCAGCGCGGTCTCGATGGCGCTGGTGATCGTGATCGTGGCAGAGATGTTCATCGGTTCCGAGAACGGCCTGGGCCACCGCATCATCGATACCCAGCAGGTATTGAACGTACGCGAGATGTACGCCGCCATCCTGTCGGCGGGCGCGCTGGGCTATGCCCTGAACGTGGTCTTCATCGTCATTGAAAAACGCATCGTGCACTGGAGCGGAAGATGAGTGTCGTGATCAGCCCCAAAATCGACCTGCCCCCGGAAACGCCCTTCGTTCCCGGGCCGCCAGGCACCCACATCACCATTCGCGGCCTGACCAAGCATTTCGCCGGCTGGCCGCTGTATGAAAACTTCGACCTGGATATCCCCAAGCACCAGATCGTTTCCATCTTCGGCCCCAATGGCTGCGGCAAGTCCACGCTCATCAACATGATCGCCGGCCTGATTCCGATTGACGCCGGACAGATTCTGTTTGACGGCAAATCGCTGGCGCAGACCAAGATCGGCTACGTGTTCCAGAACTACCGCGATGCCATGTTCCCGTGGCTGCGCACCATCGACAACATCGCCTATCCCTTGAAGCTGGAAGGCAAGTCCAAGGCCGAGATCAGGCATCGGGTCGATGAACTGGTGGCGTCCTTCGACGTGAAGTTCGACCTGATGCGCTATCCCTACGAACTCTCGGGTGGCCAGCAGCAGACCGCTTCCATCATGCGCGCCCTGGCGCCGGGGCCGGAGGTGCTGTTCCTGGATGAACCCTTCTCGGCGCTGGACTTCGAGATGACCCTCTTCATCCGTGAAAAGCTGCAACAGGTGTTCCTGCAGACCGGCACCACCATGGTGCTGGTATCGCACGACCTGGAGGAAGCGGTCTACCTGGCCGACCAGATCCTGCTGTTGACCAAGCGTCCCACGGCAGTGGCAGACATTCTGCATTACCAGGACCCACGGCCGCGCACGGTGGAAACGCTGTCGCAGCCGGGCTTCATCGCCGCCAAGAAGCTGTCCATGGAAATCTTCCAGCGCGAAGTGCGCAAGCCGGCGCGCATGCAGGCACCGGGTTCGCTGGCGCTGTCCTGAGTCGTACCGAATCAGTGATCCACCCCCACCATCCACGTTCTCATTGGAGCGCAACAACATGAAAAACCGCCGCGATTTTCTGAAACTGTCCGGAGCCGCCGCCCTGGGCGCTGCCTTCCCGCTGGAGCTGATGGCTGCCAGTCCCTTGACCGTGGGCTTCATCTATGTCGGCGCGCGCGATGACTTCGGCTACAACCAGTCGCATGCGCAGGCCGCGGCCATCATCAAGAAAATGCCCGGCATCAAGGTGGTCGAGGAAGAAAAAGTGCCCGAGACCGTGGCCGTGCAAAAGACCATGGAAGCCATGATCCAGCAGGATGGCGCCACCCTGCTCTTCGCCACCTCCTTCGGCTACTTCGATCCGCACGTGCTCAAGATCGCCGAGAAATATCCCAAGGTGCGCATCGCCCACTGTGGCGGCCTGTGGACCGCCGGCAAGCACCCCATGAACGTGGGCAGCTTCTTCGGCTACATCGAAGAGTGCGAATACCTCTCGGGCGTGGTGGCCGGCCACATGAGCAAGAGCAAGAAGCTGGCCTTCATCGCCGCCAAGCCGATTCCGCAGGTGCTGCGCAACATCAATGCCTTTACTCTGGGGGCGCAGTCGGTCGACCCGTCCATTACCTGCCACGTCATCTTCACCGGGGACTGGTCGCTGCCGGTCAAGGAAGCCGAGGCCGCCAACAGCCTCATCGACCAGGGTTGCGATGTCATCACCTGCCACGTCGATGGCCCCAAGGTGATCGTGGAGACCGCAGAAAAGCGCGGCGTCATGACCACCGGCTATCACGCCAGCCAGGCTGCGCTGGCCCCCAAGGGCTACCTGACCGGCGCCGAGTGGAACTGGGCCACGCCCTATACCGAGATCGTCAAGGCCACGCTGGAAGGCAAGCCGATGATCAACTTCCTGCGTGGCGGCCTGAAGGACAACTTCGTCAGGATGTCGCCCTACGGTGCCGCCGTGAGCGCAGCAGCGAAGAAGAAGGCCGACGAAATCAAGGCGCAGATGCTGGCCGGCAAGTTCCAGATCTTCAAGGGCCCGATCAAGGACAACAAGGGCAATACCGTGATCCCGGCCGGCACCACGCAAGTCCAGACCGACGTCGTGCTGGAGAAGATGAATTACCTGGTGGCCGGTGTGGTCGGCCAGGTCTGATCCAAGCTGCAGGATGGCCTCATGACTTCCCTCCCCGCTCCCGGCGTGGCCGCTGCCGCCAGCCCGCCCTTGCTGCGCCTGCGTTCGGCCCTGCTCAATGGTGCCGCACCGGCCTTGCCCACACTGTGCGCACTGGCCGGTACGCTGCTCTTGTTCGTGCTGTTCCTGCTGGTGCAGGGCAAGCCGGCGGGCCAGGCCTGCCTGCTGATCTTCCAGGGTGCATTCGGCACGATGTTCGCCTGGCAGAACACCTTGCAGCGCGCCGCCCCGCTGCTGTTGACGGCGCTCTGCGTGGCCTTGCCGGCGCGCGTCGGGCTCATCGTCATCGGCGGGGAAGGCGCGCTGGCGCTGGGCGGGCTGGCGGCGGCG
Organism: Herbaspirillum sp. C7C8; assembly: GCF_022627875.1. Lineage (NCBI taxonomy): Bacteria > Pseudomonadati > Pseudomonadota > Betaproteobacteria > Burkholderiales > Oxalobacteraceae > Herbaspirillum > Herbaspirillum sp. C7C8. The sequence goes on from NZ_JABXGG010000002.1 coordinate 106,957, forward strand.
GTGATGCCGCAGTGGCTGCCGGTCCTGCCTTCGCTGGTGATGCTGGTGGCCATGGCGCTGGCCGCGATGCTGGCCGGTGGGCTGTGGATCGCACTGTGCGGCGGGCTGCGCCAGTGGCGCGGGGTCAACGAGACCATCTCCAGCCTGCTGCTCTCCTATCTCGCCGTGGCGATCTTCAAGCATCTGGTGGAAGGCCCGCTGCGCGACCCGGCCAGTCTCAACAAACCCTCGACCCTGCCCCTGCCGGACGCTTATCTGGTAGGCTCCCTGCCCGGACTGGACGTGCACTGGGGCCTGGCCTGGGGCGCACTGGCCTGTCTGGCGGCGTGGATTTTCCTGCGCCACAGCGTGGCCGGCTTCGCCATGGGAGTGGTCGGCGGCAATATCCGCACCGCGCGGCTGGTCGGCCTGCCGGTCAATCGGCTCATACTCACCGCGTGTGCCCTGGGGGGCGCAGCGGCGGGACTGGCGGGCATGTTCGAAGTCAGCGCCGTGCAGGGCAGCGCCACCAGTGCGCTGCTGGCCGGTTACGGGTTCTCGGGCATCCTGGTGGCCTTTGCGGCGCGCCAGAATCCGCTGGCCATCATCGTCTGCGCCATCGTCATCGGCGGCGTGGAGGCCAGCGGCAGCCTGCTGCAACGGCGCCTGGACCTGCCCGACGCAACCACTCTGGTGCTGCAGGGCCTGCTGTTCTCCAACCTGCTGGCCTGGGAAGCCATCACCGGGCGTCTGTCGGCGCTCAAGCTGCGCTGGCAGCAACAGGCGCACGCCATTCCCGCCACGGAGGCCGGCCATGTATGACATCGATCTCACCACCCTGCTGCTGGCGCTGTTCGCCGGTGCGATCCGGGTCGGTACGCCCTTTCTCTTCGTCAGCCTGGGCGAGTGCCTGACCGAAAAAGGCGGGCGCGTGAACCTGGGGCTGGAAGGCATCCTGGTCTGCGGCGCCATGACCGGTTACGCCGCCTCCTTCTACAGCGGCTCGGCCTGGCTGGGCGTGCTGGCGGCCGGCTGCGCGGGGCTGTTGCTGGGCATGCTGCATGGCGTGGTATGTTCGCTGCCGCGCGTCAACGACATCGCCTTCGGCATCGCGCTGATGCTGCTGGGTACCGGCCTGGCCTTCTTCCTCGGCAAGCCCTTCATCCAGCCGCAGGCGCCGATGCTGCCGGCCATCGATCTCGGTGCCTGGAGCAGCAATGCGCGCCTGCATCACGCCTTGCAAATCAATGCGCTGTTCTTCGTCGGCGTGCTCCTGGCCCTGGTGCTGCAATGGGGCCTGTCGGCCACGCGCTGGGGACTGGCCTTGCGGCTGGTGGGCGATCATGCCGAGACCGCCCGCGCCCTCGGTTACCGGCTCACCGCTACGCGCATTGCCGCGACCGCAGCAGGCGGCTTCCTGGCCGCCGTCGGCGGCGCCTACCTGTCGCTCTACTACCCCGGCAGCTGGAACGAGGGACTCTCCAGCGGCCAGGGCTTGATGGCCGTGGCCCTGGTGATCTTCGCGCGCTGGCAACCGTGGCGCTGCCTGCTGGCCGCACTGCTGTTCGGCGCCGCCGGTGCACTGGGACCGGCCTTGCAGGCGGTGGGCGTGACCTCCGGCTATTACCTCTTCAACGCGGCCCCCTATGCGCTCACGCTCTTGATCATGATCATCACCTGCCGTCCCGACCGCACGCTGTCGAGCGCGCCGGGCGAGTTGAGCCTGACCCGATAAATCCACGATCCCCAAGGAGAAACCATGTCCGAACGCTACATCCAGGCCGAACCCTATCCCTGGCCCTACGACGGCGCCCTGAGCCCGGCCAATACCGCGCTCATCGTCATCGACATGCAGACCGACTTCTGCGGCATCGGCGGTTACGTGGACAAGATGGGCTACGACCTCTCGCTCACGCGCGCCCCCATCGAACCGATCAAGAAAGTGCTGGCTGCCATGCGCGCCGGGGGCTACACCATCATCCACACCCGCGAAGGCCATCGGCCCGACCTCTCCGACCTGCCCGCCAACAAGCGCTGGCGCTCGCGCCAGATCGGCACCAATGGCGTGGGCATCGGTGACGCCGGTCCGTGTGGCCGCATCCTGGTGCGCGGCGAACCGGGCTGGGAAATCATTGCGGAACTGGCGCCCATCGAGGGCGAGATCATCATCGACAAACCCGGCAAGGGTTCCTTCTGCGCGACCGACCTGGAGATGATTTTGCACACGCGCGGCATCCGCAACATCGTGCTGACCGGCATCACCACCGATGTCTGTGTCCACACCACCATGCGCGAGGCCAATGACCGTGGCTTCGAGTGCGTGATGCTGGCGGACTGCTGCGGCGCGACCGACTACAACAACCATCTGGCGGCGCTGTCCATGATCAAGATGCAGGGTGGCGTGTTCGGCGCGGTCTCCGATTCGTCCGCACTGATCGATGTGATCGGGGCCTGACATGCACGCCCTGGAGCTGGAGATCATCAATGCGGGCAAATCCTTCGGCAGCTTTCGCGCGCTCGACGAGGTATCGCTGAAGATCCGCGCCGGCACCATCCATGCGCTGCTGGGCGAGAACGGTGCGGGCAAGAGCACGCTGGTCAAGGGACTGGTCGGCTATAGCCCGCTGGACCAGGGCAGCATCGTGGCCGATCGCCGCGAGGTGGAGATCCACAGTGCACGCGTGCCCAACCAGCTCGGCATTGGCATGGTCTACCAGCACTTCACGCTGGCGCCCAGTTTGACGGTGGCCGAGAACCTGCTGCTGGCGCGCGGCGACCTGCCCTGGCGCATCCGCTGGGGCAGCGAGCGCGCGGCGCTGGAAGAATTCATGGCGCGCATGCCCTTCAAGCTGGCCCCGGAACGGGTGGTCAGCAGCCTCTCCGCCGGCGAAAAGCAGAAGCTGGAAATCTTGAAGCAACTCTATCTGCGCCGCCGCTTCCTGATCCTGGACGAGCCGACCTCGGTGCTCACCCCGCAGGAAGCCGACGAGGTGCTGGGACTCATGCACGCCCTGACGCGCCAGCAGGAACTGACGGTGCTGATGATTACCCACAAGTTCCACGAAGTGAGCGCCTATGCCGACGACGTCACCGTGTTGCGCAAGGGCCGCCTGGTCGGCAGCGCCCAGGTTGCGCAGACCACGCCGGATGCACTGGCGCACTGGATGATGGGTCATGCCCGCGCCGAGCAGGCTACGGTGGCGCGGGAGAAAGTGCCAGCGGACGCGGGCGTCGGGCTCGATGTGAAGAATCTGACGGTCAACAACGATCGCGGCGTGGCTGCCGTGCGGGCGCTGTCGCTGCAAGTGAAGCGTGGGGAAATTGTTGGCCTGGCCGGCATCTCCGGCAACGGCCAGAAGGAACTGGTGGAAGCCCTGCTGGGCCAGCGGCCTCACCTGCTGGGCGAGATCCATGTGGACGGTGCGCCCTATCGCGCCACCCGTGAGCAGATGCGGCGCCTGCGTGTCTTCGCGCTGCCGGAAGAACCGCTGCGCAATGCCTGCATCGCCGGCATGAGCGTGGCCGAGAACATGGCGCTGCGTCACTTCGACGTGGCTCCCTACAAACGCGGCGGCTGGCGGGTCGACCGCAGCGCCATGCAGCGTCGGGCGCAAGCGCTGATCGCCGCCTTCAACGTCAAGCCGCCTCTGCCTGAACGGCCCATCGGCACGCTCTCCGGCGGCAACGTCCAGCGCGCCGTGCTGGCACGCGAACTGGGCGAGGAAAGCCAGGACGGTGCGGCCAACGTACTCATCGTCGCCAATCCGGTCTTCGGGCTGGATTTCGCCTCGGTGGCCGACATCCACGCGCGATTGCTGCAGGCCCGCGCCCGCGGCGCAGCGGTGCTGCTGGTGAGCGAAGACCTGGATGAACTGCTGGAACTGTCCGACCGCATCCTGGTGATGACCGAGGGTCGCATCGTCCACGTGGCACAGGACGTGGCCATCCAAGGCGCGGACCGCGCCGCCCTGGGCCGCTCGATGGCGGGCCAGGCCGAACAACCTGCTCACGCCGAGGCCGCATGATCCGTATCGACGCTTTCCCCTATCCCTATCAGTTCCACCCGCGCAGCACGGCGCTGGTGGTCATCGACATGCAGCGCGACTTCGTGGAAGAAGGCGGGTTCGGCAGTGCGCTGGGCAATGACGTACGACCGCTGGGCGCCATTGTGCCGACCGTGGCCGCGCTGCTCGCGCTGGCGCGCCAGACGCAGATGCTGGTGGTGCACACGCGTGAATCGCACCTGCCCGATCTCTCTGACTGTCCGCGCGCCAAGCGCCTGCGCGGCAATCCCACGCTGGGCATCGGTGATGTGGGGCCGATGGGGCGCATCCTGGTGCGCGGTGAACCGGGCAACCAGATCCTGCCGCAGCTGGCCCCCATGGCCGGCGAGATCGTCATCGACAAACCCGGCAAGGGCGCCTTCTACGCCACCGACCTGCACACGCAGTTGCAGGAACGCGGCATCACCCATCTGCTGGTGGCCGGTGTGACCACCGAAGTCTGCGTGCAGACCTCCATGCGCGAAGCCAATGACCGCGGCTATGAATGCCTGGTGGTGGAAGATGCCTGCGCCAGCTATTTCCCCGAATTCCATCGCGCCACGCTGGAGATGCTGACCGCCCAGGGCGGCATCGTCGGCTGGCGCGCCCCGCTGGCGCAACTGCAAGGCGCCGTGGCTGCCTACGCCGGAGAAAATCCATGATGCAAGTGAACCTGCCCCACGTCGTGGCCGAGGTCGAGCAAGCCTTTGCCGATTACGAATACGCTTTGCTCATCAACGACATCCCGGCGCTGGACCGCTGGTTCTGGTATGACCCGCAGACCGTGCGCTACGGCGTGGGCGAAGTGCTGCTGGGCGGCGAGGCGATCCGCCAGTACCGCAAGACCTGCACCCCGGTGCCGGCCTCGCGCAAACTGCATCGCACCGTTGTCACCACGTTCGGCAGCGACTATGCTACGGTCTCCACCGAATTCACCGACCATACATCGGACCGCATCGGTCGCCAGATGCAGACCTGGGTGCGCATGGAGGAAGGCTGGCGCATCGTTGCCGCCCATGTCAGCCTGATGGCATGAATCCCCTGCCCCATCGAACCGGAATGCACGCACCATGACCGCCACCGTCGCCAACCCGCTCGCCGAACAGGTCTATCACCGGATCAAGGACGACATCTTCAGCTTCCGCCTGCTGCCGGGCGACAATTTCACCGAGACCGAGATGGCCCAGCGTCAGGGCGTCTCGCGCACGCCCTTGCGCGATGCGCTGTTCCGGCTGCAGCGCGAAGGCTATCTGGAAGTGGGCTTCCGGCGCGGCTGGAAGGTCTGCCCGATCGACTTCGACCGGCTCGACAATCTCTACGATCTGCGCATCGTGCTGGAAATGGCCGCACTGGACAAACTCTGCAGCCAGCAAGATCCGAGCGCCGAACTGGAGCAGTTGAACGCCATCTGGCTGGCCGAACCGCAAGCGCGCCACACCGATGCCGTCAAGGTGGCCGAACTGGACGAGGCCTTCCACACCAACCTGGTGGCCGCGGCCGGCAATGTGGAAATGACGCGGGTGCATACCGAAGTCACCGAAAAGATCCGCATCGTGCGGCGCCTGGATTTCCTCAAGAAAAAGCGCATCGAAGCCACCTACGAGGAACACGGCAAGATCCTGCAACTGATCGCCAAGCGCCGCGCCACCGAAGCGCAGATCCTGCTGCGCGCCCACATCACGCAGAGCAAGCTGGAGGTCAGAAAGATCACCATCTGGATGCTGGCCGAGGCACGCCAGCTCCAGGAGCCGGAAGCGGCGCTGGCCCGCTGACAGCGCCTGGAACAATCCTTCACATGAAAGATTGCCAACTTTTCCCGCCGGAAAGATGAAAAACTGCGCTCGATCGCGGCCTCTGCCCGCTTGATCGGCGCCGAGCCGCCACCAAATCAAGGAAAGCCGCCGAAACCATTTATAATGGAAGGCTTTTGTAACAGCGCATCTTTCCAGCGGCTCAATGAAGGTATTTCGCGGACTTCCCACAGCCGAATCGCGCGCCCCGTGCGCGCTGACCATCGGCAATTTCGACGGCGTGCATCTGGGCCACCAGGCCCTCTTGGCGCGCGTGCGCGAGGCCGCCGCCAAGCTGGGGCTGGACGCGGCGGTGATGACCTTCGAACCGCATCCACGCGAATTCTTCGCCCAGCTGGCCGGCACCCCCGAACGCGCTCCGGCGCGCATCGCCAACCTGCGTGACAAGCTCGAAGCCCTGGCCAACTCCGGCATCGACCGGGTGGTGGTGGAGCATTTCGGCAGCCATTTCGCGGCCCTCTCCCCGCAGGATTTCATCGAGAAGATCCTGGTCCAGGGCCTGCACGTGCGCTGGCTGATGGTCGGTGACGACTTCTGCTTCGGCGCCCGCCGCGCCGGCACGCTCGACACCCTGATCGCGGCCGGCAAGCAGTATGGCTTCGAGGTCCATGCCCTGCCCACGGTGACCAATGCCGGTGTACGCATCTCCTCTTCGGCCGTGCGCGCGGCGCTGGCCGAGGGCGATTTCACCCTGTCGCAGCAGTTGCTGGGCCATCCCTACGCCATCAGCGGCCGGGTCGTGCACGGCAAGAAGCTGGGCCGCACCATCGGTTTCCCGACGCTGAACATGCGCGTGGGCCACAAGCGTCCGGCGCTCTCGGGCATCTTCGTGGTGCAGGTGCATGGACTGGCCGAGCAGCCGCTGCCGGCGGTGGCCAGCCTGGGCGTGCGTCCGACCGTGGACGACAGTGGCCGGGTGCTGCTGGAAACCCACTTGCTGGATTTCCAGGGCGATTGCTACGGCAAGCTGGTGCGGGTGGAGTTCCTCGAGAAGCTGCGCAACGAGGAAAAGTACGTCGACCTGCCCACGCTGACCACGGCCATCGCCCGTGACGTGGACAATGCCCGCGCCTGGTTCCGTGAACATGCCGGCTTGGCCGTCTCGGCCACCGACCGAATTTGATCGCTGGGCGGTTGCCGGAGCCCCGCTTCGGCCACCGTCCAGCCGCCCCATCCAGCATTTCGCCAGCGCGCATCTTGGCGCGCGCGGCTCCTGAATCAACCTGCATTCAACGAAAGTCCTGTCATGTCCAATAACGAATCCTCCGCCAAACCCGGCAAACCGGAAAAAGCCGGCAAGGCCCCCTCCAAGTACCCGGTCAACATGACCGAAACCGGCTTTCCCATGCGCGGCGACCTCGCCAAGCGCGAGCCGCAATGGGTCAAGGAATGGCAGGAGAAGAAGGTCTACGAGCGCATCCGCAAGGCCTCGGCCGGTCGTCCCAAGTTCATCCTGCATGACGGCCCGCCGTATGCCAACGGCGACATCCACATCGGTCACGCGGTCAACAAGATCTTGAAGGACATGATCGTCAAGGCCCGCAACATGGCCGGCTTCGACGCGCAATACGTGCCGGGCTGGGATTGCCACGGCATGCCCATCGAGATCCAGATCGAAAAGCAGTTCGGCAAGAACCTGCCGGTGGCCGAGGTGCAGGCCAAGGCGCGCGCCTACGCCGGCGAGCAGATCGAGCGCCAGAAGGCCGACTTCATCCGCCTGGGTGTGCTGGGTGAATGGGACAACCCCTACAAGACCATGAACTTCTCCAACGAAGCCGACGAGCTGCGCGCCCTCGGCAAGATCCTGGAGAAGGGTTACGTCTATCGCGGCTTGAAGCCCGTGAACTGGTGCTTCGACTGCGGTTCGGCCCTGGCCGAGGCCGAGGTGGAATACCAGGACAAGCGCGATCCGGCCATCGACGTCGGCTTCCCGTTTGCCGAACACGACAAGGTGGCCACCGCCTTCGGTCTGACCGAGCTGCCGACCCGCAACGGCTACATCGTCATCTGGACCACCACGCCCTGGACCATCCCGGCCAACCAGGCGCTGAACGTGCATCCGGAATTCGAATACGCGCTGGTGCAGACCACCCGCAACGGTGAAGCCACCCTGCTGATCCTGGCCAAGGACCTGGTCGAATCCTGCCTGCAGCGCTTCGGCCTGGAAGGCCAGATCATCGCCACCACCACCGGCGAGAAACTCTCGCTGATCCGCTTCCACCATCCGCTGGCCAAGGCCGATGCCGGCTACGATCGTCTCTCGCCGGTCTTCCTGGGCGACTACGTGACGGCTGACAGCGGCACCGGCATCGTGCACTCCTCGCCGGCCTACGGTATCGAGGACTTCGTCTCCTGCAAGGCGCACGGGATGAAGGATGACGACATCCTCAACCCGGTCATGGGCGATGGCCGCTATGCCTCCTGGCTGCCGCTGTTTGCCGGCCTGACCATCTGGGAAGCCTCCAAGCCCATCTGCGGCAAGCTCGATGAAGTGGGTTCGCTGTTCAAGCTGGTCATGTTCGACCACAGCTACATGCACTGCTGGCGCCACAAGACTCCCATCATCTATCGCGCCACCTCGCAATGGTTCGCCAGCATGGACAACACGCCCAAGGATGGCGGCCCCAGCCTGCGCCAGACCGCGCTGCAAGGCATCGAGGACACCGCTTTCTTCCCCGGCTGGGGCAAGGCGCGCCTGCATGGCATGATCGCCAACCGTCCGGACTGGACGCTGTCGCGTCAGCGCCAGTGGGGCGTGCCGATGGCCTTCTTCGTGCACAAGGAAACGGGTGAACTGCATCCGCGTACACCGGAGCTGATCGAACAGGTCGCCCAGCGCATCGAGAAGAGCGGCATCGAAGCCTGGCAGGCACTGGACCCCAAGGAATTGCTGGGTGAAGACGCCGAGCACTACCTCAAGAACCGCGACACGCTGGACGTCTGGTTCGATTCCGGCACCACCCACCAGACCGTGCTGCGCGGCTCGCACGCACAGCAGTCGCAGTTCCCGGCCGACCTCTACCTGGAAGGTTCGGACCAACACCGTGGCTGGTTCCACTCGTCGCTCTTGACTTCCTCGATGTTGAATGGCCGCGCGCCCTACAAGGCCCTGCTCACGCACGGCTTCGTGGTCGATGGCGAAGGCAAGAAGATGTCCAAGTCCAAGGGCAACGTGGTGGCCCCGCAGAAGGTCTCGGACTCGCTGGGCGCGGAAATCCTGCGCCTGTGGGTAGCCTCGACCGATTACTCGGGCGAGCTGTCGATCTCGGACGAAATCTTGAAACGCGTGGTGGAAGCCTACCGTCGCATCCGCAACACCCTGCGCTTCCTGCTGGCCAACACTGCCGACTTCGATCCGGCGCAGCACGCCGTGCCGGTGGCGCAGATGCTGGAAATCGACCGCTATGCCATCGCCAACATGGCACGCCTGCAAGCGGAGGTGCTGGCGCACTTCGAGACCTACGAATTCCACCCGGTGGTGGCCAAGCTGCAGATGTACTGCTCGGAAGACCTGGGCGGCTTCTACCTGGACATCCTCAAGGACCGCCTCTACACCAGCGGCGTGGAGTCGGCTGCACGACGCTCGGCCCAGACCGCGGTGTGGCACATCACGCAGTCGCTCTTGCGCCTGATGGCACCGATCCTGTCCTTCACGGCCGAAGAAGCCTGGCGCTTCTTCGCCGGCAAGGAGGCCTTCGAGGCCAGCGGTGAAACCATCTTCTCGCAGGTCTACTACGCCCTGCCGGAAGTGGCAGATAGTGCGGCCCTGCTGTCCAAGTTCGCGGTGCTGCATGAAGTGCGCGCAGCCGTCACCAAGCAGCTGGAAGAAGTGCGTATCGCCGGCAGCATCGGTTCTTCCCTGCAGGCCGAGGTGGAACTGAAGGTCGCCGGCGAGAAGGCGGCCCTGCTGGAAAGCCTGGGCGATGACCTCAAGTTCGTACTCATCACCTCGGCTGCCCGCGTCACCCCGGTAGCGACGGTGGAAGAGGAAGCCGTAGTGGTCACGCCCTCGACGCATCAGAAATGTGAGCGTTGCTGGCACTATCGCGCCGATGTCGGGTCTCATGCCGATCATCCGGGCCTGTGCGGTCGCTGCTACAGCAACCTGTTCGGCCAGGGCGAACAGCGCCGCTTCGCCTGATCCGGGCGGGACGGCCTTGCTAGCGGCCCGCTGCCTTCTGCGGCGGCGGGCCGCCCACTCCAACAAGAACATCCATGGCAACCAAAAAGCGCTCCTCCTCTTCCGGTTCTTCGTCCACCCTCCAAGGGCTGCTGCCCTGGCTGGGCATCGCCACCATCGTGCTGCTGCTGGACCAGCTCACCAAGATCACCATCCTGAAACTGTTCCACTATGGCGAATCACTGCCGGTGACCGGTTTCTTCAACCTGGTCCTGGTCTACAACAAGGGCGCGGCCTTCAGCTTCCTGGCCGCCAGCGGTGGCTGGCAGCGTTATCTGTTCACCGCCATCGGCATTGGCGCGGCGGTGTTCATCATCCACCTGCTGCGCAAGCATCCCGGTCAGCGCATGTTCTGCTGGGCGCTGGCGCTGATCCTGGGCGGTGCCATCGGCAACGTGCTTGACCGCGTGGTCTATGGACACGTGATCGACTTCCTCGACGTCTACGTCGGCAACTGGCACTGGCCGGCCTTCAACATCGCCGATAGTGCGATCTGCGTGGGTGCGGTATTGTTCGTCGTGGACGAACTGCGCCGCGTCTCCAAAAAGTAGGCAAGTCCGCCCGTTCGCACGTCTGAACACGCCTGCGGTACGCCGCATTCCGGGAGCAAACAATGGATCTGGCTGGCAAGAAAATCGTACTGGGCCTCACCGGCGGCGTGGCCTGCTACAAGGCCGCCATGCTGGCGCGCGAACTGGGTCGCGCCGGCGCCGCCGTGCACGTGGTCATGACCGAGGCGGCCACGCACTTCATGACCGCCGTCACCATGCAGGCCCTGACCGGCAACCCGGTCTACACCGACCAGTGGGATGCGCGCATGGACAACAACATGCCGCACATCAATCTCACGCGCGACGCCGATGCGGTGGTGATCGTGCCCTGCTCCACCGATTTCATCGCCAAGCTGGCCCACGGGCATTGCGACGACCTGCTCTCCACCCTGTGCGTGGCCCGTCCGGCCCGGGTACCGCTGATGGTGGCCCCGGCCATGAATGTGGAAATGTGGCAGAACCCGGCCACCCAGCGCAATGTGCGTCAGATCCGCGAGGACGGCATCCTCCTGCTGGGGCCGAACGCCGGTGCGCAAGCCTGCGGTGAGGTCGGCGAAGGCCGCATGCTGGAGCCGGCGCAACTGCTGGAAGAGATCGTCGCCGCCTTCCAGCCCAAGGTGCTGGCCGGTCGCCGCGTGCTGCTGACGGCCGGGCCGACCTTCGAGCCGATCGACCCCGTGCGCGGCATCACCAATCTGTCCTCCGGCAAGATGGGTTATGCCATCGCCCGCGCCGCCCGCGAAGCCGGGGCCGATGTCACCCTGGTGTCGGGCCCGACGGCGCTGCAGACGCCTTTTGGCGTGCACCGGGTGGACGTGCAGACGGCGCGGCAGATGTATGAGGCGGTTTTGGGCAATGTGAAGGAAAAAGACTTGTTCGTGGCGGTTGCGGCCGTCGCTGACTGGCGCGTGGCCAATGCCAGCGACCAGAAACTGAAGAAACAGGACGAAAACGATACGCCGCAGCTGGAGTTCGTCCAGAATCCTGACATCCTGGCCAGTGTGGCCGCCCTGCCCCAGCGCCCGTATTGCGTCGGTTTTGCCGCCGAGTCGGAGAATCTGGAGCAATATGGCGCGGCCAAGCGGATTCGCAAGAACATTCCGCTCTTGGTCGGCAACATCGGTCACCAGACCTTTGGTCGGGATGACAATGCTCTCATGCTGTTCGACGCCCAGGGCCACAGCGCCCTGCCGCGTGCGGACAAGCAGACCCTGGCCCGCCAGCTGGTGCGCGAGATTGCGCGCCGCATGGCGGCCTGACGGTGCACGGCCCGCGTCTTGCGGGCCGTGTCTTTTGTACGCTTTTGTTTTTTGGAATCCGATTACGCCTCATGAAGACCATCGACATCAAGATCCTCGACCCCCGCATGAAAGACCAGTTACCCGCTTACGCCACCCCCGGCAGCGCCGGCCTGGACCTGCGGGCCTGCATCGATGCGCCGCTGACGCTGGCGCCGGGTTCCACCCATCTGATCCCCACCGGCCTGGCGATCCACCTGGCCGATCCGAACTATGCCGCCGTGATCCTGCCGCGCAGCGGCATGGGCCACAAGCATGGCATCGTGCTGGGCAACCTGGTCGGACTGATCGATTCGGACTATCAGGGGCAGTTGATGATCTCGACATGGAACCGCGGCAGTACCGAGTTTGTCCTAAACCCCATGGAACGCCTGGCGCAGCTGGTGATCGTGCCGGTACTGCAGGTCGGCTTCAATGTGGTAGATGAATTCGACAGCAGCCAACGCGGCGCCGGTGGTTTCGGCAGCACAGGCAAACACTGATGGAGAACCGCATGCTCGTATCCCCCCTGCCGCAGTGGCAGAAACTGAAAACCCTTGCCGTCCTGGCACCGCTGGCCTTGCTGGCCGCCTGTGCCACCCAGGATCCGGGTCCGGTCACGGACACACCGTCCAAGCCGGCCACCACGACCACCCAGGCGCCGCGCCCGGTAGCCGACAATCCCCAGCAGCAGCAATTGCGCGAACTGATCGCGCAGCAGGACCGGCTCTACCGCGTGGCAGCGCCGCTGCTGACCAGCAACGCCCAGCTGTGCCGGGGAAATTCCCGCAATCTGCTGGGTTTCACGGCCAAGAACAAGTACTCCTTCCCCATCGAATTTGCCGATACCGCACGCAGCCTGGGCTATGACGACCGCCTCCAGGTGACCGGCGTGCTGCCCGGCAGCGGCGCCGAGCAGGCTGGCATCCAGCGTGGCGACGTACTGATATCGGTGGCTGGCAAGCCCATGCCGCAAGGCACGGATGCCGAACGCCAGGCGGCCGTGCTGCTCAGCCCGCTGGTGGTCAAGAAGGCGCCCATTGCACTGGGCATCCAGCGCAATGGCCAGAACAGCATCGTCAGCGTCCCGCTGACCTACGCCTGCGCCTTCAGCATCGAGCTGGGCAATGCCGACAACGTCAACACCTACGCTGATGGCCGCCGCGTGCTCATCACGCGCGGCATGCTCAGGTTCACCCAGTCCGATGATGAACTGGCCTACCTGATCGCCAAGGAAATGGCGCACAACATCCTCGGTCACGCCATCCGCCAGCGCATGGTCTCGACCATCGCCGAAGTGATCGACAACCTGCTGCTGCCGCATCCTGACCCGACCATGACTGTCGGCACGGCCGGCATCCGCGTCTATCCGCAGGATCTGGATGCCGCGGCCGATACGCTCTCGCTGTACCTGCTGGCGCGCGCCGGCTACAACATCGACAACGTGCCGGCCTTCTGGAAGCGCCTGGCTGACCAGGTTCCGGCCAGCGTGCCCAATGGCTATACGGCGCTGCATCCCTCTACGACCTATCGCCTGGCGATGATCGAAAAGGTCACGCAGATCGTCAAGGCCAAGCAGGAGGCGGGCAAGCCGCTGGTGCCGTAAAAATGGTGATATGAAGTATTTGAAGTGAAGACGGCGCGGTGAAGACCGCGCCGTTTTTGTTTGCTTCTCGAAAATGAAGCTCTCTGCAAAACAAAGGCCACGCCGGTTTCCCGACGTGGCCTTGATGGCTTGCCTGATGTGGCTTATTCGACTTCGAGCTTCTCTTGCGGTTCTTCCGGCGGAGACGAATCGTCGCCTTCGGGGAAGTCCAGCTTGATCTGATCCTTGTCGTCCATCTCCACCGTCACACGGCCACCGCTGACCAGCTTGCCGAACAGCAGTTCGTCGGCCAGCGCCTTGCGGATCAGGTCCTGGATCAGGCGCGACATCGGACGTGCACCCATCAGCGGATCGAAGCCCTTCTTGCCCAGGAACTTGCGCAGGCTGTCGGAGAAGACGGCTTCCACCTTCTTCTCGTGCAGCTGCTCTTCCAGCTGCATGAGGAACTTGTCGACCACGCGCAGGATGATTTCCTCGTCCAGCGGGCGGAAGCTGATGATGGCATCCAGACGGTTGCGGAACTCCGGGGTGAACATGCGCTTGATGTCCGCCATTTCGTCGCCGGCTTCCTTCTTCTCGGTAAAGCCGATGGTGCGCTTCTGCAGGCTCTCGGCCCCCGCATTGGTGGTCATGATGATGATCACGTTGCGGAAGTCGGTCTTGCGGCCGTTGTTGTCGGTCAGCGTGCCATGGTCCATCACCTGCAACAGGATGTTGAAGATGTCGGGGTGTGCCTTCTCGATTTCATCGAGCAACAGCACGGCATGCGGCTTCTTGTTGACGGCTTCGGTCAGGAGACCGCCCTGGTCGAAACCGACATAGCCCGGGGGCGCGCCGATCAGGCGACTCACGGCGTGACGTTCCATGTACTCGGACATGTCGAAACGCACCAGCTCGATACCGAGGATGAAGGCCAGCTGCTTGGCCACTTCGGTCTTGCCCACGCCGGTTGGACCGGAGAACAGGAAGGAGCCGATCGGCTTGTCAGTCTTGCCCAGGCCGGCACGTGCCATCTTGATGGCCGAGGCCAGTGCTTCGATGGCCGGGTCCTGGCCGAACACCACGTTCTTCAGATCACGCTCGATGGTCTGCAGCTTGGCGCGGTCGTCCTGGTTGACCGACTGCGGCGGGATGCGGGCGATCTTGGAAATGATTTCCTCGATTTCCGGCTTGCCAATGGTCTTCTTCTGCTTGGACTTGGGCAGGATGCGCTGGGCGGCACCGGCTTCGTCGATCACGTCGATGGCCTTGTCAGGCAGGTGACGGTCATTGATGAAGCGTGCCGCCAGTTCTGCCGCCGAGGTCAGCGCCGAAGCAGAATACTTCACACCGTGGTGTTCCTCGAACTTGGACTTCAGGCCGCGCAGGATCTGCACGGTCTGCTCCACGGTCGGTTCGTTCACATCGATCTTCTGGAAGCGACGCGACAGCGCGTGGTCCTTCTCGAAGACGCCACGGAATTCGGTATAGGTGGTCGCGCCGATGCACTTCAACTGTCCGCTCGACAGCGCAGGCTTCAACAGGTTGGACGCATCCAGCGTGCCACCCGAAGCCGACCCCGCACCGATGATGGTATGGATTTCATCGATGAAGAGGATGCCGTTGGGGCTGTCCTTCAATTGCTTCAACACGGCCTTGAGGCGCTGCTCGAAGTCGCCGCGGTACTTGGTACCAGCCAGCAGCGCGCCCATGTCCAGCGAATAGACGACGGCATTCTTGAGGATCTCGGGCACGTCGCCTTGCGTCACGCGCCAGGCCAGGCCTTCGGCGATGGCGGTCTTGCCCACGCCGGCTTCTCCCACCAGCAGCGGATTGTTCTTGCGGCGGCGGCAGAGCGTTTGGATGACGCGCTCGACTTCGGACTCGCGACCGATCAGCGGATCGATCTTGCCTTCGGCGGCGGCCTTGTTCAGGTTCTGGGTGAACTGATCCAGCGGGCTTTCCTTCTGCTGGCCTTCGGCCTGCACGTCTTCCGCACCTTCCGGGGCCTTCTGCGGGTCGGCCTGCTGATCCTTGCGCACGCCGTGCGAGATGAAGTTGACCACGTCCAGACGGGTCACGCCCTGCTGGTGCAGGTAGTAGACCGCGTGCGAATCCTTCTCGCCGAAGATGGCCACCAGCACGTTGGCGCCGGTGACTTCCTTCTTGCCGTTGGAAGCCGACTGCACGTGCATGATGGCGCGCTGGATCACGCGCTGGAAGCCCAGCGTGGGCTGGGTATCCACCTCATTGGTGCCGGGCACCGTGGGCGTGTTGTCGGTGATGAAATTGGTCAGCGTCTTGCGCAGATCGTCAATGTTCACCGAGCAGGCGCGCAGCACTTCTGCGGCGGAGGGATTATCCAGCAGCGCCAGCAGCAAGTGTTCCACGGTAATGAATTCATGACGGGATTGTCTGGCTTCGACAAAGGCCATGTGCAAACTGACTTCGAGTTCCTGCGCAATCATGCTTCCTCCATCACGCATTGCAGGGGGTGCCCTGCTTTTCGAGCGTGGGTTAAAACGAGTTCCACTTTTGTGGATGCGATATCTTTGGGATACACACCACACATTCCCTTCCCATCGCGGTGAACCTTGAGCATGATCTGCGTCGCGGTTTCACGGTCCTTGTTGAAGTACTGCTGGATGACGGCGACGACGAATTCCATCGGCGTATAGTCATCATTCAACAACAAAACCTGGTACATCGGGGGCGGCTTGAGCTTGGACTCTTGCCGTTCCAGAACTGTACCGCCATCATTTTCGTGCTTGGTTGCCATGCGTTTATTGGACCATCAAAAGCTGTGCAACGCACAATGATCTCGTAACCTCTAGATGAGATAGATATTACTTGTTTTCCGGACCTTGCGCAGATGACGATGATTTATCCTAAATCAAGGGTTTCTTTCCCCATCACTCAAACAGGACCACAAAGCAGAACATGAAAACTGCTTGACTTTTGGATTTCGACCGAGAACAATGGAATTCATTGATTAGTAGTTACTAAATGTAACAACTCGTCGATACGAAAGGGGGCACGGTTTAAGGGGGGCTGCGTGACGCGCGATGCTTCTTGCTTTGACGGCTCGTGTGATAGTTATTTTTGAAAGATGCTTTTATGGCAACAGGTACTGTCAAGTGGTTCAATGATTCCAAAGGCTTTGGCTTTATCACTCCGGATGACGGCGGCGAAGATCTGTTCGCCCATTTCTCCGCAATCCAGATGAACGGCTTCAAGACCCTGAAAGAAGGTCAAAAAGTCCAGTTTGACGTCACGCAAGGCCCCAAGGGCAAGCAAGCATCGAACATCCAGAACGCCGCTTAAACCCCGGTTTCTCTAAAAGCCCCGCAATCGCGGGGCTTTTTTCATTGGGCGCCAAATCCACCCTCCCGCTGTAACGCAAAAAAAACAGCCGACGCAAGCCGGCTGTTTGTTGTTTTTTCGTCATTAATTTCAGCTCGGACATGCGCTCCACGCAGTCCGCGCGGCTTACATGTTTTCGATCATCACTTCACCGAAACCGGAGCAGGAAACCTGGGTCGCCCCTTCCAGCAGGCGGGCGAAATCGTAGGTCACGCGCTTGGCCGAGACCGACTTCTGCATGGCAGAGATGATCAGGTCCGCCGCCTCGATCCAGCCCATGTGGCGCAGCATCATTTCGGCCGAGAGAATGCTGGAACCGGGGTTCACATAATCCTTGCCGGCATACTTGGGGGCGGTACCGTGGGTGGCTTCGAACACGGCCACCGAATCCGACATGTTGGCCCCGGGCGCGATGCCGATGCCGCCGACCTGGGCCGCCACCGCGTCCGAGATGTAGTCGCCGTTCAGGTTCATGGTGGCGATCACGCTGTATTCGGCCGGACGCATCAGCACCTGCTGGAAGAAGGCATCGGTGATGGCATCCTTGATGACGATCTGGCGACCGGTCTTGGGGTTCTTCAGGCGCATCCACGGGCCGTCGTCGATCAGTTCCGCACCGAATTCGCGGCCGGCCAGCGCATAGCCCCAGTCACGGAAGGCACCTTCGGTGTACTTCATGATGTTGCCCTTGTGGACCAGCGTCACCGAGGGCTTGTCGTGGTCAATCGCATACTGGATGGCCTTGCGCACCAGGCGCTCGGTGCCTTCGCGCGAGACCGGCTTGATGCCCAGGGCCGAGGTCTCGGGGAAGCGCAGTTTCTTGACGCCCATTTCGCGCGTCAGCAACTCGATGAGCTTCTTCACTTCGGGCGTACCGGCCTGCCATTCGATACCGGCGTAGATGTCTTCGGAATTCTCGCGGAAGATCACCATGTCGGTCTTCTCCGGTTCGCGCAACGGCGAAGGCACGCCCTTGAAGTAGCGCACCGGACGCAGGCAGACATACAGGTCCAGCTGCTGGCGCATGGTCACGTTGAGCGAACGGATGCCACCACCGACCGGGGTCGACAGCGGCCCCTTGATCGAGACCAGGTACTCCTTGAGTACGTCCAGGGTTTCCTCGGGCAGCCAGACATCCTGGCCATACAGCCTGGTCGACTTCTCGCCCGCATAGATTTCCATCCAGTGGATCTTGCGCGCACCGCCGTAGGCTTTCTCCACTGCCGCATCGACCACCTTCAACATCACCGGCGTGACGTCCACGCCCACGCCATCGCCCATGATGAAGGGGATGATCGGGTTGTTGGGGACATTGAGGGTGTCATCGGCATTGGCGGTGATCTTGCGCCCTTCTGCAGGCACTTGGATATGTTGGTACGACATCGTGGTCTCCGACGGTTGAGGCGGTAGCATTAGGAAGCATCAGCGGCAACGCCCATGCAGGATCAGCGACGACCTTGCATGATTTGCCATACAAGCCGGGAATTTTAAGAGATTTCCGGGTTTTGAGCCGGGAAAATTCTGGATTGCAATGGTAATGTCTTATATAAGATATAGAACATGATCATTTGATTATCCATCAGGATTTTACGCAAGGCCATCTTTTTGCGACACTAGCGCATGCCTCTGATCCTCTTCAACAAACCCTTCGGCGTGATGAGCCAGTTCTCGGCCCATCCCGAGCGTCAGACCCTGGCTGACTACCTCGATATTCCCGCCATCTACCCTGCCGGCCGACTGGATGCCGACAGCGAGGGCTTGCTGCTGCTCACCGATGACGGCAAGCTGCAACACGCCATTGCCCACCCGCGCCGCAAGCAGCCCAAGACCTATCTGGCTCAGGTCGAGGGTCTGGCCACCCCGGATGCCCTGCAGCGCCTGCGCGACCCGCTCGACCTGGGCGACTTCGTGACCCAGCCCGGCCAGGCAAGGCTGATCCAGCAACCTGACTGGATGTGGCCGCGTACGCCGCCCATCCGCCAGCGCGCCCACCAGCCCACCAGCTGGGTCGCCCTGACCATCAGCGAAGGCAAGAACCGCCAGGTGCGCCGCATGACGGCCGCCGTCGGCCTGCCGACGCTGCGCCTGGTGCGTATTGCCATAGGTCCGTTCTCGCTGGCTACCCATCCGGTGATGCCGGGGGAGTGGCGAGAAGTCGATCCGCAAGAGCTGGAGAGCTGAGCTACCGCCCGCGCCGACGGCGGGAAACTCTTGTAAGATAGTCAATCAGACAAGTTTTTCAGCCGGCGGACCTGCCCACTTCTTCAGGAATGTTCATAAAAAAGATCTGAAACGGTGTCAACCTTCATACGCGCACTTCGTTATTGGCAGTGATTCGCACGAATCATCGTTTGCCTCACATCCCTAACATGTTGAATTGAAGGACGCAAAATGAAAAAATTGATCGCCGCTCTGATCGCTGGTCTGTTCGCAACTGCTGCTTTCGCACAAGCTCCGGCCGCGCCTGAAGCACCGAAGGCTGAAGCCGCTGCGCCGAAGGCAAAGAAGGCCAAGAAGGCAAAGAAGGCCAAGAAGGCAAAGAAGGCAGCTGAAGCTAAGTAATTAGCGTCCGCTCAATGAAAAGGCAGGCTCGTCCTGCCTTTTTTCATGTCCGCAAGGTTTGCGACCTGCCCGCAGGCACACCGCACACGGGCTGTCGCGCTGCTGCTATGCTGTGGGGCTTTGGCAGCCCGAGGCCGATCCGAATCACGACTGATAATGAACATGCGCCAATCTTCCCTTTCCCGTTTTTTCCTGCGCAGCGCCGCCGCCCTGCTGGCGCTTGGCTGCCTCTCCAGCGCCGGTGCGCAAACACCGCAGGTGCGCAGATTCCCCACCACCCAGCTCAATATCGGCATCTATCTGATCAAGGCCGAAGTGGCCCAGACCGAAGCCGAGCGCGAGCAAGGCCTGATGTTCCGCGAGAAAATGGCCGACAACGAAGGCATGGTATTCCTCTTCGGCCAGCCGGCCGGGGTGTGCATGTGGATGAAGAATACGCTGATCCCCCTGTCGGTCGCCTTCATGGATGAAAAAGGCGTCATCATCAACATCGAGGAAATGAAGGAACAGACCCTAGACTCACACTGCGCCAAGCGCCCGGCGGTGTATGCGCTGGAGATGAACAAGGGCTGGTTCAAACAGAAGAACATCAAGCCAGGCGCCAGGATCGAGGGCCTGCCCCGATAAGATCGCCAGGAACGGCGGGACGGCACTGCAAGACAGCGTCCCTGCCGATACGTCTACAAAACACAAGGCTTGTAGAGAAGCATCGCGAAAACGCAAAAAACCGCTTGAATTCAAGCGGTTTTCTTGTACTGCAGTCTGAAGCGGGCGAGGCCGCGCTTCAGTTCAAGCGCCGGAGCAATTAAGCAGCCAGGGCCTTCAGGGCAGCAGCCAGACGGCTCTTGTGGCGAGCAGCCTTGTTCTTGTGGATGATCTTCTTGTCGGCGATGCTGTCGATGGTCGACACGGAAGATTGGAACACGGAGGTTGCTGCAGCCTTGTCGCCGGCGGCGATGGCCTTGCGAACTGCCTTGATTGCGGTGCGCAGGGTCGAGCGCTGGCTCGAGTTGTGAGCGTTTTGCTTGACTGCTTGACGAGCACGCTTACGTGCCTGTGCGGTATTTGCCATGAAAATTATCCTAAATCGAGAGTCGTTTGCGCCGCAAACCCCGAGGACTCGCGATGCCAAATTCTGTAAAGCATCGGATTATAACCAGATTCCGGTAACAAGGCAATCCACTTGTCCGCATATGCCCCAATTCTGCCGTAAACACGATGCCATCCGTTGCGATGCTGCCGCAGGCTTGCCGATTTCCGCAAAGAAATTCATACCGGTTGACGAACCTGCTGACGCCGCGGCGACTATATTGGCCCGGGCGCGGGGGTCATTGTCTTTTCTTTCACATCGGCTTGAAACCACCCCTTCCCCGCCCCTGCACACGGTTCTGCCGCCGCGCCCGCCCTCCATGAACGCCGCCGGCCAACATCACCACCGCAAAAGCACCGCTGCCCACCGCTATAATGCCTCTCCATGAATCTGCATAAAACCCTCGCCGCCATCTCCGGCATGACGATGCTCTCGCGCATCACCGGGCTGGCCCGGGAAATCCTGTTCGCCCGCACCTTCGGCGCCTCCGCCTACACCGACGCCTTCAACATCGCCTTCCGCATTCCCAACCTGCTGCGCCGGCTCTTTGCCGAGGGCGCCTTCTCGCAGGCGTTCGTGCCGATCCTGGCCGAATACAAGAACCGGCGCGGTCCCGAGCAAACCAAGCATCTGGTGGACCACGTGGCCACGGCCCTGATGTGGGTCATGCTCATCACCTGCGTGGCCGGTATCATCGCCACCCCCTTGGTGGTCTATTTCATCGCCACCGGCCTGCAATATGATCACGATGCCTTCAATGCCTCGGTGCTGATGACCCGCATCATGTTTCCCTACATCGGCTTCATGGCCTTCGTGGCGCTGGCCGGGGGCATCCTCAATACCTGGAAGGAATTCAAGATTCCGGCGGTCACCTCGGTGCTGCTCAATGTCGCCTTCATCGTCGCCGCGCTGTTCGTGGCACCCTTCATGAAACAACCCATCTACGCGATGGCCTTTGCCGTGCTGGTGGGCGGCATCCTGCAGGTGGCGATCCAGGTGCCGGCCCTGATCAAGATCGGCATGCTGCCGCGCCTGTACTGGAATCCGCTGCTGGGGCTGCGTGACGAAGGCGTCAAACGGGTCTTGAAGAAGATGGGCCCCGCCGTCTTCGCCGTCTCGGCGGCGCAGATCAGCCTGATGATCAATACCAACATTGCCTCGCGCCTGGAGCATGGCAGCGTCTCCTGGCTAAGCTATGCGGATCGCCTGATGGAATTCCCGACGGCGCTCTTGGGCGTGGCGCTGGGTACCATCCTGCTGCCCAGCCTCTCCAACGCCCATGCCGCCGAGGACATGGAAGAGTATTCCGCCCTGCTGGACTGGGGGCTGCGCCTGACCTTCATGCTGGCCATGCCATCGGCCGTGGGCCTGGCTACGCTCTCCGAGCCGCTCACGGCCACCCTGTTCCACTATGGCCGCTTCGATGCGCTGTCGGTCACCATGGTCAGCCATGCGCTGGTGGCCTACGGCGTGGGCCTGATCGGCCTGATCGTGGTGAAGATCCTGGCACCGGGCTTCTACGCCAAGCAGGATATCCGCACCCCCGTCATCATCGCCGTGGGCGTACTGATCGCCACCCAGCTCATGAACAGTGTCTTCGTGCCGCTGTTCGCCCACGCCGGTCTGGCGTTGTCCATCGGGCTGGGTGCCTGTCTGAATGCCCTGTGCCTGTTCATCGGTTTGCGCCGTCGCCGGATCTATGTCCCGCGTCCGGGCTGGGGCCTGTTCCTGGTACGCCTGACCGGCGCGCTGCTGATAATGGCGGGCGTGGCGCTATGGAGCGCCGGCCACTTCGACTGGGTTGCGCTGCGCGCCCATCCGCTGCTGCGCATCGGCGCGCTGATGCTGGTATTGATGGTATGTGCAGCGGCGTATTTCGGACCGTTGTTCGCGATGGGCTTCCGCCTGCGCGAATTCAAGCGCATCGCGCGTCGCTGAAGGGGCTTGCACAGCACTTCATCACAAGCCGGGCGCACTCTGACACAAGAAATTTCATTCCCCTCCCGGCAGACCTGACGCAGCGCGCAATATTTTGATAGCATGGGTGACATGACGCTCACCTCCCTCGACTATTTTGCTTCGCTGGTGCGCCAGGATGATTCGATTCCGCTGTTCGAATCCGCCTTGACGCTGGGACAGGATTTTTATCCGGAAATGGATTTTGCCGAGGAAGAGATGGCGCTCGACACGCTGGCGCTCAAGCTCAAGCAGCGCCTGCCCTCGGATGCCTCGCAGATCCAGAAGCTGCGCATGCTGAACCATTTCTTCTTCCAGGAAATGGCCTTCGCCGGCAACGTCAACAATTACTACGATCCCGACAACAGCTACATCCACCGCGTCATCTCGACGCGACGCGGCATTCCCATCTCGCTGGCGGTGGTCTACATCGAACTGGCCCAGCACATCGGGCTGGACATGAAGGGGGTGTCATTCCCCGGCCATTTCCTGATGAAGCTGTCGGTGCAGTCGGGCGAGATCGTGCTGGACCCCATGAATGGCGCCAGCCTGTCGCGGCAGGAACTGGAAGAGCGACTGGAGCCCTATCTGGCGCACCAGCCGGAAGAAGATTTCGGTGATGAACTGCCCTTGGCGGCCTACCTGCGCGCGGCCCATCCGCGCGAGATCCTGGCGCGCATGCTGCGCAACCTCAAGGCCATCTTCATGGAAGGCCAGCGCTGGCAACAAGTGCTGGATGTGCAGGAGCGCCTGGTGATCCTGCTGCCCGAGGAAATCACCGAAAAGCGCGACCGTGGCCTGGCCTACGCCAACCTGGGCCAGGCCCAGGCGGCGCTGGAAGACCTGGAAGCCTACCTGGCCCTGCGTCCCCATGCCGAGGACGCGCCCAACCTGCGCGAGATGCTGCCCGACCTGCGCGAAGCTCTGCGCAAGCCAAGCTGATCGGCTTGGCCGGGCTTACTGCCGGCCTTCGATTTCTTCCCAGCGTTCCAGGCTCACCAGCAGTTCTTCGTCGATCTCGGCGAAGCGCTGGTTCAGCTTGACGGCTTCATCGGCGCTCTTCTTGTACAGATCCGGATCGGCCAGTTTCGCCGACAGTTCCTTCTGTTCCGCTTCCAGCGCGGCGATGCGCTTGGGCAGTTCTTCCAGCTCGCGCTGTTCCTTGTAGCTCAGCTTCTTCTTGGCCGGCGCCGGTGCTGCGGGTGCGGCCATGGTCGATTCAGCCTTGACCTCGTTCTTGTCGGCCGCCTTGGCAGCCGCCTTCGAAGCAGCGGTTGACTGGGCCGGACGCTGGCGCTCCCAATCGGAGTAACCGCCCACGTATTCACGCCAGAGGCCATTGCCTTCGGAGGCGATCACCTGCGTGACCACGTTGTCCAGGAACATGCGGTCGTGGCTGACCAGGAAGACCGTGCCTTCATACTCTTCCAGCAATTCTTCCAGCAGTTCGAGCGTATCGATGTCGAGGTCGTTGGTCGGTTCGTCCAGCACCAGCACGTTGGCCGGCTTGGCGAACAGGCGCGCCAGCAGCAGGCGGTTGCGCTCGCCCCCGGAAAGCGTGCGCACCGGCGAGCGCGCGCGTTCGGGCGCGAACAGGAAGTCCGACAAATAGGTCATCACGTGCTTGCGCTGGCCGTTGACTTCCACCCAGTCACTGCCCGGGGCGATGGTGTCGGCCAGGGTGGTTTCTTCATTCAATTGCGCGCGCATCTGATCGAAATACGCCACCTGCATCTTGGTGCCCTGCTTGACGGTGCCGCTGTCGGGCGCCTCCTCGCCCAGGATCAGCTTCAACAGCGTGGTCTTGCCCGCGCCGTTCTGGCCGATCAGGCCGACCTTGTCGCCGCGCATGAGGATGGTGCTGAAGTCGCGCACGATGGTCTTGGGACCGTAGGCCTTGTTCACATTCTCCAGTTCCGCCACGATCTTGCCGGAACGCTCACCGGTACCCACTTCCAGCTTGACCTGACCCTGTCGTTCGCGGCGCTCGCTGCGCTGCACGCGCAGGGCTTCCAGACGGCGTACGCGGCCTTCGTCACGGGTGCGGCGGGCTTGCACGCCCTTGCGGATCCAGACTTCTTCCTGGGCCAGGAATTTGTCGAACTTGGCATTCTCCACTTCCTCATTGGCCAGCAGCTCGGCCTTGCGGGCCTGGTAGGTGGTGAAGTTGCCGGGGAAGGAGAGAATCTTGCCGCGATCCAGTTCGATGATGCGGGTGGAGACGTTGTCCAGGAAGCTGCGGTCGTGGGTGATGAAGAGGATGCTGCCCTTGAAGTCGCGCAGCAGTCCTTCCAGCCAGAGAATGGAGCCGAAATCGAGGTGGTTGGTCGGTTCGTCCAGCAGCAGCACGTCAGGATTGCCCACCAGCCCGCAGGCCAGCGCCACGCGCTTCTTCATGCCGCCGGAGAGCTCGCCGATGCGGGCCTCGCGGTTCAGGTTCAGCTTGTCCAGCGTGGTCTCGACCTTGTTGCCGATGGACCAGGCATCGGCCGCATCCAGCACGGTCTGGATCTGGTGCATGCGCTCCAGCAGGGCATCGTCGTTGTCACCGCCGAACTGGCCGGTGATGGCTTCATATTCGGCCAGCAGCGCCGGCAGCTCGCCCAGGCCCGAGGCCACGGCGTCAAAGACGCTCATCTCTTCCGGGAAGTGCGGCTCTTGATCGACATAGGCTATTTTCAGGTTCTGCTGCATCACCAGCAAACCATCATCGAGCTTGGAGCGCCCCGCGATGATCTTGAGCAGCGAGGACTTGCCGGTGCCGTTGCGGCCGATCAGGCCGATGCGTTCGCCGGTCTCCAGCGAGAATTCGGCGTGATCCAGAAGGGCGACGTGGCCGAAGGCCAGTTGTGCGTCGGAGAGGGAAATGACTGCCATAGCGTGCGTGATCTGCGTGAATGCGACGGCCAGGGCCGCGCAGGATGAAAGCAAAGGCGCTTGATGCGGGAAAAAGCGCAAGAGCGGCATTGTACCGACTGCGCCGCCGAAATGCTGATTTAAGCGCAGCCACGCTCCATCGCGGGACGCAGAATCACTCCGGTTTGCATCAAAGCAACGGGATTGATGAAAAATAGCGACAAAAGCTCGAATTTCCCCGTCGTTCGGGAGCCATGTTACAACTGGTTAAGCATTGCCCAAGGCCGGGCCGCCGGGCTGGCGGCGTGATGCGGTAAGATAGCGCATTCCGATTCCCGCTCATCCCATGCCTTTTTCCTCTCTGCCAGACCTGCGCCGCCAGCGCGGCTTCCTCAATCCCAACATCGCCAAGTTCATCGGTCTGTCCATCCTCGGTCTGGGTGTGGCCGGTGCGCTGCTGGTGGTGTATGCACTGATCTTCATCAACCCGCGCCTGCCCTCGCTGGACCTGATCACCGACTACCGCCCCAAGGTACCGCTGCGCATCTGGTCCGAAGACAAGGTCTTGCTGGGCGAATTTGGTGAAGAAAAACGCAGCCTGGTCAAGCTTGAAGACATCCCGGCCGACATGAAGAATGCCGTGCTGGCCATCGAGGACTACCGTTTCTATGAACACGGCGGCATCGACTGGATCGGCATCGCCCGCGCGCTGGTAGCCGACATTCTTCGCGGCAGCGCCTCGCAGGGGGCCAGCACCATCACCATGCAGGTGGCGCGCAACGTCTTCCTGACCAAGGAGAAGACCTTCTCCCGCAAGCTCTACGAGGTGCTGCTGGCCAACAAGATCGAACATGCCCTGACCAAGGACCAGATCCTGGAGGTCTACATGAACCAGATCTACCTGGGCCAGCGCGCCTTCGGCTTCGCCGCCGCCGCCCGCACCTACTTCGGCAAGGACCTCAAGGACATCACCCTGGCCGAAGCCGCCATGCTGGCCGGCCTGCCCAAGGCTCCCTCGGCCTACAACCCCATCGTCAATCCCAAGCGCGCCCACATCCGCCAGCAGTACATCCTGCAGCGCATGCTGGAAGTGGGTTTCATCACCCAGGCCCAGTACGACAAGGCTTCCAAGGAAGAACTGAAGGTGCGCGCACCGGGCAGCCAGTACAGCATCCACGCCGAATACGTCAATGAAATGGTGCGCCAGATGGTGTACGCGCAGTACAAGGAAGACACCTATACCCAGGGCTTCAACGTCTACACCACCGTCAATGCAGCCGACCAGCAGGCCGCCTACCAGGCCGTGCGCAAGGGCGTGATGGATTACGACCGCCGCCACGGCTATCGCGGTCCGGAAGAAACCATCGCCCTGCCCGCCAACGCCGACGATCGTGCCGCGGCCATCGACGACGTGATGGACGACCACCCCGACAACGATGACATCCTGGCCGCCGTGGTGGTGGCCGCCAGCCCCAGGCAGATCGATGCGGTGCTGCGCAGCGGCGACAAGATCAGCATCAAGGGCGAGGCCCTGCGCTTCGTCGCTGCGGCCTTGTCGGAGAAGGCCAAAAAGGAGATCCGCATCGCCCCCGGCGCGCTGATCCGCGTGATGCAGGACGCCAAACAGAACTGGCAGGTGGTGCAGTTGCCGCAGGTAGAAGCGGCACTGGTCTCGGTGGTGCCGCAGGATGGTGCCATCCGCGCCCTGGTCGGTGGTTTCGACTTCACCCAGAACAATTTCAACCACGTCACCCAAGCCTGGCGCCAGCCGGGCTCGACCTTCAAGCCCTTCATCTATTCGGCGGCGCTGGAGAAGGGTTTTGCCCCGGCCTCCATCGTCAACGATGCCCCGGTTTCCTATCCGGCCGGCCCCGGCCAACCGAACTGGGAACCCAAGGATGACGAAACCCCGGCCGGCCCCATGACCGTGCGCACCGCTCTGCAGAAGTCGGTGAACCTGGTGGCCATCCGTACACTGGACTATATCGGCGTGCCCTATGCGCGGGAGTTCATCACCGGCACCTACGGCTTCGATGCCGACAAGGTCCCGCCCTACCTGCCCATGGCGCTGGGCGCGGGCCAGACCAACCCGCTGCAGCTCTCGGCGGCCTATTCGGTCTTTGCCAACGGCGGCTACAAGATTCAGCCCTACCTGATCTCGCAGATCACCGATGCGCGCGGCAAGGTGCTGTCCAAGGCGGATCCGCTGATCGTGGGCAATGGCGCGCCGCGCGTGGTGGCCGAACGCAACAGCTACATGATGACCAGCATGCTCAAGTCGGTCGCCCAGAGCGGTACCGGCGCGCGCAGCAACAGCATCGGCCGCACCGACCTGGCCGGCAAGACCGGCACCACCAATGACGCCGTCGATGGCTGGTTCGCCGGTTATCAGCGCACCCTGGCGACCGTCGCCTGGATGGGTTACGACCAGCCCAAGAGCCTGGGCAGCAAGGAATTCGGGGCGCAGCTGGCGCTGCCGATCTGGGTCGACTACATGGCCAAGGCCCTCAAGGGGGTGCCGCAGTTCGACCTGCCGGTGCCGGACGGCATCCGCTTCATCGATGGCGAACCCTACTACGACAACTTCACTCCCAACAACGGTCTGGTGACCAATGTGGGCGTGACAGTGGTGGATGCCCTGTCAAACTTCTTCGGCTGGACACCGAGCTCCACCCCGGCTGCACCGGGCGCTCAACAGGGCAATACGCAGGCGGCGCCGAACCTGCCCGGGTCCTCCCCCAGCACCCCGCGCACGCTACCGGGCGCACCGGCGGGCCGTCCCCTCAACGAGAACGCACGGCGCTTCATGGACAACACCAACCAGGGACATTGAAGCCGGGCCGGGCCTGGGGCCTGGCACCTGGCACTTCAGGAGCGGGACGGCAAAAGCAAACGGGCACTTCCGAAGAAGTGCCCGTTTCCTTTTGTCTGGCGCCCCCGACACGGATCGAACGTGTGACCTATCCCTTCATACCGCTATGGCTTTCGCCACCATCAGATACAGATGACCGGATGTTTGCAGTCTGGACTATACCTTGGCCATGGACCCTGCCCTGGCGAGCAAGATCGGGAGGCCGGAGCCGTCTAGTCTCTACACCTTCCGGCTTCCGAGGAAACCGGCTTGGCTCGGTATTGCCAGCAGCCGCAGGCTCAAAAGCATGCGCTGTCAGGGTTCACCGACTTTGACTCCATTCAGGCGGCGCCTTTCGGCATCCGCTGCCCAATTTGACTTAGGAGGGGATCGCTCTATCCACTGAGCTACGGGGGCAACAAGGCCGCTATTGTATCCGCTGCGCCCGCCCTTGCAAAGCTGCAAGCTTCCCATGCGCCGCAACGGCCTTGCACTACAATAGGCCGATGCGCTCGCCCACAATAAATATGAAGAAGCTTGCAGTCACTGCCCTGGGGACATGGATGACAGCGGGCCTGGCCATGGCCCAGCCGACGGCGGACAAGCCGGGTACGATGCCGGGCATGGCCGAACGCATGGCCGCCTGCATCGCCTGCCATGGCAAGCAGGGGCGGGCCACGGCCGATGGCTACTATCCGCGCATCGCCGGCAAGCCGGAGGGATACCTGCTCAATCAGCTGCAGAGTTTTCGTGATGGACGGCGCCGTTATCCGATGATGAATTACCTGCTGGGCAATCTTTCGGATGATTATCTCCGGCAGATCGCCGCCTTCTTCGCCGACCAGCATCCGCCCTATCCGCCGCCGGTTCCCGCCGACGCCGGCACCGCCGTACTGGATCGGGGGCGCCTGCTGGTGAGCCAGGGCAAGCCGACGCAGGGCATTGCTGCCTGCGCCAGCTGCCATGGCGTCGGGCTGGGCGGCGTACAGCCGGGCATTCCGGGATTGCTGGGCCTGCCGCACGACTATATCAATGCGCAACTGGGAGCCTGGCGCAATGGCGAGCGCACTGCCAGCGCACCGGACTGCATGGGCAAGATTGCCCGGGCCCTGAGTCCGGAAGACATCAATGCCGTCAGCAGCTGGCTGTCCTCCCAGCCGGTGCCGGCCGACTATGCCCCGGCGCGCAGCCTGCCCCAGCCACTCCCGGTGGCCTGCGGCAGCATGCCGCCGGGTCCTGCCGACGCAGGAGCGGCACGATGAACAAGATCTTGCGTCGGGGACTGGGGATGCTGCTGGGCAGCGTGCTGGCGGTCGTGGCGCTGGCCGCCGGCGTGATCGCCTGGCAAAGCCTGCGCAGCGAAGATACCGGTGTGGCCACCCCGGTCACCGATGCGCAAGCGCAGCGACTCAGGGGGCAATACCTGGCACACGCCGGCAACTGCATGGCCTGCCATACGGTGCGCGGCGGTGCGGCCTATGCCGGTGGCCGCCCCATCGCCACTCCCTTCGGCACGCTCTACACCACCAATCTCACGCCGGACAAGGCCACCGGCCTGGGCGACTGGAGCGCCGACGATTTCTGGCGCGCCCTGCACCACGGACGTGGACGCGATGGCCGTTTCCTCTACCCGGCCTTCCCCTACACCAGCTACACCCGCCTCACCCGCGACGACAGCGATGCCCTGTTCGCCTGGCTGCGCCGCCTGCCTCCCGTAGTTCAGCCCAATCGTTCACATGATTTGCGCTTCCCCTACGACCAGCGGCCGCTGCTGGGCCTGTGGCGCGCATTTTTCTTCACACCGGCTGTTTACCAGCCTGATCCGGCGCGCTCCGCCCAGTGGAACAGGGGCGCCTACCTGGTGCAAGGGGCTGGCCATTGCAGCGCCTGTCACAGCGCCCGCAACCGGGCCGGCGCCAGCATTGCGCCGCTGGCACTGGCCGGGGGCATGATCCCGGGGCTGGACTGGTATGCGCCGCCCCTGCATGGAGCAGAGCATGGCCTGGGCAACTGGAGCGAGACGGACATTGCCGCCCTGCTCAAGACCGGCGTCTCGCCGCGCGCCGCCTCGCTGGGGCCGATGTCGGAAATCGTCGGGCGCAGCCTGCAGTATCTGAACGATGAGGATATCGGCGCCATGGCGGTCTACCTGAAGTCGCTGCCGGCACAAGCCCTGCCCGAGGATGGCATGGCCGCCCAACCGGAACCCGTCGAGGCCGAACGCATCCTCAAGCAGGGCAAGAAGCTCTACGGAAGTCTGTGCGTGGACTGCCACGGCGGCCGTGGCCAGGGTAGCGCACCGGATTATCCGCCGCTGGCGGGCAACCATGCCATTGCCGGGCCAGAGCCGGTCAATGCCATCCGGGCCGTGCTCAATGGTGGATTCCCGCCCTCCACGACAGGCAACCCCTACCCCTTCGGCATGCCACCCTTCGGTCCGCAGCTCAGTGACCAGGAGGTGGCCGCACTGGTCTCCTATGTGCGCAATAGCTGGGGCAACCAGAGCGGCTTCGTTTCGGCCTCGGAGGTGAACCGCTATCGCAGCGTGCCGCTGGATTGATCCTGCGCAGCGCATCCTGGGTCCGGCTCGAAAAAAAGGCGATCCGGATATCGCCTTTTTCATTCATGGATGAAGAAACGTCAGTGCTCGGTACTGAGCTTGTAGCCCATGCCGCGCACCGTCTGCACGTAGTACGCCAGATCACCCAGCGACTTGCGCAGGCGCATGATGTGCACATCGACCGTGCGCTCCTCGATGAAGGTGTGGTCTCCCCAGACCCTGTCGAGCAACTGGGCGCGCGAAAAGATGCGTTCCGGATGCGCCACCAGATAGCGCAGCAGCTTGAACTCGGCCTGATCCAGCGCCACCGACCTGCCCGCCACGGCCACCTGGCGGCGTTCGACGTCGATGCTGATGTCGCCGTAGCGCAGTGCCTGACTGCCGATCTCGGGCGTCTTGCGACGCAGCAGGGCCTGCACCCGTGCCACCAGTTCCTTGGGCGAGAACGGCTTGGTCACGTAGTCATCCGCGCCCTCGTTCAAGCCCTTGACCTTGTCTTCTTCCATGCCCTTGGCGGTGAGCATGATGACCGGCAGCGCCGCCGTACGCTGGTCGCGCCGCAGCTCCGCCAGCAGCACCAGACCGGAACTGTCGGGCAGCATCCAGTCCAGCAGCACCACGTGCGGCAGCGATTCGGCGATCAGCTTGCGGGCCTGGGCCACGTCGGTGGCGATGGTGGTGGCAAAACCCGCTCCCTGCATCGTAAAGCGCAACAGCTCCGCGATGCTGGGTTCGTCTTCGACCATCAGGATGTGGGGGAGCTCTTTTGACATCTTCCTTGGCTTCGCTGTGGCTCGATCAGAGTACCTTGGCCGCGATACGCTGGGCCATGGTACGCGCCAGCTCGGCTTCTTCGGCTTCCACCATCACGCGGATCAGCGGTTCGGTGCCGGACGGTCGCAGCAGCACGCGGCCGCGCTCGCCCAGCGCCTCTTCCACCGCAAGCTTCTCGGCTTGCAGGGCGGCGTTGGACTTCCAGTCATAGCCGGCCGGAATCTTCACATTGATCAGCGATTGCGGAAACAGGGTGATGTCACCGGTCATCTGCGCCAGGCTCTGGCCGGCGCGCTTCAGGGCACACAGGACCTGCAGCGCCGAGACGATGCCATCACCGGTGGTATGCCTGTCCAGCGCCAGCAGGTGGCCGGAACCTTCGCCGCCGAGCAGCCAGCCCTTTTCCTGCAGCACTTCCAGCACGTAGCGGTCGCCCACCTTGGCGCGCGCGAAGGGCACGCCCATCTTTTTGAAGGCCACTTCCAGGGCCATGTTGGTCATCAGGGTACCAACTGCACCATCGACCGGGCCGGTGGCCAGGCGATCCTTGACCATCAGGTAGAGCAGTTCATCGCCGTTGTAGATGCGGCCATGGCCATCGACCATGATGAGCCGGTCGGCGTCGCCGTCCAGGGCAATGCCCAGGTCGGCGCGGTATTCACGCACCGCGGCTACCAGCGACTTGGGCGCGGTGGCGCCGCAGTCCTCGTTGATGTTCAGGCCATCGGGCTGATTGCCGATGGTGATGACTTCGGCCCCCAGCTCATGGAAGACGTGCGGGGCGATGTTGTAGGCCGCGCCGTTGGCACAGTCCACCACCAGGCGCATGCCACGCAGGTCCATGGCGCTGGGGAAGGTGCTCTTGCAGAATTCGATGTAGCGGCCGGCCGCATCCGACAGGCGGCGTGCCTTGCCCAGCTTCTCGGAGGGAACGCACTCCATGGGCTGCTCCAGGGCGGCTTCGATGTCGGCCTCGACCTGGTCGGGCAGCTTGTTGCCCTTGGCCGAGAAGAACTTGATGCCGTTGTCGTGATAGGGGTTGTGCGAGGCCGAAATCACCACGCCGGCCGACAGGCGCTGGGCGCGGGTCAGGTAGGCCACGGCCGGGGTCGGCAGTGGCCCGGCCAGCCAGACATCCACGCCAGCCGCTGCGAAACCGGCCTCCAGGGCGGCTTCCAGCATGTAGCCGGAAATGCGGGTGTCCTTGCCGATCAGCACCGTGGGACGCGCCACGCCATCCTTGGACTTGGCCAGCACCTTGCCGGCAGCATAGCCCAGGCGCATGACGAAATCAGGGGTAATGGGTGCCACGCCTACGCGACCGCGCACACCATCGGTGCCGAAATATTTTGCTGCCATGTTGATCCTTTTTATTGCTTGTCGATGTCTTGCTGGCCGGGCGAAGGCGTCGGCCTGTCTCCAGTGAAGACGATGGGTTGCTGCCCGATGATCGGTGAGGTCCGAAGCTGCATTGCCGCTGTGCCTACCGATCGGCGCGCCCGGCCTGCCACATGGCCAGTGCATCGACCGTCTCGGCCACATCATGCACCCGGATGATCATCGCGCCCTGCTGCGCCGCCGCCAGCGCCGCGCCGAGACTGCCGGCCATGCGGCGTTCCAGCGGCTTGCCGATGACGGCGCCGATCATCGACTTGCGCGACATGCCCGCCAGCAGGGGCAGGTCCAGCATGTCGATCAGTCGGCGCGTGTTCTTGAGCAAAGCCAGATTATGCTCCACAGTCTTGCCAAAGCCAAAACCGGGATCGATACAAATCCGTTCACGTCCGATGCCGGCTGCGCGCATGAGGTCGACCTGGGTCTGCAGGAATTGGGCGACCTCGGTCACCACATCTTCATATCGGGGTTCCTGCTGCATGGTCTGCGGCTGCCCCTGCATGTGCATCACGCACAGGCCGGCCTCGCTGTCCTTGACCGCATCGATGGCGCCCTCGGCACGGAAACCATTGATGTCATTGATCATGTCCACTTCGGCGGCCAGCGCTTCGCGCATGACGGCGGGCTTGTAGGTATCCAGCGAGATCGGCTTGCCGCAGTCGCGCAGGGCATAGATCACCGGCATGACGCGCTCCAGCTCTTCCTGCAAGGACAGCGGGGCGATGCCGGGACGGGTCGACTCGCCACCGATGTCGATGATGTCGACCCCGTCGGCGATCATCTGTTCGGCATGGGTCAGGGCCAGCTCCAGGCAGTGATGGCGGCCGCCATCGGAGAAGGAATCGGGCGTCACATTGAGAATGCCCATGACCAGCGGCCGGCGGCCAGACTGGACCGGCAGGCGGAACCTGCCGCACTTGAGAAATGCTTGCGTCATCTTGCTGTTGTGGGTGGTGCGGATGAGTTGTCCGACGTAGCGACCTTGCGGAGGCTGCGCCGCCTGCCATCGCTCTGCGGCTGCATGATACACCGCCGATGGACCGTCTTTATACTTTTGTCCGGCAAGCGCGTCATCGACTGCACGGTTTTTCATCTGCCAAATAAAAAAGGTGAGGATCGCTCCTCACCTTCATCAAACCTGCGGTCTCAGCCGCTCGGGCTCTTCGCCGCAGCCTTCACGCTTCAGGCCGGAGCCGTGGCGTTGGGCGAGACGTCGCCGGAACGATTGCCGTCCGAGGGCGACTTCTTGACGGGAGTCCCATTGCGCGGCGGACGCGGTTCGTCACCGTTCATGATGTCGTTGACCTGATCGGCGTCCAGGGTTTCCCATTCCAGCAGGGCCTTAGCCATGACGTCGACCTTCTCGCGGTTTTCTTCCAGCAGGCGACGGGCCAGGGCGTATTGCTCGTCGAGGATGCTGCGGATTTCAGCATCCACCTTTTGCTGGGTGGCTTCGGAGACGGTCTTGGAGGACATGCGGCCGAAGTAGGCGTCCTGCTCCGAATCTTCATACACCATGGTGCCCAGGGTCACGGACATGCCGTAGCGGGTAACCATGGCGCGAGCCAGCTTGGTAGCGCGCTCGAAGTCGTTCGAAGCGCCGGTGGACATCTGGTGCATGAAGATTTCTTCAGCGATACGACCACCGAAGAGGATAGAGATCTCTTCCAGCATCTTGTCCTTGTACATGTTCACGCGGTCATGCTCCGGCAGCTGCCAGGTCAGGCCCAGGGCGTAGCCACGCGGCATGATGGTGACCTTGTGGACCGGATCGGCCTTGGGCAGCAGCTTGGCGACGACGGCGTGGCCGGACTCGTGGTAGGCGGTGTTGCGGCGCTCTTCCTCGCGCATCACGGCCGACTTGCGTTCCGGACCCATGACGATCTTGTCCTTGGCATCTTCGAAGTCCTGCATTTCCACCAGGCGCTTGTTGCGGCGCGCAGCGAACAGGGCGGCTTCGTTGACCAGGTTGGCCAGGTCGGCACCGGAGAAACCGGGGGTACCACGGGCCAGGATGTCGGCCTTGACGTCCGGCGCGATGGGCACCTTGCGCATGTGGACGTAGAGGATCTGTTCGCGGCCACGGATGTCGGGCAGGCCGACCATCACCTGGCGGTCGAAACGGCCCGGACGCAGCAGCGCCTTGTCCAGCACGTCGGCGCGGTTGGTAGCGGCGATGACGATGACGCCGGAGTTGGCTTCGAAACCGTCCATCTCCACCAGCATCTGGTTCAGGGTCTGTTCGCGTTCGTCGTTGCCGCCGCCCATGCCGGCGCCACGATGGCGACCGACGGCGTCGATTTCGTCGATGAAGATGATGCAGGGAGCATGCTTCTTGGCGTTCTCGAACATGTCACGCACACGCGATGCGCCCACGCCGACGAACATTTCCACGAAGTCCGAACCCGAAATGGTGAAGAACGGGACCTTGGCTTCACCTGCGATGGCACGGGCCAGCAGGGTTTTACCGGTACCCGGGGGGCCGACCATCAACACACCGTGGGGGATGCGGCCGCCCAGCTTCTGGAACTTGGTCGGGTCACGCAGGAATTCGACCAGCTCCTGCACTTCTTCCTTGGCTTCGTCGCAACCGGCGACGTCGGCGAAGGTGACCGAATTGCTGTTTTCATCGAGCATGCGCGCCTTGGACTTGCCGAAGGAGAACGCACCGCCCTTGCCGCCGCCCTGCATCTGGCGCATGAAGAAGATCCAGACGCCGATCAACAGCAGCATCGGGAACCAGGAAATGAAGATTTGCGACAGGAAGGACTGC
Source organism: Herbaspirillum sp. C7C8 (assembly GCF_022627875.1). Classification (NCBI taxonomy): domain Bacteria; kingdom Pseudomonadati; phylum Pseudomonadota; class Betaproteobacteria; order Burkholderiales; family Oxalobacteraceae; genus Herbaspirillum; species Herbaspirillum sp. C7C8. The sequence continues at coordinate 142,563 of NZ_JABXGG010000002.1, forward strand.
TCTTCCGGCTGGCGCACGTCGAACTTCACGCCATTGTTCAACAGGTCGCCGACCAGGCCGCGATCCAGGATGGTGGTCGCGGTCTTGACCTTGGTGCCGTCCTGAGTGGTGGCGATGATGTTGCGATCCTCGATGGTCGCGTCCTTGATGTGTCCGGCCTTGACCTCGGAGATGAAGTCCGAATACGCGATCGGCTTGGCATTGGTCGCCATGCTGCGGCTGTCGAACTGTTTGAACACCATAAACAGCACGAGCGCGATGACTACCCAGATGGCAGCCTTGGAAAACATATTGTTCACTGGAACTCCTCCGACGCCTGCGCGCCACGTTGCCTTTGTATCGTCCGATTTTACCCGGATTCAACCACCCTTACACGGAAAACCGCCGTCCGACCAGCCTCGCCCCGCCCTGCTGTGCCATCGCGCAACGCACAACAACGCGTCGCACCAGGCTGCAGGCTCATTTCTTTGCCATTCCGTCATCAGCTTGAAGACGGGCGGGGAAGGCCTGTTTGTCGCCAAGTTTGTCACCGATTCAGACAGACTAACGATTTCCAGAAATCGATATAAGGCTGAAATCGGGCAAAACAAGGCGGGAAAATTCACTAAATCGCCGGTTTTACAGCAGATTTTGCGCTGGATTGCGGATGACGAACCGGTTTTGAATCAACTTTAACCGATTTAACTGCGAGGATTTTTCAGGATTTTCCCTAGCAGAAAGATTTCGGACGACTTGTCGCGGCTGGCCTTGGGTTTCTTGGACATCACCGTCTTGAATTCGGCCCGGAATTTGTGCACCAGTTCGTTGTAGCCGGTCCCGTTGAAACACTTGACCAGCAAAGCGCCGCCAGGTTTCATGTGCAGCTGCGCAAAATCGATGGCCAGGTCAATCAGGTACTCCACCCGTGCGGCATCGGCGATGGCCACGCCCGACAGGTTGGGCGCCATGTCCGAGAGCACGAGATCGGCCTTGCGCCCCTCCAGCACGGCTTCGAGCTGGCGCACCGGCTCGTCTTCGCGGAAGTCGCCCTGGATGTAGTGCACATCGGCAATCGGGTCCATCGGCAAGATGTCCAGCCCGATGATGGTGCCGTGGATGCCGCCCCCCTCGGCACCGGCCAGCTTGTTGCGGGCGTACTGGCACCAGCTGCCGGGGGTGCAGCCGAGGTCGACGATCACCTGCCCGGGCTTGATGAGACGTTCTTCCTCATCGATTTCCTTGAGCTTGTAGGCGGCACGCGCGCGATAACCTTCCTTCTGTGCCAACTTCACATAAGGGTCGTTGATATGGTCGTGTAACCAGTTTTTGTTCAGTTTGTTCTTTGCCATTCGCGTAGAATACTGGTTTTATCTCATTGAGGGACAACTTGGCGCCGCCGAGACCTCGTCCCGAACCTGCACTCCCATGTTGAATCTGACTCCCGCCGAGCGCAGCGAACTGCGCGCCCAGGCCCATGGCTTGAACCCCGTCGTGATGGTAGGCGAAAGTGGCCTTTCCGAATCCGTCATGAAGGAAATCGACAAGAGCCTCAACGCCCACGGCCTCATCAAGGTTCGTGTCTTCGGCGACGACCGCGAAGCCCGCATCGCGATCTACGAAACCATCTGCGCCGAGCTCAAGGCCGCGCCGGTACAACACATCGGCAAGCTGCTGGTGCTGTATCGCCCGCAAAAGGACGAAGGCAAGAAAGCCGCTGCCGGCGCCAAGGGCGGCCTGCGCGAAGTGACCATCGTCAAGTCGCACGCCACCAAGCGTCCTTCGGTGAGCAAGGTCATGCTCAAGGGCAACGAACGCATCACCGCCGGTGGTCTGGTCAAGAAGGCCAAGCCGCGCCAGCGCAGCACCAAGAAGAGCGCTGGCTGATCGCCGCCACGGGGCCACGGTCCACAAAACAGAATGCCCGCTGATGCGGGCATTTTCATTTCCGGCGTCGGTGTTGCGGCAGGATCAATGCCGCATCCGCCCTGCTCTGCGCGGGACGGATGCGGCGGACTACGTCAGACGTAGCGCACTTCCAGGATTTCGTATTCCTTCAGGCCCGAGGGGGCTTCCACGGCCACCACGTCACCGGCGCTCTTGCCGATCAGGGCACGGGCGATGGGCGAGGTCACGGAAACCTTGGATTCCTTGATGTCGGCTTCGTCCAGGCCCACGATCTGGTAGGTCACCTTCTCGCCGCTGTCCAGGTTTTCCAGGTCCACGGTGGAGGCGAAGACCACGCGGCCTTCGGCGTTCAGTTCGGCCGGGTCGACGATCTGGGCCGCGCCCAGCTTGCCTTCCAGGTCGGCGATACGGCCTTCGATGAAGGCCTGGCGCTCCTTGGCCGACTCGTATTCGGCGTTTTCGGACAAGTCACCCTGCGCGCGCGCTTCGGCGATCGCATTGATGACTTCCGGACGGTCTTTGGTTTTCAAACGGTGCAATTCTTCCTTCAGAAGTTCGGCGCCACGCTTGGTAAGGGGAACTGTGCTCATAAGTCTCTTGCTCAAGGTTAGGGTTACACGGAAGACGCATCCAAGGTCCGCCGGCCGCTGAACACGCAAAAAGATCTCCGCGCCGCCAACCTGGCGGACAAGCGTTGTTTTTACGGGAACAGTCTGACTGGTGAACGGACCGTTGCTGCAGGATTCCGTCAGCTCTTCAACAACACGCGCTCTGACTCAGAGCCGCTAAGGACATGACGCCACGCGCAAATCCACATGCGTGAGGCCCGATGGCGTCATGTCCTTAGCGTCCCCGGACGGATCTGCCCTGCAACATTGAACATGTTGTGGCCGCAGGGTGTCGTCCAAAAGTCAGAGAGGGCATCGATTGCTCAGATGCCCTCTTTGCCTGCCGGCGTCAATCAAGCTAAAGCCGGCAAAAGTAACGTGTTGTGGGTTTAGTGTATAGCTTTATGCAGGCCTTGTAAATCGTAGACGTCCAGGGCGTCCAGATGGCGCATGCCTTCCACTGCGGCTTCGGCACCGGCGATGGTGGTGAAGGTGGTCACGCGGGCGGCCAGGGCCGAGGTACGGATCGCTCCGGAGTCGGCAATGGCGTTGCGCTTTTCTTCAACGGTGTTCACCACCAGGGTGATCTCGTTGTTCTTGACCATGTCCACGATGTGCGGACGGCCTTCCACCACCTTGTTGACGGTAGCCACGGGGATGCCGGCCGCGCTGATGGCAGCAGCCGTACCCTTGGTGGCAACAATCGAGAAGCCCAGCGCCACCAGGTCACGCGCCACCTGCACGGCACGCGGCTTGTCGCTGTTCTTCACCGACAGGAAGACCTTGCCGGACTTCGGCAGCTTCACGCCAGCACCCATCTGCGACTTCACGAAGGCTTCACCGAAGGTCTTGCCCACGCCCATGACTTCGCCGGTGGACTTCATTTCAGGGCCGAGGATGGTGTCCACGCCCGGGAACTTGACGAACGGGAACACGGCTTCCTTGACGCTGTAGTAAGGCGGCACGACTTCGTTCTTGATGCCCTGGCTGTCCAGCGACTGGCCGACCATGCAGCGCGCGGCAATCTTGGCCAGTTGCAGGCCGGTCGCCTTGGAAACGAAGGGCACGGTACGCGAAGCACGCGGGTTCACTTCCAGCACGAAGACGGTATCGACGGTCTTGCCATCGACTTCATTTTGCTGAATCGCGAACTGCACGTTCATCAGGCCGACCACGTTCAGGCCCTTGGCCATCAGTGCGGTCTGGCGCTTCAGTTCCTCGATGGTGTCCTTGGACAACGAATACGGTGGCAGCGAGCAAGCCGAGTCGCCCGAGTGCACGCCAGCCTGTTCGATGTGCTCCATCACGCCGCCGATGAAGGTACGTTCACCGTCGGAGAGGCAATCGACGTCCACTTCGATGGCGTCGTTCAGGAAGCGGTCCAGCAGCACCGGCGAGTCATGCGACACCTTGACGGCTTCGCGCATGTAGCGCTCCAGGTCACGCTGCTCGTGGACGATTTCCATGGCCCGGCCACCCAGCACGTAGGACGGGCGGACCACCAGCGGATAACCGATTTCCTGCGCCAGTTGCAGCGCATCGGCTTCGGTACGGGCGGTACGGTTGGGCGGCTGGCGCAGGCCGAGGTCCTGCAGCAGCTTCTGGAAACGCTCGCGGTCTTCAGCGGCGTCGATCATGTCAGGCGAGGTGCCGACGATGGGCACGCCATTGGCTTCCAGGTCCAGCGCCAGCTTCAGCGGGGTCTGGCCGCCGTACTGGACGATCACGCCAACCGGCTTTTCCTTGTCGACGATTTCCAGCACGTCTTCCAGCGTCACCGGCTCGAAGTACAGGCGGTCGGAAGTGTCGTAGTCGGTCGAGACGGTTTCCGGGTTGCAGTTGACCATGATGGTTTCGTAACCATCGTCACGCATCGCCAGCGCTGCATGCACGCAGCAGTAGTCGAATTCGATACCCTGGCCGATACGGTTCGGGCCACCGCCCAGCACCATGATCTTCTTCTTGTCGGTCGGGTTGGATTCGCACTCTTCGTCATAGGTCGAATACATGTAGGCGGTATCGGTCGAGAACTCGCCCGCACAGGTATCGACACGCTTGAAGACCGGACGCACACCCAGCTTCTTGCGCTGCTCGCGCACGGCGGTGTCGGTGGTCTTCAACAGCTTGGCCAGGCGGCGATCCGAGAAGCCCTTCTGCTTCAGCTGGAACAGGGTCGCCTTGTCCAGCGACTCCAGCGCCACATCCTTTTCCAGCCACAGTTCGATGTCGACGATCTCCTTGATCTGCGACAGGAACCACGGGTCGATGTGGGTCAGGCCATGCACTTCTTCCAGCGAGAAGCCTTGCGCGAAGGCGTCGCCCACGTACCAGATGCGGTCCGGACCGGGTTCGCCCAATTCCTTCTCGATCAGTTCGCGGTCGGTGGTCTTTTCGTTCATGCCATCCACGCCCACTTCCAGGCCACGCAGGGCTTTCTGGAAGGATTCCTGGAAGGTACGACCGATGGCCATGACTTCACCCACGGACTTCATCTGGGTAGTCAGGTGCTTGTCGGCCTGCGGGAATTTCTCGAAGGTGAAACGCGGGATCTTGGTCACCACGTAGTCGATGGACGGCTCGAAGGACGCCGGGGTCGCGCCGCCGGTGATCTCGTTGCGCAGTTCGTCGAGCGTGAAGCCCACGGCCAGCTTGGCGGCGATCTTGGCGATCGGGAAGCCGGTAGCCTTGGAGGCCAGTGCCGACGAACGCGAGACGCGCGGGTTCATTTCGATGACGATCATGCGGCCATCAGCCGGATTGACCGAGAACTGCACGTTGGAGCCGCCCGTATCCACACCGATTTCACGCAGCACCGCCAGCGAGGCGTTACGCATGATCTGGTATTCCTTGTCGGTCAGCGTCTGTGCCGGGGCGACGGTGATGGAGTCGCCGGTGTGCACGCCCATCGGGTCCAGGTTTTCGATGGAACAGACGATGATGCAGTTGTCCGCCTTGTCGCGGACCACTTCCATTTCGTATTCCTTCCAGCCGATCAGCGATTCCTCGATCAGCAATTCGGACGTCGGCGAAGCCTCCAGGCCGCGCTTGCAGATGGTTTCGAATTCCTCGGCGTTGTAGGCGATGCCGCCACCGGTGCCGCCCATGGTGAAGGACGGACGGATGATGACCGGGAAGCCGATGGTCTTCTGCACCGCCCACGATTCTTCCATCGTGTGCGACACGCCCGAACGGGCCGAACCCAGGCCGATCTTGGTCATGGCCTGCTTGAACTTGGAGCGGTCTTCGGCCTTGTCGATGGCTTCCGGGGTGGCGCCGATCAGCTCGACCTTGTACTTGTCCAGCACGCCATTGCGGTGCAGGTCCAGCGCGCAGTTCAGCGCGGTCTGGCCGCCCATGGTCGGCAGGATGGCGTCCGGCTTTTCCTTGGCGATGATGCGCTCGACAGCTTGCCAGGTGATCGGCTCGATGTAGGTGGCATCGGCCATTTCCGGGTCGGTCATGATGGTGGCCGGATTGCTGTTGACCAGGATGACCTTGAAACCTTCTTCACGCAGGGCCTTGCAGGCCTGGGCGCCGGAATAGTCGAATTCGCAGGCCTGGCCGATGATGATCGGGCCAGCGCCAATGATCAGGATGCTTTTGATGTCAGTACGCTTAGGCATTTTGTTTCTTCTCCATCATCGCCACGAACTTGTCGAACAGGGGAGCGATGTCATGCGGTCCAGGGGATGCTTCGGGGTGGCCCTGGAAGCAGAAAGCAGGTTTGTCGGTACGCTCGAAGCCTTGCAGCGAACCATCGAAGAGCGACACGTGGGTCACGCGGCAGTTGGCCGGCAGGGTCGCCTGGTCCACGGCAAAACCGTGGTTCTGCGAGGTGATCATCACCTGCTTGGAATCCAGGTCCTGCACCGGGTGGTTGGCGCCGTGGTGGCCGAACTTCATCTTGAGGGTCTTGGCGCCGGAGGCCAGGGCCATGATCTGGTGACCCAGGCAGATGCCGAAGGTCGGGATGCCGCGCTCGATCAGTTCCTTGGACGCGGCAATGGCGTAATCACAGGGTTCCGGATCGCCAGGACCGTTGGAGAGGAAGATGCCGTCCGGGTTCAGGGCCAGTGCCTCGGCTGCAGTAGCTTGCGCCGGCAGCACGGTGACCTTGCAGCCGCGCTCGGCCAGCATGCGCAGGATGTTGTACTTGACGCCGTAGTCGAAGGCGACCACGTGGAATTTCGGGGTGATCTGCTGGCCATAGCCGCGGCCCAGGCGCCATTCGGTCTCGGTCCAGTTGTAGGCCTTCCGGGTGGAGACCACCTTGGCCAGGTCCATGCCAGCCAGGCCCGGGAAGGCGCGTGCCAGTTCCAGTGCCTTGGCGGTGGCAGCAGCAATGTCGGCTTCACCGGCGACGATGGCGCCGTTCTGGGCACCCTTCTCGCGCAGGATGCGGGTCAGCTTGCGGGTGTCGATGCCGGCGATGGAGACGATGTTGCCTTCTTTCAGGTAATCCGACAACGATTGCTGGCTGCGGAAGTTCGACAGCAGGCGCGGCAGGTCCTTGATGATGAGGCCGGCGGCGTGGATCTGCGACGCTTCGACGTCTTCACGGTTCACGCCCGTGTTGCCGATGTGCGGATAGGTAAGGGTGACGATCTGGCGGCTGTAGCTGGGGTCGGTCAGGATTTCCTGGTAGCCGGTCATCGCGGTATTGAAGACCACCTCACCGGTGGTATTGCCTGCGGCGCCGATGGAAAAACCTTGGAAGACAGACCCGTCTGCGAGCGCGAGGACGGCCGGAATCGCGGGACCGGAAAGAAGAGGCAGCAAGGGTAACTCCTGAGATTGTTACCGCCGCGGCTGGATGACCGGTAGACCTTTGCGCGCCAAACTGACCGGCGCGAACACCCCGACTCATTCGGTACGGAAGCGTGGCTGGGCCTGTTGGGAACGAGGAAGAGGAATGGGTATGCGCTACGGCGGATAAAATTGGCTAAACCGCTCAATTATAGCGCAAGAGCCTCCCTCCGGCAAATCGTAGATTGCCGAAAGTTGGCGCAAATTGCACCTAAACGGGGTGCAGGCAAGGCGGGAGCGCCGGCAGACGAGGCTGCCGGCGCGGGAGAGATTACAGGCCCAGGGCAGCGATACCGGCCTTGGCGATCTGCACGTCTTCCGAGGACTTCACGCCCGAGACGCCGACGGCGCCCACGTAATGGCCATCGACCACCACCGGCACGCCGCCTTCGAGCAGGCCATCCAGGCCGGGAGCGCTCAGGAAGGAGACGCGGCCGTTGTTGATCATGTCTTCATAGATCTTGCTTTCGCGGCGACCCAGGGCAGCGGTGCGGGCCTTGGCCGGGGCGATCTGCGAGGAGATCGGGGCGGCGCCGTCCATGCGCTGCAGCCACAGCAGGTGGCCGCCGTCATCGACCACCGAGATGGCCACGTTCCAGTTGTTGGCACGGGCTTCGGCTTCAGCGCCGGCAGCGATCTTCTTGACGTCGTCCAGCGACAGGAACGGTTTGGTTTGCATGTTTGCTCCGATAGGCAGAAAAAATTGAACGCTGATTGTACGGCCAGAAAGTCTTTTTTGACATCCCGCCCGGCCAAGTCATCTTCACGCCATAGATGAAGTTTTTTGCATCACACCTGGCCTGCAACTCATTTTTCTCATGCAGCAAGGAAACTTTCTGTAAAAACGTAAATCTTTTAGCCGGGCTGTTTTCCTACCGCGTGTAGGAAAAACCCTGACCGGGAGAAACCCGCAAGCAGCCCGCTTTAAACCCGTAAATCATTTCAGTTTGACAAGCTGGCACGAATCCAGCTTTTGACAAGCCGTAAGATTTACCTTACATTCCTGCAATCCTATTTTGAGAGGATCCCGATGACCCTACGCCGATCTGACCGAATCCGACGACAAACCGCTCGCGCATGCGCGCTGGCGGCCGGCCTCTGGATCAGTGCATCGGCTCATTCCGCTGACCTTTCCCTGGCAGCGCAGGATCTTCCTCCTCCCCAAGCGACCTCCCCGCAAGCCCAGCAGTTGATCAGCAGGACCAATCTTGCGATCGCCCGCCTGCAAGAAATCACCAATCGTGCTTCCGAACTGGCCACCCAGGCGCTGGCCATGCTGGGCATCAATTACCGTTACGGCGGCAATTCGCCTGATACCGGCCTGGATTGCAGCGGTCTGGTGCGCTACGTCTTCAAGGAAGCATGGGGTACCGACCTGCCGCGCACCTCGCTGGAAATCAGCCGCGTGGGCGAAAAGGTCGGCAGCGACAACCTGCAACCGGGCGACCTGGTGTTCTACAACACCCTGCGCCGCGGCTTCTCGCATGTGGGCATCTACCTGGGTGACGGCAAGTTCATTCACTCCCCCTCGACCGGTGGCCAGGTGCGCATCGAGAGCATGGACGAGTCCTACTGGAAGAAGCGCTTCAATGGTGCGCGCCGCATCATCGCGGGCGACGACGAACAGAAATGATCACCATCACGGTGCACCGCACATAGCAAAAGGCCGCTGGAGACAGCGGCCTTTTTTTTCCTTCATATACCGCCCAAAAACGGCCCAGCCGTCAGTTACCGGTCTCCATCTGCTTCAACTTGCGCTTGATTTCCGGCATGGCCGCACTGGCTGCCTGCTCGCCGGCCAGGATGGCCACGTTGCGGCTGGCGAAGTCGCTCCCCTTCATGGCGCCCAGCCCCGGCTGCAGGACGATGTCGGCATTCTTCAGCTCATACTGGTTGATGGTCTGCCCCATGATGGCGAAGGTCTGCAGCAGCACGTCGAGGGAACTGCTGGCCGCTGCCTGCGCCTCCGGATTGGCCGAGATGTTGACCGCGATCACGAAGTCCGCCCCCATCTGCCGTGCGAAGTGCACCGGCACCGGCGCCACCAGTCCGCCATCGACATAGGTATGGTCGCCGATCCTGACCGGCTGGAACACGCCCGGCACCGCCGAGGACGCGCGCACTGCCGTACCGGCATTGCCGCGCTGGAACAGGATGGGCTGACCGGTACGCAGATCGGTGGCCACCGCGCCGAAGGGAATCTTGAATTTCTCGATGGGCACGTTGTGCACCGCCTTGTTCACGTAATTCTGCACGCCCTCCCCCTTGAGCACGCCACTGAGCTTGGAGAACAGTGGCACCGACCAGTCCGAGATGGCCGCCTCGTCCATCGCCAGCGCCAGCTTCTGCAGGGCGAAGCCGTCATTGCCGGCGGCATAGAGCGCGCCCACCAGGCTGCCGGCACTGGTCCCCGCCACCACGTCCACGGTGATGCCCTGGGCTTCCAGCGCCTTGATCACGCCGATGTGGGCAAAGCCGCGCGCAGCGCCGCCGCCCAGGGCCAGGCCGATCTTGATCTTGCGCGGAGTGGGCGCCGCCGTGGCGCTGGGTGCGACGGTGCCCTCGGCGGGTCTGGACGCAGCGCCCCCCGGCAAGAGCGAGGACGTGCCGCAGGCAGAGAGAAACAAGGCAGAAACAATGGCCGCAGCCATCAGACGGAATCGAATGCGCATGACGCGAGGGGCAGCAGTGATGAAGCCCGACATTGTACTGCAAGCACCCCGACCGTCCGGAGAGTGCCACAGGCAGTGGTGTAGAATGCGACCCCGGCTTTTCGATTCAGTCCAGACGCCTTCGGCGTCACAGTCCCATGAACATCGTCATCAACGAAGAACTGAAACAGTACATCGATCCCCTCACCCCCAACGAATATGCCGCGCTGGAACGCAGCCTGCTGGCCGAAGGCTGCCGCGATGCGCTGGTGCTGTGGGGCGAGGTGCTCATCGATGGTCACAACCGTTACGAAATCTGCAGCAAGTACGACCTGCCCTTCAAGACCATCCAGAACGACAGCTTCGGCTCGCTGGAGGACGTGCTGCTCTGGATGATCGACAACCAGCTCGGTCGTCGCAGCGTCTCGGACTTCCAGCGCGGCATGCTGGCCCTGCGCAAGCGCGACATCATCGCCGCCCGCACCAAGGCCGAGGCCAAGCCCGCCAAGGTGGCCGCCGCTACTGACCAGACCGCCGCGCCTGAAGGCGTTGGCGATGCCTCCCCCTCAGGCGATGATCCCTGGCACGCCGATGACAACACCGGTCGCATCAAGACCCGCGAAGACATTGCGCGTGCCGCCGGCATCAGCAGCGCCACCATCGGCCAGATCGACCGCATCCGCAAGACCGCCGCACCCGAGCTGGTGGAGGCGGTGCGCAATGGCGCCATCTCCATCAATGCCGCTGCCGCCGTGGCCACCTTGCCCAGCCAGGCGCAGGTCAGCGCGGTCGCCGGTGGCAAGAAGGAATTGCGCGAAGCCGCCAAGAAGGTGCGCGAACAGCAAGCCGCCACCCGCACCCCGCGCGTGCCGAAGGCGCAAGAGATGAGCGAGCAGGCCATCCCTCTGGTGGAAGGCCAGGAGAACGAACTGAGCGCCGCCCTGCGCCGCGAAATCGCTTCGCTGCAGGCGCGCGTGAGTCGCCTCTCCGAAGAAAACCAGGGCTTGCGCGCAGAGCTGGCGCTGCTCAAGGGCAACGTCCCGCCGCAGGACTGAGGCCGCTTTCCTCATGGCCACCTTCACCATCGCGCAACGCGCCGAGATCACACTGGATATCCGCAAGAGCCGCTTCATCGGCATCGTCATGCCGGTGCCGGGGCGCGAGGCGGCCATGCAGGAGATCGCCAGGATGCGCGAGGCCCATCGCAGCGCCACCCATGTCTGCTGGGCATTGATGGCCGGTGGCCAGTCCGGCATGTCCGATGACGGCGAACCTTCCGGCACGGCCGGCCGCCCCATGCTCGAAGTGCTGCGCCATCATGAACTCGATGGCGTGCTGGCCATGGTGGTGCGTTACTACGGTGGCGTGAAACTGGGTGCGGGCGGCCTGGTGCGCGCCTACACCGATGCAATTGCGACTGCGCTCAAGAGCAGCGAGCGCACCGAACGCGTGGCACAAGCCGAAATCGAGATCGGCGTGGTCTATTCGGCCGAACCGCAGTTGCGCCACTGGCTGATCCAGCAGAAATACGAACTGCTGGATAGCCGCCACGACACGCTGGCCCATCTTCACCTGCGCTTGCCTGAAGCGGCACTGTCGCAGGCCGAAGAGGCGATCCGCCGACTCTCTTCGAACGCCGAGATCAAACGCCTCAGTTGACCCGAAATGTGCGAAGATCGCGAGCGCCACGCGGCCTCGGGGGAGGCCGGACGGCCATCGTCACCACGCCACCGCGCCAACATCAGGGGAAGCCATGCCGCCAGACCAGAGTGATTTCGATCCCGTTCTCTTCATCAAGGATGGGCCCTCAGCGCCCTTGCTGGATACCAACCAGTATCCATACATGCTCAACGAGGCCGGCGTGGGTCGCCAGAGCGCCGTCGTCGTGGGCGAACTGATCACGCTGGCGCAGGAAGCACCGGCGCTCGAACGCGGCGTGACCTACCGCGACATCGCCCACTGGCAGCGCACGATCACGCCCAAGGACTGGCCCTCCTACGAGATTACCGAATTTGATTTCCGCGTTCCCGAAGTCCGTTACGAACCCCTGCCCGCCACCCCGGAGAACGCCCAGGCCTTCGGCGCGACCTTGCTGCGCAATGGCCAATGCCTGCATTTCAGCTACGACGGTCTGGTGATGGCCGAGTACACCTATGGCAAGTGGGCCGGTTACGAATCGCCGTATCTGGGCGATGGCCGCAGCCGCGAGCTGCTGACCTGGAATGCCACCGACCTGGAGTACCACGACTTCGCGCACATCTTCTTTTCGCGCGGACCCGAGCCGCTGGTGATCACGGTGGCGCGCTGGCGTCCTTATGTCAATGAAATCAGCCTGGCCGACCTGTGGGTGGAACCGGGCGACGCCCTGGTGATCCCGCCCAAGCGCATGGCCCCGCCGCCCCGGCCTGGCATGAGCGAACAGGACAAGCGCCTGCTGGTGGTGGACATGCACAACAACCGCAATTCAGCCCAGGCCTGCCGCCGCTATGACGGTCCGCCCGGCCTGTTCACGGTGACGGTGCTGGCCGATCCGGCGGTGATGTCGGCACCACTGACCCGCCCTTATTATCACGAAGAAAAACAGCCGACCTGGCACGGCATGTTGCGCTAGGGCTTTACTGCTGACCGAGCTCCCGATAGAGGTCATTGGCCCGCATCAGGTGCGCGCGCATGGCTTCGGCGGCGGCATCGCCGTCATGCGCGGCAATGGCGTCGACGATGCGCTGGTGCTCGGCCAGGGTCAGTTCCTCCGCGCCGGGCGCGCGCACCAGGGTGGTGTAGAACTCGCTGGCCCAGCGGAACATCGATTCCACCACCGAGGGAAAGATGGGATTGCCGCTGATGTCGGCGATCTCGCGGTGAAACGCCATGTCGCGTTCGATGAATTCTTCCAGGTTGACCATCGAAGCGCGGTGCGCGGCGATGGCCTCGCGCAGGCGCGCGACCTGCTCTTCGGTGGCGCGTTCGGCCGCCATGCGGGCGGTGCTGGTTTCCAGGAACACGCGCGCTTCCTTCATATGTTTCAGCATGTCCGGCTTGGTCCGCAGCAGATGCTGCGCGCCCGCCGCGATCTGGGCGATGAGGCGGTCGGCGGTTGGATCGACCACGCGCGCCCGTTCACCATGGGCAATTTCCACGAATCCCGAGCGCTCCATGGCCTGCAGCGCTTCGCGCACGGCCGGGCGGCCGACCCCGTACTGATCCATCAGATCGCGTTCGGAGGGCAGTTGCGAACCCGGCGGAAATTCCCCCTGATGAATGCGCGCCATCAGGCGCTCCAGGACTTCCTGGTATAGCTTGCGTCGCTGTATCGGTTCCGGCATGGCTGGGCTGTCTCAATTGTAGGTTTCGTTGGACGCGCACTCTACCACAATCCCGCGCCAGGACTGTGATTGCGGCCACCAGCCCGAGCCCGGATTTCAGTGGCAGCGCCCCTCCAGCACATCGCCGAAGAAACTGCGCGCGCCGACCTGCCCGCCCTTGAGCACCAGCTCCAGTCCATCGCGTCCGGGATGATCCGACCACGCCCGGCACAAGGGCGCGCCCGGCGCCAGTCCGGCGCAGACCGACAGCGCCGTGATGTCCAGCGCGCTGGCCACTTCGCCCGAGCTGTCCCCCCCGGCGATGGCGATGCGTTGCAAGGGAATCGCCTCCAGCAAGCGGCGCATGGTCGCAGCCAGCGCCAGGCCAAGCTGCTGCGCCGCCTCCGCCCGCGCCAGTCCGGCTGCGGCGGCGATGGCATCAAAGCCGGTGACGCACGGATCGTCCGGCCCTTCTGCCGAAAACACCAACGGGCTGCGCCCGTCCCGCAGCGCCGCCACGGCCGAGCTGACCAGCCGTGCCAGTTCCGCCTCGCGTGTGGTCTGCGACAACACCGCCGGCAAATCCATGCGCAGGCATACGAAACCGTGTTCGCGCGCCCAGCCGATCTGCCCCGCCGTCACCGGCGAGCAACTGCCGCTGACCGCCGCGATCACCGGCACCGGCCCGGCCTGCGGCAGTGCAGGCTGGGCAGCGATCCAGCCGCGCGTACGCCAATACGCCGTGAGCGCATATTGCAGCCCCGAGGAAGAGGCACTGAAAACGCCCTCCCCGCGCCCTTCCCAGACCAGTCGACCGGCTTCGCGCAGGGTCTCGTCATCCAGAACATCGATCATCACCACCGGCACATCCTTGCCACGCAGTGACGGCAGCCGCGTATGGGCGACTTCGGCGCCGTCGCGCAATTGCAGCATGTCCACCAGTTCGATGCGGCGCGCCGTCTGGCGGCGCAGATGGCGGCGCAGATCGGCCTCGTCCATGGGGGTGACCGGATGGCGCGCCATGGTCGGATGCCGGTCCAGCCGATGAGCTTCGCCGTCGACAGCGGCGAACAGATTGCCGAACACCTGATAGCGCTTGAGCCGTGGCGCGCCCACGATCATGGGCGAAAAGTCGCCGCGCATATGGCGTACGCCCAGGTCGATGGCACGACCGATGGAGCCGGTAGCGGGCGAAGAGTCGAAGGTGGAGCACACCTTGTATTGCATCAGCGGCGCGCGCAGCGAGGCCAGCGCTGCAAAGGGCGCGGGCAGGTGATCGTCCATCCATTGCGGCGAACGCCCCCGCGAGGCCCCGGCGATACCGATGCAGCGCACCTCGGGAAAGCGCGCCAGCAGCGCCGCGTCGGGCGTGCGCAGCAACAGCACGGTAGACAGCCCGGCGGCGCTCATGACTTCCATGGCGTCAGTGGAGCCGGTGAAGTCGTCACCGTAATAGGCCAGCAGCAAACCCGGCGGCAGACCGTCGTGATCGGGCAGCAGACTCATTTCCAGAACCCCAGCGCCGCCTGCAAGGCCGGATGTCGTTGGGCATGCTGAGCCAGCGGCACGCCTTCGATGGCAGCCACCCAGGCTTCGCGCAGCGCCTGCACACCGGCGGCCACGCCCTGCGGATGACCGAAGATGCCGCCGCCAGCCGTGTGGATCAAGTCGGCACAACCAATGGCCGCATAGGTATCGGCGGCCTGCAGACCGGTCTGGCCGGAACTGAAGACCGGCATGGTGCTGACCATCTCGGCACCCGGCACCACCGGTTGCAGGACCGAACGCGCGGCGGCCACCACGCTCTCATCGGGCTCGCTGAACTTGTTGCGCAAGCCGTTGACGTGCATGTGATCGGCCCCGGCCAGGCGCCACAGCTGCTGCCATGGCGCGTAGTCCCAGCCCAGTTGCGGGCTGCGCGTGAGATAGCCCCAACCGGCACGATGCGCGTGGATCGGCAACTGCGCATGGCGGCGCAGTTCCTGCAGACCGACCAGGCCGATGGAATTCAAGACCGCCATCACGCAGCTTCCCCCCTCGGCCAGCACCAGGTCGTGACGACGGCGCATCTGGTCGAGATCGCCGGTCAGGTTGAAGGCCACCATCACCTTCTTGCCGGTGCGCTCGGCATGCTCATTGACCACCCGCATC
This sequence comes from Herbaspirillum sp. C7C8, assembly GCF_022627875.1. Taxonomy (NCBI): domain Bacteria; kingdom Pseudomonadati; phylum Pseudomonadota; class Betaproteobacteria; order Burkholderiales; family Oxalobacteraceae; genus Herbaspirillum; species Herbaspirillum sp. C7C8. The sequence continues at coordinate 157,965 of NZ_JABXGG010000002.1, forward strand.
ACCGCCCGCACCCGTTCATCGAAGGGACAGCGGCCACCATCGGCCTGCAATTCATCATCCTTGATGAAGTCGATACCACCGGCCACCAGTTCACGCACCTGCTGTACCGTCTCCTCCACCGACAGCCCGATGCTGGGCTTGATGATGGTGCCCATCAGCGGCCCGTGCGTCACGCCCGTGAGCTTGCGCGTGCCGGCGATGCCGAAGGCGGGGCCAGGATAGGCTTGCACGAAGGCGCGCGGCAGGCGCAGGTCGGTCAGCCGCAGGCCCGAGACCTGGCGTAGTTCGAACAGGTTGCCGGCCACCGTGGACATCAGGTTGGGCAGCGAGGCACCAGTGTTTTCCAGGGGCCATGACAGTTCCAGCCGGCATTGCGTATAGCGCGCGGCCGGCATGCCGCCGGGCAGGCTGGGCGTGGTGCTGTGGCCGAGGATCTCCAGCTTTTCCACCCGCGCCCCGGAGCGCTCCTTCAAGGCGGGCGTTTCGGTGGCCAGCGCCACGAAGGTGCCGCTGGATTGTTCGCCTGCGATGACCTCGGCCGCGCGGGCCGGATCATCGCCGGTTTCCAGCCAGTAGCTGGCGTAGATGCGTTCCATGCGCGCTCCTGGTCAGGTGATGCGGCGGATGCTCTCCGCGATCTCGTCGTGGTCGAAGACCTTGAGCCAATCGTCGCGCAAGAGACGCGGCAAGCCGTTCTGGATGGCCTTGTTGCAGGCGTCCGAAAACGCCCCCGGGATCTCCTTGAAGATCACCGCCCCGAGGATGTTCATGTGGCCCAGCAGGAAATCACGCGCCGCCTCTTCCGGCACGCCACGGCGTACCGTCTCGTCCATGGCTTGCTTCATTGCGTAGAGCAAGGTGGCACAGACGGTTTCCGACAGGCCCGGCTCCAGGATCGCCATCTGCTCCACCGTCAGACGATAGCTGCGCAGGATGGGCTGGTAGATGACCTTGGCCACGTCCTCCCCCAGGTCGAAGGCCGACTCGGGCCCCTGCATCAGGGCGCTGGTGATCGATTGTCGGGCCGCACCGCCGCCGAAGAAGTCGCGACGGCCTTCGCTCGTGGTCTCGTCATTGAAAATGGGCGGATGGCAGGGATGGGCCACGAAGTAGACCAGGTCCGGACGATCCGGCAGGTGGCCGGCGAAGGGTGCGGCCGCGTCCAGGGTCATCACCATCACCCCGGCGCGCAGCTTGGGGGAGATCTCGGCGGCGATCTTGCCGATCAGGGTATCGGGCACGGCCAGGATGACCACGTCCACATTGTCCAGCGCGGCATCGATGCTGACGCACTCCACGCCGACTTCCTCGCGCAGGCGCTGCTGGCCGGCCGGACTGACTTCCACGTGCGCCACGCGGTAGTCGGATTTCTTCAGATTCTTCGCCAGGCGAACGCCCATCTTGCCGCCTGCGCCGAAGAGTGCAATTTTTTCCTTCATGTGATTTCTCCTGTCATCGTTACCGGCCCGCTCACGCGGTGAGCGGGTTCATTGCTTGCTGGCCAGCGCGGCGTTGAGCCCATGCCACTGGCCATGGATTGCCTTCACTCGGCAATCACGCGTGCCTGCAGTTCGGCGGCCTCTTCACGGGCACCGGCGCCGATGGCGAAGATCACCGCCGCCGACACCGCCATGAGCGCACCCACCACGAACATCGGCGCCTGGTAGCTGCCGGTGGCATCCTTGATCGCCCCGGTGATGAAGGGCGCCATGAAGCCGGCCGCGTTGCCCACCGTGTTGATCAGTGCAATCCCTGCGGCCGCGGCCGCTCCCGAGAGGAAACGTGCCGGAATCGACCAGAAGGTCGGCAGGGCCGAGAAGATGGCGCAGGCGGTCACCGTGATGGCCAGCACCGTGGTGGCCGGGCTCTGCATGTAAAGTGCCGCCGGGATGCTGATGGCGCCCAGCAAGGCGGGCAGGCCCACGTGCCAGCTGCGCACGCCGCGCCGGGTGGCGTCACGGCTCCACAGGAACAGGGCGATGGCCGCCGGCAGGTAGGGAATGGCGGTGATCAGCCCCTTCTGGAACACATTGAATTTGCTGCCGAATTGCGCCTCGAAACCACCGATGATGGTCGGCAGGAAGAAAGCCAGGGCATACAGGCCATAGATCAATCCGAAGTACACCAGGGCCAGCAGCCACACGCGCGGATTCTTCAGTGCCGCGCCCGCATGGGCCACGTGCTCGACACGCTTGTTGCCCTGTTCGGCTTGCAGGGCGGCCGTGAGCCACTTGCGCTCGGCCTCGTCGAGCCATTTGGCATCGGCGGGCCGGTCGGCCAGATAGAACCAGGCCATCACGCCCACCGCGATGGCCGGCAGTGCCACCCCGGCGAACATCACGCGCCAGCCTTCCAGCCCGAACAGGCCATGTGCCTCGATGAGCAGCGCGGCCATCGGCGCGCCGATGACGATGGTCAGCGGCTGGGCCAGATAGAACAAGGCCAGGATATGGCTGCGATGCCTGGCCGGCACCCACAGGCTCAAGTAGAGAATGGCTCCCGGGAAGAACCCGGCCTCGGCCACACCCAGCAGGAAGCGCAGCACATACAGCCCCTCCACGCTGCTGACCCAGGTAAACAGCAACGCCACGATGCCCCAGGTGACCATGATGCGCGCCAGCCAGCGGCGCGCGCCGTACTTGTGCAGGGCCAGGTTGCTGGGGATTTCGAGCAGCACATAACCGATGAAGAAGACCCCGGCCGCAAACCCGAACTGGGCGGCGGTCAGGGCCAGATCACGGCTCATGCCATTGGGGCCGGCGAAGGAAATCGCCGTGCGATCCAGAAAATTGATGAAAAACATCAGGCCCACGAAGGGCACTAGCCGCATTGCGACCTTGCGGATGGCCGATCTTTCGACGGCGCTTTGGGGCGTCTCCATTGTTGTCTTGTCTCCTGTCGGGTTCAGAGGCTGTGCCTGATCAACGACAACCTCTACGGGTTTGGCCAGGGACGCGGGGGCTGTGCGCCTTGCGGTCGCCTGGCTGCCTTGGTTGTTTCTTTGTTATTTCGTTGTTTTTCCAGAAGGCAACGCACAGATCAAGCCGGAGAAGACCAACTGGTATAATCACTATACCATTACACCAAAAATGCTAGCTCAAATTTTTTGCATGGATGAGGTGAAGATCCTTTCACTTCGGCCGCCAAGCTCCGTCCCTTGGCGCTTTGCGGCGGGTCAGCGTCCGGCCACGAGCATCGGGCAAGGGCGAACGGAGCAGGCCTGCTGCCGGCTGAGCGGCGCAAGTGAAGCTTTGTGCTTAACAGTGAGGAAAGAGAGACAGACAGGAAGACCGCGGCAGCAGCAGCATCCGCCGCGCCCGACCATGGCCGGGCGCCGGCGCAGGATCAAACGGCGCTGGCCTCTTGGCGCAACAAGCCCACGAAGGCTTCACCCGCCCTGGACAACTGCCCGCCCTTGCGCGTGACGATGCCGATGGTCTGCGACATCGAACGCAGTTTCACCGGCAGGATACGCAACATGCCGCGCCTGACGAACATCTCGGCCACCGCCGTGGGCAGGATAGAAACCATGTCGGTCCCCTGCTGCAGCAAGGCCACCGTCACGAAGGTCGAGGCGGTAGAGATGGCATTGCCCGGCATGCTGACCCCGGCCAGGTCCATTTCGCGCTCCAGCACCGCATGCAGGGGCATGTGGCTGGGATAGGTCACCCAGCGATAGCCCGCCAGCGCCGCCAGACGCATCTGCCTGCCACGCGGGCGCGGATGTTCGCCCGAGACCACCACCGACAGCGGTTCTTCCGACAAGGGCTGATAGTGATACTTGCCGGGATTGTCGGAGACGCTGGCGCGCGCCACCAGCAAATCGAGATGGCCCTCGTCGAGCAGGCTCAGCAATTGTCGGCTGGTCTGCTCGACAATATCGATGGAGAGCTCCGGATGGCGCCGCTGCAAGGCATCCACCGCCGGCACCACCAGTTCCGGCAAGGCCCCCATGACCGCCCCGATGGCCAGCCGCCCACCGCGTCCGGAGCGGATCTGCGCCATCTCCTCGCACAGCGAACCGAGATCGGTCGCCATCAGGCGCGCATAACGGATGACGCAATGACCGAACTGATTGGGAATGAGACCGGATCGGGTCCGTTCAAACAATTGCGCATCCAGCATCGCTTCGAGCTCGGCCAGCGATTTGCTGGCGGCCGACTGGGTCATGGCCAGGGCGCTGGAGGCCTTGTGCAGCGATTGGTGCTCGTCCAGCGCGATGAGCAGTTGCAGCTGCTTCATGCGCAGGCGGGACAGGAGACTGTTGAGACGTTGCTGGCTGGGCGCGGGTTTCATGGGTGATTCCAAAAAGCGATCACATGATGGAAAGTCTTCACTATACAGGCCATCGGCGCGCCCGTATATTGAGCCCCATTGCACACCGCCATCGCCTGATGGCCCACGACAACCAAGACGGAGACTCCCATGAGCACCCCCATTTATCGCGGCGTATTCCCGGTCGCCCCGACCATCTTCGACCAGGACGGCAAGCTGGACCTGGAAGGCCAGAAGCGCGCCATCGACTTCATGATCGATGCCGGCTCCAACGGCATCTGCATCCTGGCCAACTTCTCGGAGCAGTTCGTGCTCTCCGACGACGAGCGCGTGCTGGTGCAGGACACCGTTCTGAAGCACGTGGCTGGTCGGGTGCCGGTGATCGTTACCACCACCCACTTCGGCAGCCAGATCTGCGCCGAGCGCAGCCGTGCGGCGCAAGATGCCGGCGCTGCCATGGTGATGGTGATGCCGCCCTATCACGGCGCCACCTTCCGCGTGTCGGAAAAACAGATTTACGAGTTCTATGGCCGCGTCTCCGACGCCATCGACATCCCCATCATGATCCAGGATGCACCGGTGGCCGGTACGCCCCTGTCGGCGCCCTTCCTGGCGCGCATGGCCAAGGAAATCGAGAACGTCTCCTACTTCAAGATCGAGACCGCCGGTGCCGCCTCCAAGCTGCGTGAGCTCATCGAACTGGGCGGCGACGCCGTGGTCGGCCCCTGGGATGGCGAAGAAGCCATCACCCTGATCCCCGATCTGGACGGCGGTGCCACCGGTGCCATGACCGGCGGCGGATATCCGGATGGCATCCGCAAAATCGTCGATGCCTATTTCGCCGGCGACACCGAAAAGGCTGCCGAGCTCTACATGCAGTGGCTGCCGCTGATCAACTACGAGAATCGTCAATGCGGCCTGGCGGCGTGCAAGGCACTGATGCTCGAAGGCGGCGTGATCAAGTCCGACATGCTGCGCCATCCGCAAGCCCCGATGCACCCCAAGGTGCGCGAAGGCCTGCTGCGCGTGGCGCGCCGTCTGGATCCGATGGTTCTGAGCTGGGGCAGGTAAGTCAACGCGAGCAGGTTCGCAGAGCGACCGGCCCTTTTGCAACGGGAGCCTCGGCTCCCGTTTTTCATGGGCGCGTGCAGGCTGCGCGCAGCGTCGAGAGCGCTCACTGCCACCTCAGCACGCCTGAATCGCTTCGGTAAAGCAATAGCCCACGCCATGCAGGGTGCGCAGCGGCAGATCACACATGGTGCTGTCGCGCCACTTGCGGCGCAGACGACTGACGGTCTTCTCCAGCACGCGTTCATCGAAGCTCCCCCAATCTACACCGAAGGCGTGCGCGATGGTGCAGCGGTCGGCGGCGTGGCGGGTGCTGTTGGCCAGCGCCTTCAAGAGCGCTACTTCGCGCGAGTTGATTTCCACCGCATCGTGTTGTGGCGCATGCAGCGTGCGTCCGGCCACGTCCAGCCGCCACGCCTGCGGCGCCACCCGTCGCAGCATCACATCGAGATAGGCGTTGAGCAACTCCATGCGCTGCGGCATCGCTTCACAGAAGTCGGCGCCCCGCTCCAGACCGCCGATACGGACCATCGCGCTCTCATGCTCGGCCGCCAACAGCAGGATGCCCATGCGCGCACTGGCCTGGCGAAGTTGCCGGGTCAGCAGATAGCCTGCCCCGCTGGCCCGTCCCATCTGCACGATGGCGATGTCGCCGGGCTGCACCGGCGTCAGCAATTCTTCGCCATCGGCCATCACGCGGTTGACCTTGTGCCCCTGCGCTTCCAGAAAACCGCCCAGCGCACTGTGGCGTTCACTTCTCAAGATGTCTTGCACCAACAAAATGCTGGCCATACAGGCCTCCCCTGATCTTGATCCAATCCCATGACACGTCGGACCGGCACGGCCGGACCGACCCTTTGCCGTCGTGACATGGCCGCGCACAAGATTGCTGCACGGCACCCGCCTCCTGACGCGCTCAAAATTTAGCGCAAGAGAACTGGCATTTCGCGCGCGCGGTTGTGCAAGGCAGCCTCATGGTTCTGGTACAAGGAAAAATATTTCGCGGGATGAGAATTCGCCGCAGGCAGAACGCGCTGCTTTACCTGTCTGCATGCGCGCCCTGGTTCAATGCGAAAAACAGGGTCTGAAAAAGGCGAGGTCATCTTTAACTTGAATTCACAAATCCCCGCGTTGATGTCATCTCGATGAAAGCACGTCCAAGGTCCCGGACACTGACAGTTCCTGCCTCGCAGGCATCGCCATATCGAATTTATTCGACGATTTACTCGTCGATGTTTTGCCTCCTGATCACATAGTTTTGATGGCGGGAAAAATATTTTCTGGCCGACCATTTTCGCTTCGTGTTGTCGAAATTTCGCGGTAACTTCGCGCTCATTTCTGATGAGGCGAATATGGTCTACAAATCAGCACATCCGGCACTGGCCGGACCTTTGGCAGGGCAGCGCATCCTGGTCGTCGACGACGCCGAGGAAGATCGGATGCTGCTGTCGGACTTCCTGCTGCGCCATGGGGCGCGCCTGTATGTGGCCCGCGACGGGCAGGACGGCTATCGCAAGGCGCAGACGGTACGGCCGGACCTGATCCTGATGGATATCCGCATGCCGGTCTACGATGGGCTGACCAGCTGCCGCCTGCTCAAGGCCAACTCGAGCACGCGCAATATCCCGCTGATCTTCCTCTCGGCGGCGGCGTCCACGGAGGAAAAGGTCAACGGTCTGTCGGTCGGTGCGGTGGACTACATCACCAAACCCTTCGATTTCGAGGAAGTGCGCCTGCGCCTGTGTGTGCATCTGCGTTCACTGCTGCATACCGAGCTGCCCCCTGCGGCCACGGTGGGCAGCTTTGGCCAGCAAGCCGGGTCCAGTACCTTCGACACCGTATTGTTCCAGGCCGCGCGACGGCTGATGCTCGACAAGCTGGACCAGCCGCTGAGTCTCAATGCGCTGGCCGCGGCAGTGGGCACCAATGCGCGGCGCCTGTCGAGTGCCTTCAAGCACTGCGCCGGGGTGACGGTATTCGACTTCCTGCGGGAAGAACGCATGAAGGAAGCCCGCCGGCTGCTCTCCGAGAGCACCCTCGATATCGGCGCCATCGCGCTGGCGCTGGGCTACAGCAATACCGCCAATTTCTCCACGGCCTTTCGCGAACGCTTCGGCATGCCCCCCAGCCAGTTCCGGCGCTGATGTGCGCGCGATGTGGCGACTGTCCCGATGGCGTTGGTGGCATGGGTGGCTGGGTATTGCGCTGGCCTTGCCCGCCTTGCCTGCGCTGGCCTCCCTGCCGCCCCAGACCATCGACCTGACACAGGTCCCCAGCCGCGCAGTGGTCACATCGGGCTTGCAGATCCTGCGCACGGCCGACGGCAGCTTGCCACTGGCCACCGTGCTGGAGAGTACACAATGGGAGTCGGTGCACCAGCCCATGCTGCAGGAAGGCTACAGCACCGGTGCCTTCTGGCTGCGCGGAGAACTGCGCAACCCCGGCCCGCGTTACCTCACGCGCTGGCTGACGCTGGACTCGGCACGATTGCAGGACGTCCGGCTGTATCTGCCGGCACGCCGGGAAAACGCAGCATCCCCGTCCCTGCTGCCGCAACAGGCCGGTACGCTGCATTCGCTGGCAGGAAAGGAGGTCCTCAGTCGTACCGCCTTGTTTCCGCTCACGCTGGCCCCGGGTGAGCAACGCCCTTTCGTCCTGCGGGTGGCCGGGGATTCGACCATCGACCTCAAAGTGATGCTGTGGGAACCGGCCGCGTTTCGTCAGGAGGAAGGTCGCGAGCTGGCATTTCAGTCCTTCGTGCTGGGCATCTCCCTGCTGCTGCTGGCCTATACGCTGGTCCAGGGTATCGCCTGGCGCGACCGCGGCTTCGGGTGGATGGCAGCATGGATCCTCGCGGGACTGCTGTATATCTGGGCATTCCAGGGCTATCTCTATCTTTATCTGTTTCCCGCAGGCGCTCCCTGGCTGGTCCGTGCCCCGGCGACCCTGGGCTGTCTGGCCACCCTGCTCTACGTGCGCATGAGTTATGTACTGGCCGGACTGGAGCGCCTGCGCGGCTGGAAGACCGTCTACACCGGGATGGTGGTGCTGCTGATGATGATCACCGGCTGGACCGCCCTGGGCGACTATCGTCTCACCGCGCCGCTGGCCAATGCCAGCGCTGCCCTGGCCTACCTGGTCTGGCTGGCCTCGATGCTGCATGCCTGGTGGCGCGGACTGGCGCATGCACGCTTGCTGACGCTGTCCTTCGCACTGACCTGGCTGGGGATGTCGCTCAAGCTGCTCGAGCTCAACGGTCTGGTCGAGCGCAGCCTGCTGCCGGACTGGCATTTCGCGGCGCTGTTCCAGCTGGGACTGCTGTGCATGAGCACGATGGTGGTCATCAGTCGCGCAATCGAACTGCACCGCAAGCATGAGCAGATGCAGTGGAGCATGCTCTACCAGCGTGTGCGCGAGCAATTGAAACTGGAACAGGCAGTCGCTGCCCGCACCCGTGAATTGCGTGAAGCGCTGGAGGCGGCCGACCAGGCCAACCGCGCCAAGACCGGATTTCTCACCCGCATCAGCCACGATCTGCGCACACCGCTGACCTCCATCCTCGGCTTTGCCGACATGCTGCAGACCGGCGGTGACGAGCGCGCGCGCCATGGTCGCATCATCGTGCGCAGTGCACGTCACATGCTGGCCATGGTCAATGACCTGATCGACTATGCGCGCGGCGACCGCCCGGACCTGCCGCAGCCGGCCGCCGTCTACGCCCATGCCCTGTTGCAGGAGATCGGCCAGGAGGCCGCCCTGCTGGCGCAACGCCAGCACAATGCCTTCCGCCTGCAGGTGGCGCCCAGCCTGCCGCCGGTGCTCACGCTGGACGCCCGCCGGGTAAGGCGCATCCTCGGCAACCTGCTCGACAACGCCGCCAAGTACACCCGCGATGGCCAGATCAGCTTGCAGGTGTACTGGCATCCGGCGTCAGCGCAGTCCGGCATGGGGGTCATGGAAATGCAGGTGCGCGACACCGGCTGCGGCATTCCGCTGCATTTCCAGACGCGCGTGTTTGAACCCTTCGAACGCGCCCATGCGGATCGCTCGCAGCCGGGCATCGGCATGGGGCTGGCCATCGTGCGTCAGTGGATACAGCAGATGGGGGGCCAGGTGGCGCTGGAGAGCGCGCCTGGTCAAGGCACCACGATGACGCTGCGCCTGCCGGCAGCCATTGGCAGCGAACACGACATCGCCCGCCACGATGCCCTCGAAGACGCCAGCGGCCACCTCGTGATCGATGGCGAAGGACGCCTGGTGCTGGTGGTGGAAGACCATGTCGACATCGCCCAGCTGCTGGGCGACCAGCTCGGCAGCGTCGGTTTCGCCGTGGAACTGTATGCCGACGGCGAAAGTGCCATCGCCCGCATCGCCGCACAAGATGCTCCTGAGGTGGCGCTGGTGCTGACCGACTACCAGTTGCCGGGCCTGCATGGTGATGCCGTGCTGCAGGCCGCACGCCGGCATCTTCCGCAAGTGCCGGTGCTGTTGCTGTCGGCCACGCTGCAACCGGAACGGGACGAAGAGGATGGCGAGCATTTCGATGCCTGTCTGCTCAAACCGGTCAATTTCCTGGAACTGCAGGAGACCATCAGCCGCTTGCTGGACCTGCAGAAGCAGCCGGATTCAGAACCGGAGCAAGCCGCCGCACCGCCCCTGCAGCGGCCACCTCAGGCCGAGCTGCAGCAGGCCCTGTCGCTCATCGAGATGGGGGCGGTGTCGGATCTGCTCGACTGGTGCGAGGCGCTGCAACAGTATCCTGACTGCAGAAACTTCGAAGCCACGGCCCGGCAACTGCTGATGACGGGCGATCTGTCGGGACTGGAGGCCCTGTGCCGACAGGCTGATCGAAAAGATTGAAGATTCGATCGAGACTTGCGCCGTCCGTTATTTTTTGGAATATGCGACATATATGATATCATTTTTTGATACCAATTCGCGCCATGAAAAGCACGCATCGAAGAACCCTGTTGAGCATCTTCAGCGACCCGCTGCCCCGCTCACTGGAGTGGCGCCAGATCGAATTGCTTTTCATCGCCATGGGTGCGCAGGTCATCGAGGGACGCGGATCGCGTGTGCGCTTCATGATCGGCGATGTGATCGGGACATTCCACCGCCCCCATCCATCCAAGGATGCGAAACCGTATCAGATCCGCGATGCCCGCAGCTTCCTGCTCAACGCAGGAGTGCGCATTGAGAAAGGAATGACGCAATGGGAACAATGATCTACAAGGGCTATGCTGCCCGCATCGAATACAGCGACGAAGATGAAAGCTTCATCGGTCGTATCGCCGGAATTCAGGATATCGTCGGGTTTCACGGCGACTCTGTCGCCACCCTCAAGGCCGCTTTCGAAGAGGCTGTTGATGATTATCTGGAGACCTGCGCAAAGGCGGGCAAGGCACCGCAAAAGCCGTTTTCAGGAAAATTCATGGTTCGCGTCTCGCCCGAGGTGCATGCGCATGCCGCCACGATGGCCGAAGCGCGTGGCATGAGCCTCAACGCCTGGGCAGCGCAAGCCCTGGCGCTGTATCGATGACGGCGTGCCGTTGCGGATCAGTTGCGCTCCCGACTGCGTTCATCCCCACCCGCTGACTCGCCCTCGGGCTGGGTGCGCGCCAGTTCGGCGTTGCGCTGGTTGATCTGGTACTGCTCCTCGGCATGCTCAAACGCCTGCTGCTCCTTGGGCGAACGGCTGCATGCCCCCAAGGTCAGCGGCAGCACCACCGCCAGGGTCAGGATGGCGAGCGAAGCCAATGGTAAGGGGACCGGTCGGACAGTCACGGAAAGTCTCCAAAATTATATTTCTATACGGAAATATACGCCTCACCAATCCTCACTGCAAGCCATACCTTGCGCCCTGGTGCGTTGATCCCTTCCCGTGCGGTCGGTCGATACGGCCCAGATGCGTGGCACGAAATCCTTCTGCCCTCTTGAGGCCGTCAGCAGGCTCACGCGCCTGCTGGCACAGGCGTTCAAGCTACCGTTGGAGACCCGGGCGGTGCTGCACGAGGGCAACGACTCAGTCGCGCGCCGCGATCCAGTCCCAGGTGTCACCTGCCGTCATCGGTCGGGCAATGCCATAACCCTGGCCGTATTCGCAACCGAGGTGGTGCAGGATGCGCCGGCACTTTTCGGTTTCCACGCCTTCGGCGACGACGGCGAATCCCAGCTTCTGTCCCAGATGGATCATCGACGGCACGATCTGCTGGTCGGAATAATTGCTTTCCATGGTCCGGATGAAGGACTGGTCGATCTTGAGATAATCCGCCGGGATGTTCTTGAGGTAGCTCAGATTGCTGAAACCGGCACCGAAGTCATCGATGGCCACCTTCACGCCCAGGCGCTTGATCTCCTGGATCCTGCCGTAGAGTTTCTCGGGATTCTTGCTCATCGCACTTTCGGTGAACTCGATCTCGATGAGCCCGGCAGGAATGCGGTGCTGCCGCAACAGCAACACCAGCGTCTGCACCAGGTCGTCATTGTCGAAGTCGCGTGCTGACACGTTGATGGCCACCGGAATGGCCCGCCCACGGCGCGCCCAGGCCGCGGCCTGTTCGATGCCATGCTGCAGTACCCACAAGGTCACCTGGCGGATCAGCGCAGTCTTCTCGGCCAGCGGAATGAACAGCCCTGGCGAGATCACGCCATGTACCGGATGGCGCCAGCGCAGCAGCGCCTCCACGCCGGCACACTGCCCGGAGGCCAGGGCCACCTTGGGCTGGTATTCCAGCCACAACTGCTCGCTCGAGAGCAAGGCTGCGGGAAGGGCCGAGAGCAGTTCAAAAAAATGCTTCTGCTCACGTCCCAGCGGCTGCTCATAACGGCAATACAGATTGCCGCGCTCACGCGCATTGTCGGCGGCGGTCAGCAGCGATGGCACCAGTTCATTGATGTCATCGCACTGTGCCAGCGGCATGATGCCCGCCGAAATCTCCAGGCGATGCGGAATACCCTGGTATTGGACGGTCTGGGCAAAGGCGCGCTCGACCTGCTCCATCTGCTGCTGCCAGATATCGCGCCGCTCCAGGTAGGCGAAGGTGGTGGTACCGATGCGATAGAGCGCCACCTCGCCCAGCGCCTGGCGCAGCTGTTCCTTGGCCTGGATCAGGAAGCCTTCCACATAGTCCCAGCCCAGTGCCTTGATCATGTCGCGCAGGTAGACACGATCACAGAGATCGATGGCCACCACCGTCAGCTTGCCAGCCAGCGCCTGCGTGCCCTGCCCCAGGGATGCGAGGCTGTGCAGGTCGGCCGTCAGGCGGCTGCGATTGGGCAGAGAGGTGAGGCTGTCCACGTAACTGGAGACGCGCAGCGTGTCCAGGCGGGCCATGACGATGGCCGCCAGCTGTCGCAGCGTCAGCCTTTCGGCTCGACCGAACTGCGTGCGTGGCGACTTGCCGATCACGCACAAGGTCCCCAGCCGCACACCGTCGGCAGTCTGCAACGGGGCGCCGGCATAGAAGCGAATCCCGGGTTCACCGGTCACCAGCGGGTTGTCGGCGAAGCGCGCATCCTGGGTGGCGTCAAGCACCACCATGACCTGGTCCTGCTCGATCACGTGACTGCAAAAGGACTGTGAACGCGGCGTAGCTTGCGCATCCAGTCCGTGCCGTGCCTTGAACCACTGGCGGTTCTCGGCCACCAGCGAGACCAGCGCAATCTCGGTCCCGAACAACGTGGCGGCCAGCTCGGTCACCAGATCACACAGCACGTCTGCCTGGGTATCGAGCACACAGAAGATATCGAGTACGGCCAGGCGTTGCTGCTCATCCCTGGATGGCTGGTCGTGACCGAGATGCCCGGGCAGCGGGCTGGTCAGACGGAGAAGGTCGGCGTGCATGGAGTGGCCCTGATCAGAAGGTGACCAGCTTGCTCATGTCTTCACGGCACTGGCGCACGCCGGGGCGCAGGGCCAGGCTCGGCTGGATGGCCGAAACCAGTCCGAAGCCGATATGGAGGCGAGTACCGATTTTCAGGTCCGATAATTTCATGATGGTTCTTTCCGGAGGGACAGCAAGGTTCTCTGATGACGCCCGGCGCACGCCTGCACGGAATGCGCCAGATCTTGTTTGATGCAAGACATTTCACACTTCCAAGAAAGCGTGACATACTGCCAAAAATCATTAAAACAAACGGCAATATTTCTGGATAACGATGCAACGAATTTTCATTGCAACGACTCTGAACAGATATCCGGAAAATATATCCGTACATTTACAAAAAATTTTCATAGGACATAGGACAATGTCGAAAATACAAAACTCATCCCCTCTTCCGGCGGTCACGGCCTCTTCGGAACCCGCCGAGCTTTCCGATCTGCCGTTGCTGCGTCCCGGTGCGGTGGCGCGCCAGCTGGGCATGTCGGTCGAGACGCTGCGCGCCTGGGAACATCGATACGGCATCAGCTCATCGCAGCACAGCGGCGGCGGCCAGCGCCTGTATTCACAGGAAGACCTGCAACGCCTGGTCTGGATCAAGACCCTGGTGGATGCCGGGCATCGCATCGGCAAGCTGGCCGCGCTGTCCCCGCAGGACTTGCAGGCCCTGGCGCAGGGCCTGCCTGGCGAAGTCGCCGCCCCCCTCGAGCGCCAGGCCAGCCTGCCGATGCGCCTGGCGCTGGTCGGTCCCTGGATTGCCACCAAGGCGGTGGGACAGGCGCTGGCGCAACGGCAACTGAGCGTCACTGCCGCAGTCGAGACCCTCGACGAACTGGACCTCAAACATTTCGACGGCGACCTGCTGCTGCTGGAGAGCACAGTCCTGGATAGCGATCTCGATCTGCGCCTGGAGAGCCTGCGCCGTTCCTTCATCCAGGTACCGGTGCTGATCCTCTATCGCTTCGGTGCGCCTGACATGGTGGCGCGCCTGACCGAGGCCGGGCATCGGGTGGTGCGCAAGACGGTAGAGGGGATCGATGTGGAATGGCTGTGCGAGATGATCCGGCGCATGGAGCCGACCGCCGCCCAACTCCCCGGCGACGACGACCTGCTGCCGGCGCCGCGCTTCAGCGAGAGCACCCTGGCCTCGGTGTCGGAGCAGTCCGATCGCATGCAGTGCGAATGTCCGCGCCACCTGGCCGAACTGTTGACGGCACTGGTCGGTTTCGAGCGCTACAGCCGCCAGTGCGAGGATGACTCCGTCGCAGAAGCCGACCTGCACCGTGAACTGCGCATCGCCGCCGGACGCGCCCGCCTGCCGCTGGAAGATGCACTGCAGAAGCTGGCGCGCTTCAAGGGGATTTCCCTGGCCCAGGCACGCACTCCGGAGACCATTCCGGAGCAATGGAGCACGCGATGACGGCCCGCATTGCGGCCGTGATTCATTACGCCTGGCCCAAAAAAAACAGCGCGCCCTCTGGACGCGCTGACTGCTGCATGGCCTGACCAGCCAGGCCGTCCGCCACCTCAGAACTGTTCCCAGTCCCCTTCTGTGGCGGCCGGCTTGAGGGCAGGCTGTGCCGCCGGCAAGGCCTTGGCCGGGGCACTTGCCTTGGGTACCGGCTTGCGCGGCAGCGCCGCTGCCCGTGCGGTGACGTCCACCGTACGCGCGGCACTGACGGCGGCCGGGCGCCGTACGTCATGACCACCCAGCTTGAAGACCCCGACCGTCTCCACCAGGCGGCCCGACTGCTCCTGCAGCGATTGCGCGGCGGCAGCGGCCTGCTCCACCAGCGCGGCATTCTGCTGGGTTACCTCATCCATCTGCACGATGGCCTGATTGATCTGTTCGATGCCGTCGCTCTGCTCGCCGCTGGCAGCAGTGATCTCGGCCACCACATCGGTGACGCGCTTGACGCTGGCCACCACTTCATCCATGGTGCTGCCCGCCTGCTCGACCAGGCGACTGCCGTTTTCCACACGCTCCACCGAGGCGTCGATGAGGGTCTTGATTTCCTTGGCCGCCGCTGCGCTGCGTTGGGCCAGGGTCCGCACCTCCGAGGCCACCACCGCAAAGCCGCGCCCCTGCTCGCCGGCCCGCGCCGCTTCCACGGCGGCATTCAAGGCCAGGATATTGGTCTGGAAAGCGATGCCGTCGATGACGCTGATGATGTCGACGATCTTCCTCGACGCATCGTTGATCTGTCCCATGGTCTGTACCACTTCGCCGACCACGCTGCCGCCCTGCATCGCCACCTGGGAGGCGGTCTCGGCCAGGCTGTTGGCCTGGCGAGCATTGTCGGCGTTCTGCTTGACGGTGGAGGTCAGTTCCTCCATGGCCGAGGCCGTTTCTTCCAGCGCGCCGGCCTGCTGCTCGGTGCGCGAGGACAGGTCCAGGTTGCCGGTGGCAATCTCGCTGGAGGCAGTGTTGATGGTGTCGCTGCCCTGGCGTACTTCGGTGACGATGCGGTGCAGGTTGTCGTTCATGGCCTTGAGGGCCGCCAGCAGGGTGCCAGTCTCGTCCTTGGAAGTGACCTCGATGCGCACCGTCAGGTCGCCCGCCGCCACCGCCGTGGCCACGCCTACCGCCTCATTGAGCGGACGGGTGATGGAACGGGTAATGAGCAAGGCACACAGCACCGACAGCAGAATGGCTGCGACAGACAGCACGATCACGGTGTTGACCGCGTTGGAGGAAGCATCATCCCCTTTGGCCACGCTCTGATCCATGAGCGCCACCTGGAAGGCGACCAGTTCCTTGAGGACATCAAAGTATTTGTCCTGTGCAGGTATCGCTTCGCGGAAGAGAACTTCTCCCGCTTCGACCTTCTTCTGCTGGCGCAGCAACTCCACCACCTTGTCGCGCGACTTGGCATATTCACCACGCACCTCCTTGACCTTGGCGAACAATTGCTTGCCCTGAGGGGTAGCAAGGCGCTTTTCCAGATCGGCCATCTGTGCGTTGATCTCGCGCGTATTGCTCAGCGAGCGCTCCACATAGTTGTTCGTAGCGGCCTGATCGGGGGCGATGATCGCATTGCGCAACGCCCGTGCGGCTGAATTGACCCTGTCGTTGATCTGGTTGACCAGCACCACCTTGGCGTAGCGGTCATTGACGATTTCATCGGTGATGGCACTCACCGTCCACAGATTCTTGACCGCCACCACGCCGATCACGCACATCACGGCAATGAGTGCGGCGAAACAGACGCCCAACCGGACACTGATCTTGATATCCGACATTTTCATACGATCCCCTTTTCATTTTTGAACCTGAGCAAGCCCAGGCAACCCCTCTGCCCAACCGACCGCTGTCAGCTGTTTGAAAGCAATATAAACGATTTATTTAACGTATTCGGCAAAAAGATCTTTTACTTCATACGTTTCGTCGCATTTCAGCGCCACAGTTGCCGAGTCATTCACGCGCTCGTGAAGAACAGTGAGCATTGCCTGCCGGAAAACAACATTCCGGGCGGAAACAAGTGCGATTTCAGAACAATTGAACAGATTCCTTCAGGCAAGGCGCGACTTAATCCACATCAAGCTTCACGTGTTTAAGGGCCGAAAAACTATTGCAATAAAATAAACCAAAAACAATTTACATTAAAATACAAATGTTGAATTTGATTAATTTGATTCAAGATAGCCTTGACTCAGCAGAAGTCAGCCCGGAGTCCTGCCATGCCCCTCAGACGTCTCAACAACAAGGTCAGGATCATCTCGCTGGTGCTGGCCATCCTTGGCACGGCGCTGTTCGGCTATGCCCTGCTCAATGGCAGCCTGAGCAGCCGGGAAGCGGCGTTCAAAAGCGGCGAGACTGCCACCCTCAATATCGCCACCGGGCTGTCGATCCAGGTCAACCTGAGCTTTCGCGCTGCCGACCTGCTGATCCAGGAGATCATGGCGCTGGAGCACCAGCCCCAGCTGCCCGCCGTCGAGCTGAAGCGCCTGATCCAGGACCTGCTGGCGCGCCAGAGCCGGCTGTTTCCGGAGATGGACAGTGTGCTGGTCATTGATGAACAGGGACACACACTGCAACGCTGGCCGGCCCTGCAAGCCGTGGAGGTGGTGCCGGGCATGGAGCCGCTATCGACTCCCTCAACCCTGCGCAAGGACCTCCAAGACAAGCCCACGGACCTGCAGATCGGTACGCCCGTCATCAGCAGCGTGACCGGACGCTGGATCATTCCGCTGACCCGCCTGCGCCAACGCGACGGCCATCCTGCCGGCCTGGTCCGGGTGGGGGTCAGCCTGGATCATTTCATCGGTCTCTTCAATGAGGTTGATATCGGCAGGCAGGGTTCGCTGGTGCTGGCCACCACGACAGGCACCATGCTGCTGCGCCGTCCCTACGGCCCCCAGTTTCTCGGCAAGAGCATGGCCGATCTGCCGCTCTACCGCGACAATGCGCAGCAGCGGCGCTCCGGCTGGGCCATGATCCGGTCGGCCCAGGATGACGTGGTGCGGCTGAACTACTTCACACATGTGCCGGACTATCCGCTGTTCGTCACGGCTGCGCTGTCCCATGACGACATGCTGGCCGACTGGCGCGAGGCGCAACGCGCCCACCTGCTGGTGGTGATCTCGGCGGTGCTGCTGGTGAGTCTGCTGACGGTCTATCTGCTGCGGGTGGTGCGCATGCGTGACCTGGCCGAGGAAGAAATCGAAAAGAAGAATCTTTCCCTGAAGCTGCTCACCGAAAACCTGCGGGCCCAGGCCATGCTCGATGGCATGACCGGCATCCCCAACCGCCGCTACCTGGACGAACAGCTGCAGCAGGTCATGCACAATGCCAGTCGCAGCAAGAGCGCGCTGTCGCTGGTGATGTTCGACGTGGATTACTTCAAGAAGTACAACGACCTGTACGGTCACATCCAGGGCGACTACTGCCTGCAGGACATCGCCCGCACCCTGCGCGCCGTGCTGCGTCGCCACGGCGACCTGGCAGCGCGCTACGGGGGCGAGGAATTCGCCCTGCTGCTGCCCGACACGGACCTGGCTGCCGCACACCGGATCGCACAGAAGGTCCTCGATGCGGTGCGCGCCCTGAAGATCCCGCACCAAGGCAATGCCGGCGGCGTGGTCACCATCAGCGCCGGCGTCATGAGCTGCGTAGCGCGTGCGGACATGCAGATCGGGGATATCTTCAAGGCCGCGGACCGGGCCTTGTACCGCGCCAAGGAAAACGGCCGTGACCGGGTCGAGGACTGCCAGTTGCCGCGACCGGTGGTACTGGGCAAGCAACAGGACGCATCGGCCACCCGCGATGGCACGACCTGATCTGCTGCCGCGTGTTCAGCGCAGGCGCGCCGGACTCAAGGCTGCCGCCTCCACACCGAAGCGGGCGATATGCGCTGGCACGGGTTCGCCCCTGACCAGGGCGGCATAGGCTTCGCCGGCGGCCGGTGAGGACTGGATGCCGTAACCACCCTGCCCCGCCGCCCAGAAGAAGGCGGGCAGTTGCGCATCGTAGCCGCCGACGAAACTGCCATCGGCGACGAAGGATCGCAGGCCGGCCCAGACATGGGCCGGACGGCGGATTTCCAGCGTCGTGCCGTTCTGGATATGGTCGATGGCGATGGCGATGTCCAGCTCCTCGGCCTGCACGTCGTGCGCTGCGACCGCATCGGCGTTGGCCGGCGAACCCAGCAACAGGCCGGCATCCGGCTTGATGTAGAAGGATTCATCAACCGGCATGAACATGGGCCAGTGCGCACTGTCTGGCGGTGCGGCAAAGGTGAAGGCCGAGCGTCGCTTGGGTACCAGCCCGATGGGCGCCGCCCCGGCCAGAGCGCCGATCTCGTCGGCCCAGGCACCGGCAGCATTGACAATGACGCCGGCGTTGAACTCTCCCTGACTGGTGTGCACGTGCCAGTGGCCCTCAGCCGGCACATGCTGCAGCGACAACACCTCGGCATTGCACAGCACGCGCGCACCCGCGGCCCGCGCACCGCGCAGGAAACCCTGGTGCAGGGCATGCACGTCGATGTCGCTGGCGTCTTCCTCATAGACCGATCCGATCAGGTCGGTCTCACGCAAGACCGGCACCATGGCACGGGTCTGGTCCGCATCGAGGCGCTGAACCTTGTCGGAGACCGAACGTACCAGCGCCTCATGGGCATCGAGCTGTTCCCGCAAGGCAGCAGTAGCGTAGAACAAGGCGCCGCGCGGCGTGAGCAGCGCGTGTTCGGCAAAGCCTTCGGGCGGATGATCGAAGAAGGCGCGGCTGGCACAGGTCAGTGCCCGCACCTGGGGCGGGCCGTAGCTTTCCATGTAGAGCGCGGCTGAACGGCCGGTACTGTGATAGCCCGGCTGCGATTCGCGCTCCACCAGCAATACGCTGCCGTGACGCGCCAGCCAGTAGGCAATGGAAGCACCGGCAATGCCGGCGCCGATGATGAGATAGTCGACGCGGCCGTGCTCATTCATGGACATGCTCCTGAGGCAGCTTCAAAGCGCGGCAATGACGGCCACTTCCACATCCAGTCCCGGCGCCATCAGCAGGGCCTGCACGCAGGCGCGCGTGGGCGCGTGACCGGCCGGCACCCAGGCGTCCCACACCGCATTGAAGGCGGCGAAGTGCTCCGGGCTGGAGAGCCAGACATTGGCGCTGACGATACGCTCGCGCGCAATGCCCTGCGCCTGCAACTGTGCATCGACCTTGGCCAGCACTTCGCTGGCCTGCTGCGCGATGGGCGCACCCGCGTGGTCGGGTACCTGTCCGGCGACGAAGGCGAAATTGTTGGCCAGCACCAGCTGGCTCATGCGGGCATTGGTGTTGAAGCGTTGTATCGTGCTCATGGAATCTCGAAGAAATGGAATGATATAAATTCTAAAAATTATATAAATGTTTTATACCGCAGACTGTGCCGCCACCGCCGTCGCCCCGCCATCCAGGACAGGCGGATGGGTGACGATGGAGTTCAACGGTGCGTGGACGGTCTTGAGCTTGTGCAGATCGGGACGTGGCCGACGCAATGTCTCCTCGCCCGCAAACGCCGCCTCCAGTGCTCCCGCCCAGGCCAGCAGGCGGGCATCGTCGCGGAAGGCACCGGTCACCTGCAGGCCGAAGGGCATGCCGCGATGATCGCGTCCGCACGGCAGCGAGATCGAGGGATTGGTCGCCAGCGTGACCACATAGGTCAGGGCCAGCCAGCGATAGTAATTCTCCAGCGCCACGCCGTTGACCTCCTTGAGGTACAGCTCGCTCCAGGGGAAGGGCGAGACCGGCGTGGTCGGCGAGAGGATCAGGTCATAGCGCGCATAAAGCTGCTGGAAGCGGCGGAACAGGCGGGTCTGCTCACTCTGCGCCCAGGCACAGTCGGACAGGCTCATGGCCGCCCCCATTTCGTAATTGGCGCGGGTATTGGGGCCCAACGAGGCAGGGTCGCGCCGATAGGCGGCCTCGAACCCCGCCACGAAGGCTTCGGCACGGATCACGTCGAAGGCGCGATGGGCCTCGCCCATGTCGACCTCGACCGGTTCGCAGACCTGCACGAAACGCCCGATGGCGGCCATCTTCTGGCGGAAGACCTGGCGGATGCCATCGTCCACTGCGCACACGCCGAAGTCCTCGGTATAGCCGATGCGCAAGCGTGAAAGGTCCACTGGCGGCAGCGCTGCGAAGGCCCCTTCATCGACCGCATAGCTCAAGGGATCGCTGGCATGCAGCCCCAGCGTGGCGCGCAATTGCAGCACGGTGTCGGCCACATCGCGGCCCATGGGACCGACCACCGAGATCGGTGTCCAGCCCAGCAGCTTGCGCTCGCTCGGCACCAGCCCCGGCGACGGGCGAAAACCGACCACGCCGCACTTGGCCGCCGGAATGCGCAGCGAGCCGCCGGTATCCGAACCTGAGCACAGGGGCAGCAGATCCGCCGCCAGCGCTGCGGCCGAACCACCGGAAGAACCGCCGGCATTGAGCAACGGATTGAAGGGATTGCCGGTGGCGCCCCACACCGTATTGCGGCTGTTGGCGCCCGCCCCCATCTCCGGCACGTTGGTCTTGCCGGCCACGATGGCACCGGCGGCACGCAGGCGGGCTACCAGCGCGTTGTCGCGCGCGGGAACATTGCTGCGATAGATGGGCGAACCGTAGGTGGTGAGCAGACCTTCTGTCTCTTCCAGATCCTTGATGCCGATGGGCAGCCCGTGCAGCAGACCCAGCGGGCGAGCGTCCATCACGGCCTGCTCGGCCGCGCGCGCCTCCTGGCGGGCGCGCTCGAAGCAGGTGGCGGTCACGGCATTGATATGGGGATTGAGGTCTTCGATGCGGGCGATGCAGGCGTCCAGCAATTCGACCGGAGAGACTTGCTTGCTGCCGATCAGCTGGCGCAGTTCGACGGCACTTTTTTCGACGAGGATGTCAGACATGAATTTCCTTGAAGTGGGATCAGGCCGGCTGTATCTGCTCGGTGCTCTTGCTGGTGCGGATGAACAGGCTGACCAGCACCGAGAACAAGGCCGCGCCGATCAGGAAGCTGAAAGCGTAGTCGTAGTTGGCAAAGGCGCTGACCAGGAAGCCGATCACCAGCGGCGAAATGAAGCCCGCCAGTTGTCCGCCCAGGTTGACCATGCCCACGCCGCTACCGACCAGTTGGGCCTGCAGCAGCTTGGTCGGCAGCGCGATGCAGGTTGCCAGTACGAAGGACTTGAAGAAATACGCCAGGCATTGCCAGGCAATGACACCTTCCACGCTGCGGGCAGTGTACATGCAGTAGACGAAGATGGCCGTGAGCAGGGAGGAGCCGATCAGCAGCAGCTTTTCGCGACCATCGAAGAAGCGCACCATGACCCAGCCGCCAATGGCGGTGGACAGCCCGGCCATGACATAGGGCAGCGGCAGCAACAAACCCACCGCCTTCAGGTTCAGCCCGCGTACGGTCATCAGATAGGTCGGCATCCAGCTGTCGAGTCCCTTGTTGATGATGGACAGGCCAAACCACACACCCACGATCTTCCACATCAACGGCATCTTGAGCAGGGCCGCAAAAGCCTCCTTGTTGATGGCCTTGGGACCATCCTTGCCGGGCAGCACCGGCCGCACGCAGAACCAGTACACCAGCGCGAACACCAGCCCGACGATGCCGATGGTATGGAACACCGGACGCCAGCCGAAATGCAGGATCAGCGGGGCAATCAGCAGCGGTGCCAGCATGCTGCCGATGTAGTTGGACGACATCAGCAGCGAAGACATCTTGGGCCGTTCGGCCCGGCTGAAATGTTCGGCCACGCCCTTGACGCTGGCCGCCGGAAACGCGCCCTCGCCCAGGCCGAAGATGAAGCGGATCACCACCAGGCTGGTAATCGACCAGGCCATGCCGGTGATACCGGTGAAAACCGACCACAACAGGATGGAAACGACGATCACGGGCCGCGAACCGTAACGATCGGCCAGCCAGCCGCCGGGCAGTTGCAGCAACGAATAACCGAGGAAGAAACTGGAGAGCAGGATGCCCAGCTCCGAGGGCTTGAGCTGGAATTCACCGGCGATCTGGGTCGCCGCGAAAGTGATGGCGGCGCGGTCGATATAGGACACGCACCAACCCAGATAAAGCAACACCAGCACCAGGTATCGGTAACGTCCCTCGCCCTGCGCCTTCGTCATTGCAGCCCTTGCAGCATCCATGAAGCCTCCCTCGCAACGCGATGGCGGGCAAGCTTGCCGCCGATCGGTGAGCCAATCCTAAGCCCGCACATGGTTTGCCACAAGTACAAGTTTTCGAATTAGTGATTGCCGAATCGGCAAACCGTTCCTACAATCGCTGCATGTCCCATATCCCTACCCGCATCTTGCAGGAGACCGCCGTACGCTACTTCCTTGAAGTCGTGCGGCGCGGCTCCATTACCGAAGCGGCCCATACCCTCAACGTAGCCTCCTCGGCCATCAGCCGCCAGATTGCCCGCCTCGAAGCCGAGCTCGACACCCCGCTGTTCGAGCGCGTCTCGCGCGGCATGCGGCCCAATGCCGCAGGAGAATTGCTGGCCGCGCATGCGCTGCGCCAGCAACTGGAAGCCGAGCGCATCGGCAATGAACTGGCCGCCCTGAAAGGCTTGCGGCGCGGGGAAGTGAAACTGGCCACCACCGAAGGCTTCGCGCTGGAATTCGTCCCGGTGGCCATCGAGCAGTTCTGCGCTCAGCACAAGGGCATCCGTTTCCAGCTGTCGGTGGGCAACGCAGTCCATGTGGCGCAGCAGATCCGCGAAGGAGCAGTGGACCTGGGCCTGACCTTCACGATGGCACCGGATCCGGACATCAAGGTGGAGTTCGCCCAGCGCGCCCCCATCATGGCAGTGATGCGACCGGACCATGCCCTGGCCCATCGCAGGCAGGTCAGCCTGTCGGAGCTGGCGCCCTACCCGCTGGCCATGCCGCAGAAGAACATCACCATGCGACGCCTGATCGACGCCTGCTGCAGCCGCCGTAACGTCCTGCTGGAGCCGACGCTGGCGGCCGACTCCATCAGCGCCCTGCTGTGCTTCGTGATGGCCGGCCAGGGCATCGGTTTCTCGGCCGCGCTGCCGATCCGCAGGCTGGTACGTGAAGGGCAGCTGGCGGCCCTGCCCATCCGCGACAAGGACATGAATACCCTGCAGCTGGAAATCCAGTCCCTGGCCGGACGCACCCTGCCCGATGCCGCCCGCGCCTTCCTCAACACCCTGATTGCGCGCGCCAGCGCACGGCATTAGGCGTCTTCCTCCAGCAGCGCGCCGGCACCTTGCAGGACCAGCAGCGGCGCCAGGTGAAAGGAATGTTCCAGGCGCGCCTGCGGATCTTCCATGTGCTCGGCGATGACGCCCATGCAGGCCGCCACCAGGCAACGTGCCACGTCGATGGGGGTCAGCCCGCGCCGCAACTGGCCACGCTCATAGGCGATATTGAGGACGGCGGTGAGATGCTGCAAGGCGCGCAGGCTCAGTGACTCGATGCGCTCGCCCAGTTCCTCGGGCAGCTCGGGCGTGCCGCGATAGCGCAGCACCACCTCCATGCGCCGACGCTGGCGCACATTGCGCAGGAAATCGAGCAGCTTGAACCACAGTACTTCGCGCAACAACATCAGCGGCTGCTCGCTCTGGCGATAGACCGCCAGTTCGGGACCGATGTCGAACGGCCAGACCAGGTCATCGAAGACCGCCTTGACCAGCGCCACCTTGTCCGGAAAGTGCCAGTACACGGCCCCGCGCGTAAAGGCGGCGCTGGCGGCCACGTGCTCCAGCGTGGTGGCGCGCACCCCGCGCCGGGCAAAGGCAGCCAGTGCCGCGTCGAGCAGAATGGCGCGGGTCTTGGCGGCGCGCGGGCTCATGGCGCGGCGGTGGCCGGATCGCTCGCCACGGGGGTGCCGGTGCGCTCCACCCAGCCGCCGCCCAGCGCCTTGTAGAAAGTCACCAGGTTGGTCCAGCGCGACAGACGCGTACCGATCAGGGTCTTCTGTGCCGAATACAACGTGCGCTGCGAATCGAGCACGTCCAGATAGCTATCCACACCACTGTTCAAGCGTGCCTGCGAGAGGTGATACGAGGCGTCGCTGGCCTCCACCAGATCCTCCTGGGCCTTGAGCTGGCGGCCCAGGGTATTGCGCTGGGCCAGCGCGTCCGAGACTTCCTGGAAGGCGGTCTGGATGGCTTTCTCGTACTGGGCCACGCTGATGTCGCGGCTGATGGTGGCGATATCCAGATTGGCCTGATTGGCGCCGCCATCGAAGATCGGCAAGGAAATCTGCGGCACGAAACTCCACGAACCCGACCCACCCTTGAACAAGCCGGCCAGCCGCGCGCTGGCCGTTCCCGCATCGGCGGTCAGGCTGATGCTGGGATAGAAGGCCGCACGCGCCGCGCCGATATTGGCGTTGGCCGCGCGCAGGGAGCGCTCGGCCTCGACGATGTCGGCGCGGCGCTGCAGCAGTTCCGAGGGCAGCCCGGGCGGAATGCTCGCCAGCGGACTGGCGGCGGCCAGGGCGGTATCCGGCAGGCCGTGCGGCAACAATCGGTCCGGCAGGTCCTTGCCCACCAGCAGCACCAGGGCATTGCGGTCCTGATCGACCTGGGCGGTGTAGCTCTCCACATCCACGCGGGCACTTTCCACGCTGGTCTGCGCCTGGCGCAAGGTCAGTGCCGAGGCCGAACCCAGTTCGAAGCTGCGCTGCGTGAGCGCATAACTGCTGCTCTGGCTGGCCAGCGTGTCCCTGGCCAGGCGCAGGCGATCCTGGTCGGAGGCCAGGGTCAGCCAGGCCGTGGCCACTTCGGCGATCAGGCTGATCTGGGTACTGCGCCTGGCTTCGGCGGTGGAGAGGAAGGATTGCAGCGCCTGTTCCTTGAGGCTGCGCACGCGTCCGAACAGGTCCAGTTCATAGGCGCTCAAACCCAGCGTGGCGGTATAGCTGCGTGAGGTCAGCGCACGGCCGGTGGCCGACAGGTCGGCCGGCGTGCGGCTGGCCGATTCGCTGGTGGCGGCGTTGATGGTCGGGAACAGTGCGGCACGCTCCACGCCATACTGGGCGCGCGCCTTTTCGATGTTGAGCACGGCCACGCGCAGGTCACGATTGTTGGCCAGACTCAGACTTATCACTTCCTGCAATGTCGGATCGGTGAAAACATCACGCCAGCCGATATCAGAAACGGCCGTCGCCGGCGTGGTGCTGGCGGGCGCTGCACTGTGGTCGCCCGCAAAGCGGCTGGCGACGGGCGCGGCGGGACGCTGGTAGTCCGGCATCAGGGTGCAGCCGCCCAGCAGCGTGGCCAGCAGCAGCGGCGTCATCAGGAGACGGGGGCGTTGCGCGGCGCGGGTGGTCGGAAAGGATTTCATGTCAGTGCTCCGGAGAAATCGCGGGTTGGCCTTGCGGCGCGGAAGACGGCTTGCGGGCGAACAGTTTCATGATGATCACGAAGAACAGCGGCACGAAGAAGATCGCCAGCACCGTGCCCGAGAGCATGCCGCCGATCACCGCCGTCCCCAGCGCATGCTGGGCACCGGCGCCGGCACCACTGCCCAGTACCAGCGGCAGCACGCCGAGGATGAAGGCCAGCGAGGTCATGAGGATAGGACGCAGACGCATGCGCACCGCTTCCATGGTGGCTTCCACCAGGCTCTTGCCGTGCTCGTAGAGATCCTTGGCGAACTCCACGATCAGGATGGCGTTCTTGCAGGCCAGGCCGATGGTGGTCAGGAGACCTACCTGGAAATAGACGTCATTCATCTTCCAGGTCAGGATCGCACCCAGCAATGCGCCGAACACGCCCAGCGGCACCACCATGATCACCGAGAACGGCACCGCCCAGCTCTCGTAGAGCGCCGCCAGCGCCAGGAACACGATCAGGATCGAGATCGAGTAGAGGATGCCGGTCTTGCCGCTGGAAGTCTTTTCCTGCAAGGACAGTCCGGTCCATTCATAGCCGATGCCGGGCGGCATCTTGGCCAGGGCCGCTTCCACGATGGCCATGGCCTGACCGCTGGAGGCCGCGCCCGGCAGGGCCATGCCGAGGATCTCCATGGACGGCACGCCGTTGTAGCGTTCCAGGCGCGGCGAGCCGGAGGCCCAGCTGGCCGTGGAGAAGGCACTGAACGGAACCATGGTGCCGGCGCTGTTGCGCACATACCAGCGGTCCAGGTCCGAGGGCAGCATGCGGTATTGCGCATCGGCCTGCAGCATCACCTTCTTCACGCGGCCCTTGTCGATGAAGTCATTGACGTAGCTGCTGCCCCAGGCGGTGGCGATGGTGTCATTGATGTCGGACATGGATACCCCCAACGCACCGGCCTTGTCGGTGTCGACATGGAGGCGGAATTCCGGCGTATCTTCCAGCCCGTTGGGGCGCACCGCCACCAGACGCTTGTCCTGCGACAGGATGCCGAGCAACTGGTTGCGGGCCTGCATCAGGGCAGCATGGCCGAGGTTGGCTTCATCCTTCAACATCAGGTCGAAACCGGTGGCATTGCCCAGCTCGGACACCGCCGGCGGGGCGAAGGCAAACACGCGGGCATCGCGGATGCGGGCGAAGGCGGCACCGGCCTTGGCTGCCACGTCGGTCACAGAGAGCCCCGGGCCCTTGCGCTCATCCCAGGGCTTGAGCTTGATGAAGGCAAAGCCCATATTCTGCCCGCTACCGGCGAAGCTGAATCCGGAGACGGCAAAGATGCCCGATACCGCATCCTTCTGGTCTACCAGGAAATGATGCTCGACCTGCCGGATCACTTCGTCGGTACGCGCCTTGGTCGCGCCGGAGGGCAACTGCAGGATCGCAAACAGCGTGCCCTGGTCTTCATCCGGGAGGAAGCCCACCGGCAACTTCATGAAGCCGGTCACCACCAGTGCCAGCAGCACCGCATAGGCCGCCATGTAGCGCCAGCCACGACCCAGCATGTGGCGCACGATGCCCTGATAGCGCAGGTTGCCGCGATCGAACTGTCGGTTGAACCAGCCGAAGAAACCGGTGCTCGCCAGCGCATGCCCCTTGGCCGCAGGCTTGAGCAGCGTGGCGCACAGGGCCGGCGTCAACACCAGCGCCACCAGTACCGACAGCGTCATGGCCGAGACGATGGTGATGGAGAACTGGCGATAGATCACCCCGGTGGAACCGCTGAAGAAGGCCATCGGCACGAACACCGCCGCCAGCACCAGCGCCACCCCGACCAGGGCACCACTGATCTGGCCCATGGACTTGCGGGTGGCCTCCCTGGGCGGCAAGCCCTCCTCGGACATCACGCGCTCGACGTTTTCCACCACCACGATGGCATCGTCCACCAGCAGACCGATGGCCAGCACCATGGCAAACATGGTCAGGGTATTGATGGTGAAGCCGAACACGGCCAGCACGCCGAAGGTTCCCAGCAACACCACCGGCACGGCGATGGTCGGGATCAGCGTGGCGCGGAAATTCTGCAGGAACAGGTACATCACCAGGAACACCAGCACCACCGCCTCGATCAGGGTGCGCACCACTTCCTCGATGGAGATGCGCACGAAGGGCGTGGTGTCATACGGCTTCTGCACCTTCATCCCGGCGGGGAAG
Source organism: Herbaspirillum sp. C7C8 (assembly GCF_022627875.1). Lineage (NCBI taxonomy): Bacteria > Pseudomonadati > Pseudomonadota > Betaproteobacteria > Burkholderiales > Oxalobacteraceae > Herbaspirillum > Herbaspirillum sp. C7C8. The sequence continues at coordinate 186,194 of NZ_JABXGG010000002.1, forward strand.
AATTTCTCCAGCTGGGCCACGCGCGCATCGATGGCCTTGACGGTATCGAGCGCATTGGCGCCGGTGGCCAGTTTGATGGCCAGGCCGGCGGCGGGCTTGCCGTTGTAGCGACCCACCGAGGTGTAGCTTTCGCTGCCCAGTTCGATGCGGGCCACGTCGGCCAGCTTGACCTGGGCCCCGCCGGTGAGCGTGCGCAGCACGATGTTGCGGAACTGCTCGGCCGTGCGCAGGCGGGTCTGGGCCGTGATGGTGGCGTTGATCTGCTGGTTCTCGGCGGCCGGCAAGCCGCCCAGCTGACCGGAAGACACCTGTACGTTCTGCGCCTGGATGGCGTTCTTCACGTCCAGCGGCGTCAGGCTGTAGCTGTTGAGCTTGTCGGGATCGAGCCAGATGCGCATGGCATATTGCGAACCGAAGAGCGTGGTATCGCCCACCCCTTCGACCCGACTGATCGGATCCTGGATGTTGGCCGCGACGTAGTCCGACAGGTCCGAGCCGCTCATGCTGCCATCTTCCGAGGTAAAGGCCAGCACGTTGAGGAAGTTGGTGGCCGACTTGGTCACCGTGATGCCCTGCTGCTGGACTTCCGAGGGCAGCAGGGGCGTGGCCAGCGAGAGCTTGTTCTGCACCTGCACCTGGGCCGTATCCGGATTGGTACCGTTCTCGAAGGTCAGCGTAATGGTCACCGTGCCGGACGATTCACTGGTGGAGGCCATGTAGCTGAGACGATCCAGCCCCTTCATCTTCTGCTCGATGATCTGGGTCACGGTATCTTCCAGCGTCTTGGCCGACGCCCCCGGATAGTTGGCAGTGATGGCGATGGCCGGTGGCGCGATGGCCGGGTACTGCGCAATCGGCAGGGTCAGCACCGAAATGGCGCCGGCCAGCATGACGATGATGGCGAGGACCCAGGCGAAGATGGGGCGGTCAATGAAGAAGCGAGCCATGATCTGTTCCCGCCTTTCAGTTGGTGTGGGTGCCGGTGCCGCTGGCCGTGGCCACCGTGGCCTTGGGCGACCACGGCACCACGTTCACCTTGGCCCCCGGGGTGGCGCGCTGCAGGCCATCGACCACCAGCTGGTCGCCTTCCTTGAGACCGCTGCTGACCAGCCACTGGCTGCCGATGGCGCGATCAGTCACCAGGGCGCGCTGTTCCACCACGCCCGCTGCATTGACCACGAAGGCCACCGGCTTGCCGGCACCATCGCGACTGACTGCCTGCTGCGGCACCAGCAGGCCCTGCTGGCGCACCCCCTCCTCCAGTACGGCGCGCACATACATGCCCGGCAGCAGATCGGTCTTCGGATTGGGGAACACCGCGCGCAGGGTGATGGCCCCCGTGTCCTGGTTGACCGTCACGTCCGAGAACTGCAACGTCCCCTCCTGCGCATAGGTGCGGCCATTCTCCAGCACCAGCCTGACCTTGGCGCCATTGCCCGACTTCTGCAGCTGGCCATTGGCCAGCGCTTCCTTCAGGTTGAGCCAGGTGGTACTGGACTGGGTGACGTCGACGTAGATCGGATCGAGTTGCTGGATGGTGGTCAGCGCCGTGGTCTGGTTGGCAGTCACCAGCGCACCCGGGGTCACGCTGGACTTGCCGATGCGCCCGGAGATGGGCGCGTCGACTCTGGCGTAATCGAGGTTGATGCGGCTGGTCTGCACGTTGGCGCGGGCCGAACCCACATCGGCCTCGGCTTCGCCGAGCGAAGCGACGGCGTCATCGTAATCTTGCTGGCTGACCGCCCTGATGGCCACCAGCTCCTTGTAGCGGCTGGCCTTCAGGCGCGCCGTCTTCACGCTCGCCTCGGCCTTGGCCAGCGCCGCCACGCTGCTGTCATAGGCGGCCTGATAGCTGGCCGGATTGATCTGGTACAGCACCTGGCCCGCCTTGACGTCACTGCCCTCACGGAAGCTGCGGGTCTTGATGATGCCGTTGACCTGCGGCCGTACGTCGGCGATCTGGTAGGGCGAGGTTCGCCCCGGCAGTTCCGTGTGCAGTTCCACCGGTTGCGCATGCACCGTCATCACCCCCAGCACGGGCGTGCCCGCTGCCGGTGGCGGCCCGCCCGGCGGCTTGCCGCAGGCACTGAGAACACTGAGGATGGCCAGTGCAGCGACGGGCCGTAGTAGGGGTGGGGTGCGCATGAAGGACTCTCCGGAAAAGAAGGAAGATTTTTATAACGATACCGAACTGTACAGTATTATTAATTGACAGTTCTTTCCCGGTCAAGCAATACTGAACACATCTGTACGAAAAAGACACTTGTAAAGAAATCACGGAGACCAGCAATGAGAGTCAAGACCCCTGCCCGGCGCGAGGCCATCCTGGCCGTGGCGGCCGACGTCTTCAAGGAGATGGGTTTCGAGGGTGCGTCCATGGCCGAGATCTCGGCCCGCATCGGTGGCTCAAAGGCCACGCTGTATGGCTACTTCAAGTCGAAGGAGGAGCTGTTCGTGGCGGTGACCCACGGCGAGGCCAAGAAGCAGATGGAGCCTGCCCTGGCCGCACTGGACCAGGAGGTGGACGATCTGGCGAAGACCTTGCAGGTCTTTGGCGAGAAGGCGGTGAGTTTCCTGTGCCAGGAGAGCACCTTGCAGACGCACCGCATGATCGTGGCCGAAGCCGGCCGCAGTGACATCGGCCGACGCTTCCACGAAGAGGGACCGAAGATGGGGATGGAGCGCATCGCCGCCTTCCTGAAGAAGCAGATGGCAGCCGGTCGCCTGCGACCGGCCGACCCCATGCTGGCGACCCAGCAGCTGTGCGCCCTGCTCGATTGCGAGACGGTCAAGCCGATGATGCTGGGACTCGAAACCAGCATCTCGCGGCCGCGCATGAAGCGCATGGTAGGCCGCGCGGTAGAGACCTTCCTCGCGGCCTACGCCATGCCTTCCGACTGAGAACGACGGTCCTCAGAAGGTATGCCGGATCCCGAATTGCACGCCGGTCTCGCTGGCACCTGCATCCGGGCTCAAGGCCTGGCTGGCCGTGAAGCTGGCACCGGTCATGCGATAGGCGGCGGTATTCTGGTTGATCAGGCGTGAGGCCACCGCATACAGCCGCGTCCGTTTGGAGAGGTCGTAGTTCACGATCAGGCTGAACTGGCGCGCGTTGTTGTTGTAGCGCGAACTGTCCTTGACGTAGCCGCCGCCTGCACCGACGGTGGTCTGCGCATTGATGCGGTAGTCGGCCGAGAGGCTGTAGGTATTGTGATAGTCGCCCGCCGTATTGCCGACCACGGCTCCGGCCGGATCGTACTTGCCGGCCGGGTTGGTGAAGACATTGCCGGTGGTGGCCGAGATCACTTCATTGGTGCGGAAGAAGGCCAGGTAGACCTTGCCGCTGCCGTACTCAACATTGCCGCCCAGCATGAACTGTTTCACGCTGTTGGTGTTGGTGGCGTTGTTGGCGTTGAGATAGGCGCTGGCCACGTAGAGCGGCCCTTGCTGGGTCTGCATGCCGATCTGGTAGACCGCATTGCCGGCGGTGCTGCCGGCGCGCTCGCCGACCGAGTAATGCAGCTCCAGCGTGGTATTGGCAAACTTGGGCGAGATGTAGCTGATGTCGTTGTCCACCCGCGCCAGCCAGTTGGCGAAGTTGTTGTAGGCCGAGCCATAAGTGGCCGCACCGAACGCATCCATGTTGCCCGAGTAGAGGAACATGACACTGTTCTGCCGCCCCACGCGCACCTCGCCGAAGCCGCCACCGAGGCCGACCCAGGACTGGCGGTCAAAGTAGCGGTAGCTGTTCTGCAGGCCGCCGGTACTGGGATCGAAACCGGTTTCCAGATTGAAGCTGGCGCGATAGCCGCCGCCCAGATCCTCGACGCCCTTGAAGCCGAGACGGCTGGTCATCTGTCCATTGTTGCCCATGGCCCAGAGCGAGGTGTCCTTGCCGCCGACGGTGCTCTTCTGGTAGGCCGTATAAACATCCACTACGCCATAGATGGTGACGGAACTCTGCGCGAAGGCAGCGGGGGCAGCAGCCAGCAGCAGGGCTGCCGGGATGAGACGGATGGGATGTTGCAACTGCATAAGGAATCTCCTCCTGTGGGTAAATCGGTCTGGTTGATCCAGTGTTCTTGTCAATGTCGATGGCGTGCATCAAGGGCGCGCTGCCGGATAGCTCGCATGTCAGTTCAGATCGGTGTGCGCCTCTTCTGCGTGGGCGCTCTGTTCTTCCCCTCGCTGCTCCTTGCCAGGTTCAGCCTGCGGGTCACACAAGATCAGTCGATGTATTTCAGGCCGGCAGCTTCCAGCGGCAAGCGCATCTTGTACATGTCCAACCCCAGTACGCCGGCGGCCAGTTGGGCACGCTTCTCGCCTTCCAGGGCTTCGCGCTGCTGCGCTACCCCGGCCACGCGCGTGGCGTCGGCAGCGGGCACGACCACCACCCCATCGTCATCGGCCACGATCACGTCGCCCGGATTGACCAGCGCCCCGGCGCAGATCACCGGTACGTTGACCGATCCCAACGTGGCCTTGATGGTGCCCTTGGCACTGATGGCACGGCTCCACACCGGAAAGCCCATTTCCTTCAATACCTTCACGTCGCGCACACCGGCATCGATGATGAGTGCCCGCGCACCGCGCGCCATGAAGCTGGTGGCCAGCAGGTCGCCGAAATAGCCATCGGTGCACTCGGCCGTGATGGCCGCCACCACGATATCGCCAGGGCGGATCTGCTCGGCCACCACGTGCATCATCCAGTTGTCGCCGGGGTGCAGCAGCACCGTCACGGCCGTGCCCGCGATGGTGGTGCCGGGATAGATGGGACGCAGGTAGGGCTTCAACAGGCCGGTACGACCCTGGGCCTCATGCACGGTGGCCACGCCGAACTGGCCAAGCTGCTGCACGGCGCCCGCCTCGGCCCGTTCGATATGGCGCTTGACCACGCCAAGCTGGTTGATCAGGGGGGTGCTCATTGGCTCAGTCCTTTCGCATTGAGGGCGGCATCCAGGCGCGGATAGACGCGACGGGCATTGCCTTCGTAGATCTGGTGGCGCTCTTCGGGGCTCAGTGCGGCGGCCTCGATGTAGCGTTTGGTGTCGTCGTAGTAGTGGCCGGTCTGCGGATCGATGCCACGCACCGCGCCGATCATCTCGGAGGCGAACAGCACGTTCTGCACCGGGATCACGCGCGTGAGCAGGTCGATGCCCGGCTGGTGATACACGCAGGTATCGAAGAAGATGTTGTTGAGCAGATGCTCTTCGAGCAGCGGCTTTTTCATCTCCTGTGCCAGGCCACGGAAGCGCCCCCAGTGATACGGCACAGCACCGCCACCGTGCGGGATCAGGAACTTCAGCGTCGGAAAATCCTTGAACAGGTCCGAGCTCAGGCACTGCATGAAGGCAGTGGTGTCGGCATTGAGGTAATGCGCACCGGTGGTGTGGAAGCAGGCATTGCAGCTGGTGCTCACGTGGATCATGGCGGGCACCTCCAGCTCCACCATCTTCTCGTAGAGCGGATACCAGGAGCGGTCCGACAGCGGCGGCGCAGTCCAGTGCCCGCCCGAGGGATCGGGATTGAGATTGATGCCGACGAAACCATATTCCCGCACGCACTTTTCCATCTCCGCAATCGAGGTGCGGATATCGGCCCCCGGCGACTGCGGCAGCATGGCCGCGCCGATGAAGTGATCGGGGAACAGTTGCGCCACCCGATGGCACAGTTCATTGCAGATGGCCGCCCAGGTCTGGCTGGTGTTGAGATCGCCAATGTGATGCGCCATGAAGGAGGCGCGCGGCGAAAAGATGGTCAGATCCGCCCCGCGTTCGCGCATCAGACGCAGCTGGTTGTTTTGGATGGACTCGCGCAGTTCGTCATCGCTGATCTTGAGCTCGGCCACCTTGGGACCGAGTTCGGGCGTATTCAGGTTGGCGATCTGCCGGTTGCGCCAGTCTTCCAGCGCTTTGGGGGCCGTGGTGTAGTGGCCATGGCAGTCGATGATGAGAGAGTCTCGCATGGAGTTCAGGAATGTTCTGTCAGGAGTTCGGCGGGAATCAGCACTTCCCCGCGCAGGATGGGACGCGCCGTGCGCAGCAGCGCGGCACGCAGGATCTGTTGCTGGTCGTGCGGATCGAGCTCCAGCTCGACGCTGAATTCGCCGCTGGGATGCTCCACCGAGACGGTGCGTTGCAAGCCGCTGCCGGTGGCGACCAGGCCTTGCGCAACCGACGCTTCCAGCACGCAGGCCGTGGCGACGGTAACGGCCGCCAGTACGCCGATGGCTTCATGGCAGACGTGCGGAATGAAGCAGCGGGTCGAGACCGTGCCGCCTGCCGTCGGCGGCGACAGCAGGCACATCTTGGGATAGTTCCGGTCGGTCACGTCGCCCAGGCCCATGAGCGGACCGCAGGCCAGGCGCAGCGCTTCGAGCCTTTGCTTGAGGACCTCGTCAGCGTTGAGGACGGCCACACCTTCATCACCGGCCAGGCCGAAATCAGCCGCGCGCACCAGTACCATGGGCATGCCGTTATCGATGAGCGTGGTAACGATTTCGCGCTGCTCGCCGCCGGGCACTGCATAGCGCACGCGATCCAGTACGCGGCCGGTGGGCAGCATCGTCGGGCACACCGAACCGGCGGTATCAAGGAAATTGATGCGCACCGGCGCTGCCGTTCCCGGCACGCCATCGATGCGGGTATCGCCCCGGTAACGCAGGCGGCCACCCGGTGTCTGGACGGTGACGTCGCACTGCATGCCGGTGTTGAGGGTGAGGATGCGGGCAGTAGTGGTCTCGGGACCGGCGGCAATGAGTCCGCGTTCGATGGCAAAGGGCAGCACCGCAGCCAGCATGTTGCCGCAATTGGGCGTGGTATCGACCCGGTCCGACTCGGGCTGCAACTGTGCAAACAAGAAATCCAGATCCACGCCGGTGACGCGACTGCGACTGACGATACCGGCCTTGCTGGTCAGCGGATGCGCGCCGCCCAGACCGTCGATCTGGCGCCGGTCGGGCGAGCCCAGTGCGGCCAGCAGCACGCGATCCCGCGCAGCGCTGTCCTGCGGCAGATCATCGGCCACGAAGAAGGGGCCGCGCGACGTGCCGCCCCGCATCAGGGTGCAGGGGATGGCCAGGAGGTCGGATGCCTCAGGCTCGCCAGGGCAGTGAAGGTCGAGGTCGGACAAGGTTCTTTACCGTTGATGACAATGGCGCCGAGTATGCGTGAGCGCCCTCCCGGCTTGGTTGCGTTGTGGCCCTTCCTCTGTTCTAATTTTCTAATCGCGCTCAGAATTCAACCGACCTGGAACGACCCGTCATGACCCTGCTCAACCTGCGTCACCTGCACGTCTTCAATGTCGTCGCCACCACCGGCGGCGTACGCCGTTCCTCCGACACGCTGCTGCGCGCCTCCTCTGCGGTAGCACGCTCGGTGGCAGCACTGGAGCACAGCCTGGCCACACAACTGTTCGAGCGCAAGGGGCGTGGCATGCTGCCCACCGCTGCCGGCGAGGCTGTACGGCTGAGGGTGGAGCGCATCGAAGCCGAATTGCGCGAGGTGCGCGATGATGCACTGCGCCTGCGCGACCGCAACGGCAAGCCGGTGGGCAGCCTCGATGCCTTGTTCAACGAGCGGCGCCTGCAGGCAGCCGCACTGCTGGCCGAGACGCATCACATGCCCAGCGTGGCGCGCCTGATGGAAGTCTCCCCCTCGGCGGTCAGTCAGGCGCTGTCGATGCTGGAGGGTATCCTGGGACAGGCGCTGTTCTTCCGCACCGCGCACGGCATGCTGCCCACCGATGCCGGGCGTCGCTGGACCGAGCGCTTTGGTCGCGCCCTGGCCGAACTGCGCCATATCCCGGAAGATATCGCCGCACTCGATGGCGTGGTGCAAGGGACAGTGACCGTCGGTGCCCTGCCGCTGGCGCGCTCGCAGCTGCTGCCCAAGGCTATGACGCGCGTGCTGGCCAGGCATCCGCGCCTGCAGATCCGTTCGCTGGAAAGCCCCTATGAAGAGCTGGCGGCCGGTCTCATGAGCGGGCGTATCGATTTCATCGTCGGCGCCCTGCGCGCCTTTTCCAGTGACACCTTCGACATGCGCCCGCTGGTGGCTGACAGTGCCGCGCTGATTGCACGCGCGGGTCATCCGCTGGCCAGCCGCAAGAAACTGTCCCTGCGCGATCTCGACGGCTATCCCTGGGTGCTCTCGCGGGCCGGGACGCCGCTGCGCGATTCCATCGAGCAATTCTTCCGCGACAGTCACTGGCCAGCACCCCGCCCGGCGGTGGAGACCGGCGACCTGGCGCTGCTGCGCGGACTGCTGGTGGGCAGCGAGATGCTCACCGTGATCTCGGCCCATCAGCTGCAACACGAAATCGCTACCGGCCAGCTCACCACCCTGCCCTTCGCCATGCGTGGCATGGAACGCCGCATCGGACTCATGCAGCGCAAGGGAGCGCATCTGTCTCCGGGCGCAAGCGCCCTGCAGGAAGCCATCGAAGCGGTCGCCACCGGCATGGACTGAAGCGCGCCGGAAGGCGGCATGGCGCTCACCGGAGGGCGCTGCGAGCGCGCCTTGCGGATCTGCTTGAAATCCACCGTGATTAGCAAATGGCAACACTCAGGTAGCCGAAAGCAATACTCGCCATTGATCCCCGTCTTACACTTTGCAGCAAGTCAAGGAGCCCTGATCGCACCTTGACCGGCAATCCCCAAGCCGCGTGCATACAAGCCGGCAGATCCCGACAAATCGACACCATCACGGAGACTTAATGAATACAGCACAATCGCTGGACGTGCGTTCGCACATCAACGGACGCAAGATGTCCGGCTATCAATGGCTGCTGCTGATCCTGTGCTTCCTCATCGTGGCCACCGACGGTATGGACGTGGCCATCATGGGCTTCCTGGCACCGGCCATCACCAAGGAGTGGGGCATCTCGCGCGCCGCCTTCGGCGTGGTCATGAGTGCCGCGCCGATCGGCCTGGCCATTGGCGCATTGCTGGTCGGTCCGCTGTCGGACCGTTATGGCCGCAAGAAGCTGCTGATGACGGCGGTGGCCTGGTTCGGCGTGTGCAGCCTGGCTTGTGCCTTCGCGCACGACGTGGTCACGCTCTCCGCCCTGCGCTTGCTGACCGGCCTGGGCCTCGGTGCAGCCATGCCCAATGCCACCACCCTGCTCTCGGAATACGTCCCCGAGCGCTCGCGCAGCACCCTGCTGGCCATCATGTTCACCGGCTTCAATCTGGGTTCCGGCCTGGTCGGCTTCCTGGCCGCCGCCCTGCTGCCCGAGCACGGCTGGCGCAGCGTGCTGATGGTAGGCGGTGCCATTCCGCTGTGCTGCCTGCCCTTCTACCTGTGGCTGGTCCCCGAGTCGGCCCGTTTCATGGTGGTACGCCACTATCCTGCCCAGCGCATTGCCCGCACCCTGGCGCGCGTGTGCGGTGGCAGCTTCGCCGCCGACCAGACCTTCAGCGTCAGTGAACCGCCGGTCAAGGGTGGCCAGCCGGCCAAGGTACTGCTCTCGGACAGTTATCGCAAGACCACGCTGTCGCTGTGGGGCACTTACTTCATGGGCCTCTTGGTGATTTACCTGCTCTCCGGCTGGCTGCCCACGCTGATCAAGGATGCCGGCCTGCCCATCGAAAAGGCCGCCAGCATTACCGCCCTGTTCCAGCTGGGCGGCACCGTCGGCGCGCTGGTGGTAGGCTTCCTGATGGACCGCTGGTCGCCCAGTCGTGCCATCGCCGCGGCCTACATCGCGGGTGCCGTCTTCATCCTGCTGCTGGCTTGCGGCAGTGTGCAGTCGGGCATGTTTGCGGCCTACGTGCTGCTGGCCGGCTTCTGCATGAGCGGCGCGCAGACCGGACTGAACGCCTTTGCCCCCTCCTGCTATCCGACCGTGGTGCGTGCCACCGGCGTATCGTGGATGCTGGGGGTGGGCCGCTTCGGCAGCATCCTGGGTTCCTTCGCCGGTGGCGTGCTGCTGTCGATGGGCTGGGGCTTTGGTGCCGTCATCGCCATTCTCGCGGTCCCCGCTACGCTGGCGGCGCTGATCATCGTCTTCATCCAGATGGGGCAGCGTCCGGCGGCTGCGGTTTGATCAAGTCGCCGCATCAATCACATCGGATTCATCTGTTACAGGAATAAATCGTCATGGCCAACATCGTCGGCGCCATCGCCACCTCCCACACACCGACCATCGGCTTCGCGCTGGATGCCAACAAGCAGCACGATGCGGTCTGGGCGCCCATCTTCAAGGCTTACGAGCCGGTGCAGCAATGGCTGAAAGAGAAGCAACCGGACGTGCTGCTGGTGGTCTACAACGACCACGTGAGCTCCTTCTTCTTCGACCATTACTCCGCCTTTGCCCTGGGGGTGGGCAGCGAGTACCAGGTCGCCGACGAAGGCGGGGGTGCCCGCAAGCTGCCCGCCGTTGGTGGCCATGCCGCGCTGGCGCGCCATATCGGCAGCTCGCTCATGGCCGATGAATTCGACATGGCCTTCTTCCAGAACAAGCCGCTGGACCATGGGTGCTTCTCGCCCTTGTCGATGCTGTGGCCGCACCAGGAGGGCTGGCCCGGCCAGATCATCCCGCTGCAGGTCGGCGTGCTGCAGTTCCCGATCCCGACCGCACGCCGCTGCTACAAGCTGGGCCAGGGTCTGCGCCGCGCCATCGAAAGCTATCCGGAAGACCTCGATGTGGTCATCGTCGCCACCGGCGGGCTGTCGCATCAGGTGCATGGCGAGCGCGCCGGCTTCAACAATACCCCGTGGGACCACCAGTTCCTGGACCTGCTGCAGCACGACCCGGAAGCCCTGACCCGCCTGACCCATGCCGAGCTGGCGACCCTGGGCGGACTGGAAAGTGCCGAGGTCATCATGTGGCTCATCATGCGCGGCGCCATGCCGGCGGGTGTGAACTGCCTGCATCGCGAGTATTACCTGCCCTCCATGACGGGTATTGCGGTGGCCGTCTATGAACCGGCGGTCATGGTCGATACGGCCTTGCAGGCCGCCGAAACGCAGCGCCATCGGGAGCACGTGGCACACCAGCTGAAAGGGATAGAGCAGCTTGCCGGCACCTACCCCTTCACGCTGGAAACGGCCAACACCCGCTACCGCATCAACCGCTACCTGTACCAGCTGATCCAGCCGGCGTTCCGTGAGCGCTTCCTGGCTGATCCGCAGGCGACCTATGAGCAAGCCGGCCTGACACAGGAAGAAAGCGACATGATCAGCCGTCGCGACTGGCAGGCGATGATCCGCTATGGCGTGATCTTCTTCCTGCTGGAAAAGCTGGGCGCGGTGGTCGGCGTATCGAACCTGCATATCTACGCGGCCATGCGCGGGCAGTCGCTGGAAGAATTCCAGAAGACGCGCAATGCACCAGGGGCGCTGTACTCGGTGGCGGGAGCGGCGTCGGACAAGGCGGCCGACTGGAACAAGACCGGGACAAAGTAAGCGTCTTTTGCTTGCTGACGTACCAGGCATCGCGCCCTCCCTCGGAGCGGCGCGATTTTTTATGGGCGTTACTAGAACCCATTTCATAAATAGGCGTGAGTGCGAGCGAGTCCCGTTTGGGATGAAGTGCAAGGCGCGAGTGGGTCAAGACTGGGCGTCTTGACCCAAATTCGTAACGCAGCAATTCGCCCAAACGGGCCGCTCCCTCCGGGTTCTGTCCAGAAAGGGCGCTGGCCGCGTTGCGCTCCTTGCGTGTGGCACCGCCACACGACGCGTCGCGCGCCTTGCCAGCGCCCTTTCTGGACAGAACGCATCTCACGCCTATTTATGAAATGGGTTCTATTTTCCCCTGATGGAGCATCACGATGCGGTCGCATGATGCGATGGTTTCGGGGCGATGTGCAATCACGATTCTGGTCAGTTGAATATTTGCCAGTTCTTCATTGATCTTGCGCTCGTTTTCCAGATCCAGCTGGCTGCTGGCTTCGTCAAGCAACAGGATGCGCGGTTGTTTGTAGAGCGCTCTGGCGAGCAATATACGTTGCTTTTGTCCTCCGGAAACGATGTTGTCCAACTCCCCGACCATGGTCTGATAGCCCATAGGCATGGCGGCGATGTCTCGATCAATGGCAGCAAGGTTTGCGCAGTATTTGACGCGCTCCTCGTCGCTGGGAGATGCAAAGAAAGAGATGTTCTCAAGCAGAGAGCCTGTGAGCAGAATATCGTCCTGCATGACGGTCCCGATCATTTCTCGATAGCGTTGCAGACCAATATGGTGGATAGGAACGCCATCAAGCAGGATCTCTCCCTCCGTTGGACGCAACAGCCCCAGCAGGATCTTGCACAGTGTCGTCTTGCCTGAGCCACTTGGCCCCGTGATGGCCAGCGACTGTCCGGCAGTGATGGTCAGGTCGATGCCATCGATGAGCCATGGGGCATCCTCGCCGTAGCGAAATCGCAGATTACGGACGGTGAGCGTTCCTTTCAGCTCGTGGGTACTGGCTTGCTGGTCAGGTCGTGGTTCTGCGGGCTCCATTACGATATCGGCCAGACGCTGTGTGTGGACATCGAGCATGTTGATATTGATCGCGAGGTCTGTCAGCGTAAGGATTCGTTGAGAAAACGTGGTTGCGTAGCTAATGAAGGCCATTAGCATTCCCACAGTCAGGATGTTTTCCATGACCATTTCTGCACCGAGATAAAACAGGACGAGACCCTGGGTCGAAAAGATGGCCGTGCTGGTGAGTCTGAATAGAATCGTCAATTTCTGTGTTGCAGTTTCGCGATTCAAAACATCCTGCTTCAGATTTTGCCAGCGGGCACAGCGATGTGCTTCTTGTCCGAATAACTTGACCGGCAAGTGCGCCCTCACAGTCTCCAGGAAAAATGAGTTTTCTTTCGCGCTCAGGACAAGGCGTTCTCGTGATGCTTCGCGCAAAGGCTGATAGAGGAAGACGCGCAAGAGCGTATAGCCAAACATGGCGATGACCACAACCAAGGTCAGCTTGGGGCTATAGAGAAGCATCATTCCCAAGGCAATCACCGCCATTGCCCCGTCGAGAAGGTTCTCCGCAAACAATCCGCTCAAGCTGCCTTGGATGGTGGAGATGCTGCCAAATCGGGAGGCAATGTCACCCAGCGTGCGCTTCTGAAAATAGAGAAACGGCAGTCGGCAAAGGTGGGCGAAGACGCGCGTACCCCATTGCAGGGAGATGTCGACCTGCCAGCGCATGAGTAACCAGCTTCTGGCCAAGCTGATCGCTGTCTGTACGATGATGGCTAATCCAAAACCCAGCGTCAGTACCGTTAATAGTTCTCTATCCCCGCTGGAGATCACTTCGTCAATGATGAATTGATTGAACAATGGAGTGCAGATGGCCAGCATTTCGAGAGCGAGTGCGAGCGTGATCAATTGCAAGAGAGCGCGGCGAAGGCCAATGATGGGGCCGCTGAGCTGCCTTGGTGAAATCTTTTTGCGTTCATCCAGAGGGGTGAATTCTGAGGTGGGCAGAAGTTCGAGCGCAACGCCAGTGAAGCATGCTGACATGCTCTTCAGATCAAGTGTGCGTTCTCCCACGGCAGGATCGAGAATGGTCACGGATACTCGCCCTCTGGCATTTTTTCTTGCCTTTGTCATGACGACGAAATGATTCAATTGCCAATGCAGAATGCACGGCGTTCTGAGATGACAGATCGCGTCGAGATCAATGCGCAGAGCGCGAGAGGACAGATGCAGCCGGGCTGCGTAGCCTATCAGCTGCCTTAATGTTGAGCCATTTGCGCTTGTGGCGAAGCGTCGGCGTAGTTCAGATAAATCGATCTGGTGGCCGTGGTAGCTCGCGATCATCGCCAGGCACGCCAAGCCGCATTCGCTTCTTTCATCTTGAGCGACGACTCGGGTGTGGTTCATTGGACTGCCAGTTGAGTTGGACGGATAGCGTTGATAGCCATGTTGATCAGATGAGGTTCGTTGCCCGAGGGGGCGGGTTCATGATCGATGGCTGGCAGTTTGCTGGCTACGAGAGGGGGGAAGGGCTTCAGGATGAGGTAACTGCTTCGGGAAGATTGAACTCCGGCTTGACGTGGTTGTATTCCCGCAGAGTTCTCTTGAACCCATGCAAGTTGTCCTGATCCAGCAGCAGATGCTTGAGGCAGTCTGCCATCTCCTCAAGATGTTGCCTTTCATTCTTGTGATCTGATAGTGACTGGCGAGCGCTGAGATGTTCAGTCAGCATGGACTGGCATATCCAGGTGGCGTAATGCGCCAGCCTTGCAGGATGCACGCCGGCAGCAATATGAAAGGTTTCTTCGTTGCCAGGAATGGCGGTGTGCCACCAGCCCCGGGGGACGTAGAGGATGTCGCCCGCATTGAGATAGGTATCCAGGATTGGTTCGCTCGGGCAATCCTGCTTGCGTGCCTGGCTGGTTTGATTCGGCATCGGGAGCAGGTAGGTCGGTGCATACACTTTCCAACGCTTGCGGCCGATCAGTTGGACCGCGAACACGTCATGCGTATCCCAGTGATTGCCGAACGATTCCTTCTCACCGAAAGCAGCATAGCCGTTGGCAACCACCGGTTGATCGGTAAAACCGGAAAGGAAATCGCAATACTGTTTGATCTTTGGCGAGAATATCTCCATTCGGTCGATGATCAGTGTCGAACCGGCACTCAGGTGCTTGTACAGCGCCTGTTGTATGAACCGGTGAGAATGGAGGCCAACGTGGAGATGCGGCTCCGTATATTCCGTTTGAGGGATTACCTTGGTTCCGTCGTGTAGCCGGGTGTAGGAGCACATCGGTTGCATCGCGTGGAGTACCTCATTGATGTGCTGCCAGTTGAGTTCCGGTTCAAAGGCCTGGCGTTCCAGATAGATGTCTTGTTCGTAGAACTGGCTGAGAAATTCGTCTTTGCCGATCGAAAAATTGAACATGAGCGTCTCTTTCAGTTGGGCCTTTCGCCCCCGGATGGGATGCGAAAGGCAATGCTGTAAAGGTGTTTAGTCGCCGTCCTGCGATTGCGTAGGTGGCGGAGGTGGTGGCTCTGAGATGTAGTCTTGCAGCTTGCTGCCAAGATACCCTCCGACTGCGCTGCCCACCGCCGAGCCAGTTCGATAGCCAACTGCAAATCCAATCAGCGCTCCGCCAACTGTGCCGATTCCGGGAATCACCGATCCCAAAGCGGCGCCGGTTGCTGCGCCGGCGAATCTTCCGCCAATCGTTCCTATAGCACCGCCAGCCAGCCCACCAATCAATGCACCACCATCACCGCCGCCGCTTACAATTTCGATTTCGAGTGGAGTTAAATTTCGCATCATTTCCTTTCTGTGAGAGATTTACATGTCTGATTTATTGGTGGCGCGCTTCTCAACCCACCCATGAACTAGGCTCAACCCTATTCGTATTGGAAGCAGATATTCCAAGTGCAATTCCTTTCCCTTAATTCGAAAGACCGTACAGACCAAGGCGATGCTGATCGGGAAAATCACGTCCCAGAACGCGCTACGAGATTCGAAATGTCGCCTGTACGGTTTAGGCATGAGTTGGGCTAATGCCAAGCAAAGGATGATCGCCAGTAATGAATATCTTAGATATAGCCAAAAAATGGGGGTTGCGAAGATTGCGAAGATGGTTAAGGTCGAGATGAGGCCTGTCCATTGCCATAGTAGATAACGCGTGTGCATTCTTTTCCTCGTTAAGTTGCCGGAGAAATTGTTCAGGATCAGTCTTTACTCTCCGGTGCGACTGTTAGCAGAGGTACCGTGACTCACCGCAAGATGGCGTGGTGATTAAGTCTTGGACCTGTACTTGATGTCGTTACTTTGTTGTGATCTTTTTCTTGCGTGGAGCCGCAGTGCTGCGGTCGGATAGGGGAGTATCGAGAAACCGATAGCCATCCATGCCTTCAGAGCATGTTGGCTAAAAAAATAAGTTGATACGAAGATGTGAGTCGAAAAAACGAACGAGGCAAAAACGATTGCCACCTTCCCAGCGACTTGCCAAGGAATGAGAAATGCTCGGCACATGAAATTGGCAAGCAGGTATGCGGTCAGGACGTTAAAAAAGATGAGATTTGTGCTTGTATAGAACGCGATGAGCGATTGATTCATTAGATTTCCTTGTTCTCTTCGATTAGATGGAGATACGACTAGGCCAAGTAGCTATCTTTTTTGAGAGGAGGCTAGTAAAGGATCGACAATCCACTGCCAGATCGCGCGGCGATCCAAGTTGACACTTGCTGTCAAAGTCATGCCCGGCTTGAGTCGGTGAGCCTTCCCGTAGATATCAATGCTCTGTTGGCTCAACTTCACGTTCACGCGATAGAGTCCTTCATTGGCGGTAGACGCGCCCGTTGAATCAACTGAACTAAGGCTGATGCGAGTTCCCATGAGAGCGGAGCGCATCTCGCCTGGCGCAAACGGCGTAAGACTCATCCCTGTCACGATCCCTCTCTGCAGACCGAATCGTTGGTAGGGGTAGGCGTCGTATCGAAGCAAGACCTCTTGCCCTGGTGCGATAAATCCAGCAGTCCGACTGGCCGTATAAAGGTGCGCCTCAAGAACGGGTTCGGCACCGGATTGCTGATCTGAATGCGTCGGTAGAAGATGAGCCAGCATTTGCCCGGCCTGTATGCTCTGACCCGTTTGATAAGCGATCGCCGTCACTTTTCCAGCATGCGGGGCCGTCAGAGTATTGTTGTGACGGCTCCTGTTCTCCAGGATCTCTTGCTGCAACGCTGCCATTGATGCCGTGATGCGATTCAGATCAGTTTCCAACGATGTTTGGGCCTGCTCCGTTTCGGCGTTCATGGCAATACGGTTTTTTTCAAGTTGCACTCTGTTTCGTTGCAGTGCCTTGAGCCTGGATGTCGCATCGAGCAACTCTTCCAGCGTTTGCTGTGCCTGTACGGTAGATACGTCGCCACTTCGCAGCAGTGAGGCAAACCGGTTTTTTGTCTGCTCGGCCAACGCTTTCTTTTTCTGCGCGAGTTCAATCTCCTGAGCTAGTGCGATGAATTCATCCTGCAGATTTTGCTCACGTCGCCTGATGTCATTGATCTTCTCCTGATATTGCTGATGCCTTAGCCGCTTGTCCGCATCGAGTAGCAGGCGCCGCGCATCCAGTTCCCGCGCGAGCAGGTCGCCAATATGGCCGTCTTGGGCGTGCCGTTCGTTGACGATTTCAAATAGCGCCTGGCCAGTTCTGACCATTTCTCCTTCTTTAACAAGCACCGCCTTCAAGACGCCCGCCGCTGGAGAGGCAATCATTGCCGTTCCGTCGGTGGGCACCACAACCCCCGCCAATCTTGCTTTCCTTGTCACCGAGCCGTGGATGGCGAAAAGCACCACAAACAGCGTCAGAAAGGAGGCCATTGCGGTGACAACCCAGCCGGGAATAGGCTGCGCGAGCCTGAGTGATCCTGTTTCGAGATCGGCTGCGGCGCGTATTGATTCTGCCCGATATAAGGGAAGATTCGATGATGTGTCAGGAAATGTAATGTTCAGCTCTCAGTGCGTTACGCTGGGCTGACTGGCCGTGGTGGCGGGCTGGCGGCGTTTGAAATGAGCCGCTAGATTGCACGATTTCGAATCGAAAAAGTTCGAAAGTGAAACTGGTCTTAAAAGACGTGCGCGATTCTCGAACTTGATCGAGATGAAAATCGGCCGCATGAAGCGGCCGATCTTGAAGTGTGGGAATTCAACTCAGGAAATCAGTAACGATACCCCAACGTCAGCAAAATGGTCCGGTCATCCCCCAGAGCCACCGCCTTGGCCAGACCGCCCGCATAGTAATGCGTGTTGAAGATGTTCTTCACGTTCAGTGCAGCGCGCCAGCGCTCGGCGTTGTAGGCCACACCGGTATCGACCAGCACGTAGCCGGGCAGGGTATAGCCATTGGTGCGCATCATGCTCTGCCCATGCACGCCACCATTCCACTCCCAACCGGCCAGTTGGCCCTTGAAGCGATAGCGCGCGCTGGTGGTGAAGTTGTGGCGCGGCACGTTGTCCAGCCACTGGCCCACGGTAGTGGTGCGCTGGCCGCCGTCGTCGGTCACGATGGCCGCCGTGTAGGAGTAGCCCGCGTTGAGACTGAGGCCATTGCGCAAGTCGGAGGTCACGCTGATCTCGCCACCTTGCGAACGTTGCTCACCCACTGCAACGCTGAAGCCGGTGTTGTTGGGATCGCTCACCAGCACGTTGCGGCGGCGCAGGTCGAACACGGCCACGTTGAGGCTGGTACGGCCTTCGTCGAGGTCGAATTTCACGCCGGCTTCCCATTGCTTGCCGGTCTCTGGTTTGAAGGTGCCGCCACTCACATCGGTGCCGCTGTTCGGATAGAACGAGGTCGCATAACTGATGTATGGACGTACCCCGCGAAGCAATTCATACATCAATGCTGCCGAGCCCGTCGTGGCGCTGGCCGGATTGTCGGTATGTACGCCGGTACGCAGATTGGTCGAGTAGGTCGAGGCATTGTCGTAGCGCAAGCCCGTCAGCAATTGCCAGCGTTCGCCGAAGCTGATCTTGTCGCGCGCATACAAGCCGGTATCGCGAATGCTGGTCGAAGTATAGGTCGCGGGCGTGGTGGGGCAATTCAAACGTGCGCCATACACGGGGTTGTAGACGTTGAGCGCGGCTACCGTACAGGTATAGGAGCGCGTATCTTCGCGCGAGTTGAGATAGTCGGTGCCCAGCGTGATCTCGTGCTTGCCGAAGGCCGTCCTGAAGCTGCGCTGGACATTGGTGTCGATGCTGAAGGTCTGTCCGTCATAGGTCTGATCCGTACCAGTGCGGGTGAGGCTGCTGCCGGTGCGGGAGAGGGCATTGTTGGCCACCAGTTGTCCACTCATCCCGAACTGCTGGTAACGCACATTGTTGTTGAGCGTCCAGCCATCATCGAAGCGGTGCGTCAGCGCATAGCCGATGCGGGTCTCGTTGGCGGCATACGGGCGCGCGCCCGGTTCGCCGATGAAGAGGCTGCGCGGTAGCGCACCGTTGACGTTGCTGTTGATCGAGCCCGATAGCGGCAGACCCTGCTGGCGCACGTAGTTGCGTTCCTGGTAGCTGGTCAGAATGGTGAAGTCGGTGCGCGCACCGAGGTCCAGCGACAGCGAGGGCGCGATGTAGCGGTTCTTGAACCAGACATTGTCGGTGGCGTCGTCCGAATTGGAAATGAGGCCATTGATGCGGAAGGCCTGCTTGCCGTTTTCGGACAGGGATTTGTTCATGTCCACGGTAGTCTGGTAGAAGTCGTGGCTGCCCACGGTCACGTCGACGTTGGCAAAGTCGGTTCCCTGCGGGCGCTTGCTCACCATGTTGACCAGGCCACCCGGCAGGACCAGTCCATACAAGAGCGAGCCTGGTCCCTTGAGTACTTCCACCTGCTGCAGGCCGAACAACTGCTCGGCCACGCGCGAGCTGGCCGTCGTGCGCAGGCCATCCAGATACAGCGAATCCGAGGCGACCTGGCCGCGGATGATCAGGTCATCCCAGCCGCGCCGTCCGTATTGCTGCGCGACCACCCCAGGCACGTTCTCCAGCGCATCGGCCAGAGAAACGGCTTGCTGGCTGTCCAGCATGGAGCGCGTCACCACCGAGACCGATTGCGGCGTCTGCGACAGCGGGGTATCGGATTTGTTGACCTGGCTTTGGGTGGCCTTGAACTTGGTGTCGTTGACGCCATCGGCAACCACATCGACGGTGGGCAACTGGGTCGTGGCCGTGCTGTTGTCCGTGCTGCTGGCAGTCTGCGCCAGGACGGTGGAAGCGGGCAATACGGAGAAGGCGAGCAGAACGGCGAGAGCGCCGGGAGTGAGCGAGGGCATGAATCAGATAATAATGAGAATAATTACTATTCATGATATCGCATTCTTGTGCCTGGCAACAAATTTTTACTGATCGTTTGCATCTTGTCGCCTGGCGCTGGTGCATTGAGTTTGGCGCGTTGCATCAATCAGGAGCCGGGTTTCATACCTTGGACGGCGGGAATGACGCAATCGCCCGAAAGCACCCGTCTCACCAGCTGATCCTTTCATATTGCCGAGCGAGAACATGAGCGCACCATTCATGGCATCTGTTCAAATTTTTCATCTGAAATAAGTTTGACCCGCCAGAATCCCGCTGCTATCTTGGAACCGGTTCCAAAAGATTCATATAAATGATCAGCCCGGAACCTTCAGGCAAATCACTCGACGCAGTTCAACGATTTGGCGGGCAATAGTGAGACAACACACCAAGACCGGCACCGACCGGGTCACCATTGCGCAGGTTGCGCGGGAGGCCGGGGTGTCCAAGACCAGCGTATCGCGGTACCTGGGCGGCGAGTTCGACGCGCTCTCGGCACCGCTGCGCGATCAGATCGGCAAGACCATTGCGCGCCTGGGCTATCAGCCCAGCCAGATGGCGCGCGGTCTCAAGGGTGGCCGTACGCGGCTCATCGGCATGCTGGTGGCTGACATTCTCAATCCCTATTCGGTGGCCGTGCTGCATGGTGCGGAAGCGGCCTGCCAGAAGCATGGCTATACGCTCATGCTGTGCAACACCGGCAATGACGAGGCGCGCGAGAAGCAGTCGCTGGCGGCTCTGCATTCCTACAGCGTCGAAGGGCTTCTGTTCAATACCCAGGGCCGCAACGTGACGCCACTGCGCGAGCTGGGACAGGCGGCCTTTCCGGTGGTTCTGCTGGATCGCCATGTGGAGGGCTGCGATTTCGACCTGGTGGGACTCGACAACGTCAAGGCCGCGCAACTGGCCACACGGCATCTGCTGGCGCAAGGCTATACCGATATCGCGCTGGTGGTGCAGCCGCTGCTGGGCGTGAGTTCGCGACAAGGGCGACAGGCCGGTTTCTTGCAGGCGATGGCGCAGCGTCCCGATTGCTACGGCCAGACGCTGGAAGTGGACGTGGATCAGCCCGGCCATGTGGCCACGATGCTGCGCGAATTCTTCTTGCGCCGGGCGGCAGCCGGCGGCGGGCGGCTGGCCCTGCTGGCCGGCAACGGCATGGTGTCGCTGCAGATCGCGCTGGCCTTGCAGAGCATGACGCTGCGCTTTCCGGATGACGTGGGCTTGCTGTGCTTCGATGAGCTGGCCTGGTCGCCTCTGGTGGGCAGTGGCATCAGCACCATCGAGCAACCGACCTACGACATCGGTTTTACCGCCATCGAACGCCTGCTGGTGCGCATCCACGGCGAACGTTCGGTGCGCATGGAAATGCTGCTGGATCCCCGTCTCATCTGTCGCGGCTCCACCGCCAGCGTGGAGGGGCATCCGCAACGCGCGTTGGCACGCAGTATCGCCGCCAGGATCAGTCCGGCGCCGGTCGCCGCCATGCGCTGTACCTGAGCCGGTCGCTGGAACCGGTACCAAAGGGCAGGGCAACGAAGGCCGGAGTTCGCCTTACTGGTAAGACCTTGCAACAGGACGGAAGAGCAGCAAGGCCAGAGCAGCTCGCAATCGCATCACGCAATCGCATTCCGGCCCTCGGGCCGTATCACAGACCTGCACGCGGGAAGCAAAGCAGGCAGCAACAAAGAGGGGCACCAGAATCCACGCAGCCACCTGCGATAGCGGGCGGCGGGATTGGGCGCCTGTCGCACTCAACGGACTGCCGTCCACACGGCATTGATTGATCAGGAGACCAGGATGAGCATCAAGAAAATTTTCAACGCAAAATTCGTCGCACTGACGCTGGCTGCCGCCTGCGCAGTGGCGGCCACCGCCAGTGCCAGCGCGCAGAGCATCGCCGAGCTGACCAAGAAGGGCAAGATCACCATCGGTGTGGTCAGCGGCACGCCACCCTTTGGTTCGGTTGACGCCAAGGGTACGCCCATCGGCTATGACGTCGATGTGGCCAATCTGATCGGCAAGTATCTCGGCCTGCCGGTGGAGATCGTGCCGCTGGTGCCGCCGGCGCGCATCCCGGCGCTGGAGTCGGGCAAGGTCGACATGCTGGCCGCCACGCTGGCGCCCACACCCGAGCGTGCCAAGTCGGTGCTGTTCACGATTCCCTACAGCGGCTTCGAGCTCTCCATCGTCGGCCCGGTCGGCACCAGCTACAAGAAGCTGGATGACCTGGTGAAGAAGAAAGTGGGCGTCTCGCGCGGTTCCACCAACGACACCGCGCTGACCCGCCTGGCGCCTCCGGGCACGGTGCTGGTGCGCTTCGAGGATGACTCCACGGTGACTCAGGCGCTGCTGTCGAACCAGGTCGATGCCATCTCGATTCCCAACACCATGGCCAATGAGATCGTCAAGAGCCGCGGCCAGGGCAAGATCGAAGTCAAGTTCCCGTACTCGGTGCAACCCAATTCGATGACCGTGCGCAAGGGTTCCTACGAGCTGCAGCAGTGGCTCAACAACTTCATCTACTACGTCAAGCTCAACGGCGAACTGGATGCGATCTCGCGCAAGTGGGCCGGTCCGCTGCCCAACCTGCCGGTGTTCTGATTCCGACATACGGAACCTGTCTTGCAGAAGCGACTGCGCAGGCATGACCTGCGCAGCCTGAAAAGAACAGATCACGCGCCGCTCAGGGGATGAACGGGCGGCGCGGATTTGTCGGAGGAGCACACGATGCAATACGATTTTCAGTTTGCGTTCATCTTCCAGCATCTGGATCAGTTGCTGGTCGGCGCACTGCTCACCATACGGCTGAGCGCGCTGTCGATGATCTGCGGTTTGGCCGTCGGCATTTTCGGCGCCATCATTTCCATCCACGGCAGCAGGCCGGCGCGCCTGGTGGTCACCTCCTATGTCGAGCTGATCCGCAGTACGCCTTTCCTGGTGCAGTTGTTCATCATCTTTTTCGGCCTGCCGTCGATCGGCGTGCAGGTCAATGCCAACATTGCCGCGCTGGTGGCGATGACGGTCAATCTCGGCGCCTATTCCACCGAGATCGTGCGGGCCGGCATGATGGCCATCCACCCCTCGCAGATCGAAGCGGCGCAGGCACTGGCCTTGACGCGCTGGCAGGTGATCCGGCATGTGGTCCTCACGCCTGCGCTGGAAAAAGTCTATCCGGCCCTGGCCAGCCAGTTCACGCTGATGATGCTGGCTTCCAGCATCGTCTCGGCGATCTCGGCTGAAGAGCTCACTGCCACGGCCAACCTGCTTGATGCCGAGACCTTCCGCAGCTTCGAGATCTACCTGGTGGTGATGGTGCTCTACATCCTGCTGGCCCTGCTGTTCCGCCTGGCCTTCTGGCTGATCGGTCTGGTGGTCTTCAAACGCCGTCGCCGCCTGGGCGTGGCCCGTCCGAGGAGAATGTGATGCTTGCTGATTTTTCTTGGGACAATTTCCTGTTCCTGCTGGAAGCGGCGCGCTGGACGCTGCTCTTGTCGGCCCTGGCTTTCGTCGGCGGCGGCATCGCCGGCTTCCTGGTGGCCCTGATGCGGACCTCGCATCTTGCCCCGCTGCGGCTGCTCTCGGCAGTGTATATACAGATCATCCAGGGTACGCCGGTGCTGATCCTGCTGTTCCTGTCCTTCTACGGACTGGCGATCTTCGGCTACAAGCTCCCGCCCATGGTGGCCGCCACCATCGCCATGACGATCTATTCCAGCGCCTATCTCGGCGAAATCTGGCGCGGTTGTATCGAAGCCGTGCCGGTGCCGCAGTGGGAAGCCTCGACCGCCCTGGCCATGACGCGCTGGCAGCAGTTGCGCTACGTCATCCTGCCGCAGGCGGTGCGGATTTCGCTGCCGCCGACCGTGGGCTTCCTGGTGCAGATCGTCAAGAACACTTCGATTGCCTCCATCATCGGCCTGGTGGAACTGGCGCAGGCCGGCAAGCTGGTCAGCAATGCGACCTTCCAGCCCTTCCTGGTCTTCCCCATCGTGGCCGGTATTTACTTCGTTTTCTGCTATCCGCTGTCGCGCTTCGCCTTTATCCTGGAAAGGAAATACCATGCCCATCGTTGAGATTGACAACATCACCAAGCGCTTCGGCAGCAACCAGGTCTTGAACGGCATTTCACTGTCGGTCGAGCGCGGCCAGGTGGTGGCCGTCATCGGGCGCTCCGGGTCCGGCAAGAGCACCATGCTCCGCTGCATCAACGGCCTGGAAACCATCGATGGCGGCAGCATCACCGTGGCCGGTCACAAGCTGACCCACAAGCACGAACACCTGATCGAATTGCGCAAGGATGTGGGCATGGTGTTCCAGCATTACAATCTCTTTCCGCACCTGACCGTGGAGGAGAACATCATGCTGTCACCCCGCATCGTCAAGAAGACCGCCACCGAGACCGCCCGCGAGACCGCCATGAAGGTCTTGAAGCAGGTCGGCCTGGACCACAAGCGCGACGCCTATCCCGAGCAGCTCTCCGGTGGCCAGCAGCAACGCGTGGCGATTGCCCGCTCGCTGGCCATGGAGCCGCAGGTGATGCTGTTCGATGAAGTGACCTCGGCGCTGGACCCGGAGCTGACCGCCGAAGTTCTGAAGGTCATGGAAGAGCTGGCGCGCGGCGGCATGACCATGCTGCTGGTGACGCACGAGATGGAGTTTGCGCGTCGGGTGGCGGATCTGACAGTTTTCATGCACCAGGGCAAGGTGTGGGAAGCACGTCCTTCGGAGGAGTTTTTCGCCGATCCGCAGACACCGGAAGCCAAGCAGTTCATCGGCGCAGGGTCGATCAAATGAGCCCGGTCCTGGTCGCCGCCTCGGCCTATGGGGCCGATCTGGTGCGGCGGGTTGGTCATGCTGACCTCATCCCCATGGTGGCGGCGGCCGGGGCCGCAGGCCTTGAAATTCGGCGCGAGCTGTTCGATGGGCCGCAGGACCTGCTTGCCTTGCGCGCACTGCTGGAGCAGCACAAGCTGTTTTCGGTGTATTCCGCACCGTTTGAGTTGTTTGGAACCGAGGGACGTTTCGACCGTGAGCAGATCAGTCTGGCGATGAGCGAGGCCGAAGAGATCGGGGCGCGTTTCCTGAAGGTATCACTCGGACATTTTTCGGCGGGCAGCGATCTGCAATCGCTGCTGCGTTTTCTCTCGCAGGCCCCCATCGAAGTCTTGCTGGAAAACGACCAGACTCCGCAAGGGGGGAGGCTGGAGCCCATCGTCAGTTTTCTGGCGCTCTGTACCGGCAATGGCTATGCCTTCGGCATGACCTTTGACATGGGCAACTGGCACTGGCAGGGCGTCGACCCCGAGACTGCCGCGCGCTCTCTGGGGCCGCACGTGCGCTACGTACATTGCAAGGGCGTGCAGGAGGACCAGGGCAAGCTCAAGGCGGTGCCCTTGCAGGCACAGGACCATCACTGGCCGGCCATGCTGGGGCATTTCCCTGCGGGCATCTTGCGCGCCATCGAATTCCCGCTGGTGGGCACCGATCTGGAAGAAACGACGCGCCGCCACGTGGCGATGCTGGCAGCGGTCTGAGGACAAGCACAATGACGATGCAGCTGGATGTGGTGACCTGGGGGGAAGCCCTGGCACTCTTGGTGGCCGATGAAGTCGGCCCCTTCGAGGAAGTGGAAAAATATACGCGCCGCCTGGCCGGTGCCGAGACCAATGTGGCCATCGGTCTGGCGCGGCTGGGCTTGAAAGTGGGTTGGGCCAGTCGCGTGGGCAACGATGCCTTTGGTCGTTTCATCCGCAAGCGGGTGGCGCAGGAAGGTGTGGACGTCAGCCGCGTACTCACCGACATGGAATTTCGCACGGCCATCCAGTTGAAGGCCAAGGCAGTCGATGGGGCAGATCCGGCCATCGAGTATTACCGCAAGGGCTCGGCGGCCAGTCATCTGTCGCTGGAGGATTTCGATGCCGCGTATTTCGGCTTGGCGCGGCACCTGCACGCCACAGGCATCGCGCCGGCCTTGTCGCCCACGACGATGGCCTTTGCTCATCACGCCATGGATTTCATGCGGGCGCAGGGCAAGACGATTTCCTTCGATCCCAACCTGCGCCCCATGCTGTGGCCGTCGCGCGAGGTCATGGCGCAGCAGTTGAATGCGCTGGCCTGCAAGGCCGACTGGGTGCTGCCGGGGCTGTCGGAAGGCACGCTTCTGACCGGATATGAAGATCCGCGCGCCATTGCCGGCTACTACCTGGAGCGCGGTGTGAAGATGGTGGTCATCAAGCTGGGCGCCGAGGGCGCTTACTGGCGCAATGGTGAAGGCGAGGGCAGGGTGGCCGGCGTGCCGGTGAAGGAAGTGGTCGATACCGTGGGGGCCGGGGACGGCTTTGCGGTCGGCGTCATCAGCGCGATGCTGGAAGGTTTGTCGGTGCCCGAGGCTGTCATGCGCGGCAATCGCATCGGGGCGTTTGCCATCCAGGTGGTCGGTGACATGGAAGGCTTGCCTACCCGGGCCGAGCTGGAGGCGGCCTCGGCCTGATTTGACTCTTACAGGAATCGCCATGAAGCCGCACGTAGTCGTCTACAAAAAATTGCCCGAGCATCTGCTGCAGCGCCTGCAGGCGGAATGTGAGGTCACGCTCTTTGACCGTATTACGCAAGACAACCGCGCCGATTTCCTCGCGGCCCTGAAGACCGCCCATGGCATGATCGGCGCCAGCCTGCCGATCACCAACGACATGCTGGAGGGCGCGCCGCTACTCAAGATCGCCTCCACCATCTCGGTGGGCGTGGACAATTTCGACCTGGATTATTTTCGTCGGCGCGGGCTGATGCTGGCGCATACGCCCGGCGTGCTCACCGAAGCCACTGCCGACACCATCTTTGCCTTGATCCTCTCCACTGCGCGCCGGGTGGTGGAACTGGCCGAATACGTCAAGGCCGGACGCTGGAAGGGCAGCATCGGCCAATCCCAGTTCGGCGTGAACGTGCACGGCAAGACGCTGGGCCTGATCGGCATGGGCCGCATCGGCTCTGCGGTGGCACGGCGGGCGCATCATGGTTTCGGCATGCCCATCCTATATCACAACCGTCGCCCCGATCCCGAGGCCGAGCGCGAACTCGATGCGCGCTACGTCAGTCAGGACGAATTGCTGGCCCAGGCAGACTTCGTCTGCGTCATGCTGCCCCTGAACGCCGATACCGAACGCCTGATCGGCGCACGCGAATTTGCGCTCATGAAGCGCAGCGCCATCTTCATCAATGCTTCGCGCGGGCGCATCGTCGATGAGGCGGCGCTGATCGCGGCCCTGCAGGACAAGACCCTCTACGGTGCCGGCCTGGATGTGTTTGAAGTCGAGCCGCTGCCCGCCGAATCGCCCTTGCTGCAACTCCCCAACGTGGTGGCCTTGCCCCACATCGGTTCGGCCACCCATGAAACCCGGCTGGCCATGGCCGAGCTGGCCGTCTCCAACCTGCTGGCCGGCCTGCGCGGCGAACCGGTACCCCACCTGGCGGTCTGAACGGTGCGGTGTTGCCTATGGGCAGGCCGCGCGTCAATTCCGCTGCATGAAGTTTTTTTCAGCTTCTCTTCATTTCCTCTTCCGCTCACGTGAATCTTTGGTGTATGCTGCGAACATTAAAAAGAACGATCGTGCTAAAAACCGGTAGGCACCCCGTTTTGCTTTTATAATCCTGCGGAAGTTTACGTTTACGTCAATTCCTTTTTGCAAGGGCCATGCGATGAAAGTATTAGTACCAGTCAAGCGCGTCGTGGATTACAACGTCAAGGTGCGCGTCAAGAGCGACGGCAGCGGCGTCGATATCGCCAACGTCAAGATGTCGATGAACCCGTTTGACGAAATCGCGGTGGAAGAAGCCGTGCGCCTGAAAGAAGGCGGCAAGGTGACCGAAGTGATCGCCGTCTCCGCCGGCGTGACCCAGTGCCAGGAAACCCTGCGCACCGCCATGGCCATTGGTGCCGATCGCGGCATCCTGGCCGAAGTGGCGGCCGATGTCGAACTGCAACCGCTGGCCGTGGCCAAGATCCTCAAGGCCCTGGCCGAGAAGGAACAGCCGCAGCTGATCATCCTGGGCAAGCAGGCCATCGACGATGACTGCAACCAGACCGGCCAGATGCTGGCAGCCTTGCTGGGCTGGCCGCAAGCTACCTTCGCCTCCAAGGTCGTACTGGAAGAGGGCAAGGTCACCGTGACCCGTGAGGTGGACGGCGGCCTGGAAACCCTGGCCCTGACCCTGCCGGCCATCATCACCACCGACCTGCGCCTGAACGAGCCGCGTTACGTCACGCTGCCCAACATCATGAAGGCCAAGAAAAAGCAGCTCGATACCGTCAAGCCCGAAGAACTGGGCGTGGACGTCGCCCCGCGCGTGAAGACCCTGAAGGTCACCGAGCCGGCCAAGCGCAGCGCCGGCGTGAAGGTGCCGGATGTCGCGACCCTGGTCGCCAAACTGAAAAATGAAGCCAAGGTGATCTGATCATGACCGCACTCGTTATTGCCGAACACGACAACGCCAGCCTCAAGGGCAGCACCCTCAACACCATCACCGCCGCAGCACAAGCCGGTGGTGACGTCCACGTCCTGGTGGCCGGCGCCAACGCCAAGGCCGCCGCTGACGCTGCCGCCCAAGTGGCAGGCGTGGCCAAGGTGCTGCTGGCTGATGCCCCGCAATTTGCCGATGGCCTGGCCGAAAACGTGGCCGAACAAGTCCTGGCCATCGCCAAGGATTACAGCCACATCCTGGCGCCCGCCACTGCCTACGGCAAGAACATCCTGCCGCGCGTGGCCGCCAAGCTGGACGTGGGCCAGATTTCCGACATCACCAAGGTGGAGTCGGCCGATACCTTCGAACGTCCGATCTACGCCGGCAACGCCATTGCCACCGTGCAATCGATCGACCCGATCAAGGTCATCACCGTGCGCACCACCGGTTTCGATCCGGCCGCGCAGGGTGGTTCGGCGGCCGTGGAAAGCATCCCGGCCGTGGCCGATTCGGGCAAGTCCAGCTTCGTGGGCCGTGAAGTGGCCAAGTCGGATCGTCCGGAACTGACCGCAGCCAAGATCATCGTTTCCGGTGGCCGTGGCATGGGCTCGGCGGAAAGCTTCAAGATCCTGGAGCCGCTGGCCGACAAGCTCAACGCCGCCATGGGTGCATCCCGTGCCGCTGTCGACGCAGGCTACGTGCCCAACGACTGGCAGGTCGGCCAGACCGGCAAGATCGTCGCGCCGCAGCTCTACATCGCCGTCGGTATCTCCGGCGCGATCCAGCATTTGGCCGGCATGAAGGACTCCAAGGTCATCGTCGCCATCAACAAGGACGAGGAAGCGCCGATCTTCTCGGTGGCTGACTATGGTCTGGTGGGTGACCTCTTCGAGGTCGTGCCCGAGCTGGTCAAGCAGCTTGGCTGATCTGGTCTGAACCGTAGTATCCGCCCCGGCTCAAGCCGGGGTGTTTTCGTGTACCCAAGGAACGCCGGCAGAGCGTTCCCAATGGAGGTTGGAGATGAGTTACACCGCGCCCGTGAAGGATATGTTGTTCGTCATGAACGAACTGGCCGGTCTGGCAGCCGTGAATGCGCTGCCCGGCTGCGAGGATGCCACGCCGGAAACGGCCGAGGCCATTCTCGAAGAAAACGCCCGTTTCTGCAGTGAAGTGATCGCCCCGCTGAACCATTCTGCCGACAAGGCGCCCAGCAGCTGGTCCGACGGCAAGGTCACCACCAGCCCCGGTTTCAAGGAGGCCTTCCGCCAGTTCGGTGAGGCCGGCTGGCAAGGCGTGCAGCATCCCGTGGAGTTCGGCGGACAAGGCCTGCCCAAGCTGCTGGCCACGCCCTGCATCGAGATGCTGAACTCGGCCAATCTCTCCTTCGCGCTGTGCCCGCTGTTGACCGATGGCACCATCGAAGCGCTGATGACGGCTGGCACGCAGCAGCAGAAGGAAACCTTCATCGCCAACTTCATCTCCGGCAAGTGGACCGGCACCATGAACCTGACTGAGCCGCAGGCCGGCTCCGACCTGGCGCTGGTGCGTACCCGTGCCGTGCCGGAGGGCGACGGGACCTACAAGCTCTTCGGGACCAAGATCTTCATCACCTATGGCGAGCACGACATGGCCGAGAACATCGTCCATCTGGTGCTGGCCCGCACGCCCAATGCGCCTGAAGGCGTGAAGGGCATTTCACTCTTCATCGTGCCCAAGTTCCTGGTCAATGCCGACGGTTCGCTGGGCGCGCGCAATGACGTGCACTGCGTCTCGATCGAACACAAGCTGGGCATCAAGGCCAGCCCGACTGCCGTGTTGCAGTTCGGTGACCATGGTGGCGCCATCGGCACCCTGGTCGGTGAAGAGAATCGCGGCCTGGAATACATGTTCATCATGATGAATGCGGCACGCTTCGCCGTGGGCATCCAGGGGCTGTCGGTGTCGGAACGTGCCTACCAGAAGGCCGTGTCCTATGCCCGCGACCGCATCCAGTCGCGCGACCTGGCCGGCTCGCCCGGTCCGGTGGCCATCATCCACCAGCCCGATGTGCGTCGCATGTTGATGTCCATGCGCGCCCAGATCGAGGCGGCGCGGGCCTTGTCCTATGTGGCCGCAGCTACCTCGGACGCGGCGCACTTCAGCGATGACGAAGCGACCCGCAAATCCAACCAGGCCTTCTACGAATACCTGGTGCCCATCGTCAAGGGCTGGATCACCGAGATGTCCATCGATGTGACTTCCACCGGCGTGCAGGTGCATGGCGGCATGGGCTTCATCGAGGAAACCGGCGCGGCCCAGCATTATCGCGATGCGCGCATCCTGCCGATCTACGAAGGCACGACTGCCATCCAGGCCAATGACCTGGTGGGCCGCAAGACCGTGCGCGACGGCGGTGCCGTTGCCAAGGGCATCATCGCCCAGGTGCGCCAGACCGTGTCCGAGCTGCAGGGCGATGCGCAATTGCAGCCCATCGCGGCGCGCCTGGCCGACGCCGCCGATGCGCTGGAGCAGGTGGTCGAGTATGTGGTGGCCAACGTCAAGAGCGATATCAAGGCGGTCTTCGCGGGTAGTGTCCCGTACCTGAAGATGGCTGGCGTGGTGCTGGGCGGCTGGCAGATGGCGCGTGCAGCGGCCATTGCGGCGGGCAAGCTCAAGTCCGGCGAGGGCGACGGCAAGTTCTACGAAGCCAAACTGGCGACTGCGCGTTTCTATGCCGAGCAGATCCTGCCGCAGGCGCTGGCCTATCGCACGGCCATCGTCGATGGCGGTGCTGCGGTGATGGCGCTGGCCGAAGACCAGTTCTGATCCGCGTCTGCAAGCAAAGCCCGGCATGCTGCATTGGCGGCATGCCGGGCTTGTTCATTGGGGCAGGGCAGTGGTCAGCCGAAGGCGCCGCCCGTAAAGAGCAAATCGAAGCTGCGCGCCAGCAGGGCGATCACGCCCAGGGCACCCAGCCCTACGGTCAGGACCAGGATCAGCGCCAGGATCCAGTGCGAGTCCGAGGACTGGCCGCTGGCGGCGTTGTGGCGTGCATCCCATTTTTCGTCAGGGGTGAGGCCGATGACCAGCGCTTCCAGGCAGGCGATCAGGGCCGAGAGCACGAAGGGCAGTCCCGTGAAGAGCTTGGGGGAGTCCGGCCGAGCCGCCATCAGGGCCAGTGACAAGGGAATGGTCAGTACATGCAGCCAGCCGAAGCGGTCGCGGCCTCCGTAGAGGTAAAAGCGATGCAGACCGATGCTGCCGAAGACAGTGGCCAGGAAGGTCGTCAGGGTCTTGTTCTTGTGGCGGGGCGATGGGGGCATGCTGCTTGTCTCTTTATTCTGTTGTACGCCGACGCAAGTGAAGCCGGCGGTCATTTTGTCGTCATGGGTCGGAGCAGTATAGCCCAGCCCGTGGCGGGCAGGCATTTCCGGCAGGACAGTCGGCAACCCCGCTGTCCTGCCCGGATGGGGGCAAAAGTGATGTCTTTTGGCATCACTTTTGCCGTGTTTTGGGGAGTTTCAGGGCTTTTGTGCGTTGGTCTCTGGCACAAAAGCCCCAAGCAACTTGCCCGGGTGGGCGGAAGTCCGTTATAATCTGCGGCTTTTCCGTGTCCGTATTCTTACTGGAACCATTATGGTCGTTATTCGTTTAGCTCGTGGCGGCGCCAAGAAGCGCCCCTTCTACAACATCGTTGCAACCGACTCGCGCAATCGTCGCGATGGCCGTTTCATCGAACGCATCGGCTTCTACAACCCGGTCGCTTCCGGCAAGGAAGAAACCGTGCGTATCGCTGCTGACCGTCTGGCTCACTGGCAAGGCGTTGGCGCACAACTGTCGCCGACCGTTGCTCGCCTGGTCGCTGAAGCCGGTTCCAAGGCTGCTGCTTAATACAGGTTTTCCTGTCTGATTCCGCGCCGGTTCTGCTGGCGCCCGGATGAAGAACAGGTCTGGTGTACTCATGACTCATCCAGCCCAGGCGGGGTTCTCCGCACCCGACGATCTCGTGACCGTCGGCCATGTGACCGGAGCCTACGGAATCCAGGGCTGGATTCGCGTGCGTCCTTAT
This sequence comes from Herbaspirillum sp. C7C8, assembly GCF_022627875.1. Lineage (NCBI taxonomy): Bacteria > Pseudomonadati > Pseudomonadota > Betaproteobacteria > Burkholderiales > Oxalobacteraceae > Herbaspirillum > Herbaspirillum sp. C7C8. The sequence continues at coordinate 218,449 of NZ_JABXGG010000002.1, forward strand.
TCTTCCGAGGCAGATGCCTTGTTGAATGCCAAGACCTGGTGGCTGGAGAAACCCGGCCAGCCCAAGCAGGATGTCGATGTCATGCAGTCCAAGGGGCACAGCGGCGATGTCGTTGCGCGCCTGACCGGGGTAGCGGACCGCAATGCGGCCGAAGCCATGAAGGGAACGGTGGTCTCCATCTCCCGCAAGCACTTCCCGGCGCTGGATGACAATGAATTCTACTGGGTCGATCTGATCGGCTCGGCAGTGGAAAATCTCCAGGGTGAACACCTGGGCGTGGTGTCCGACATGATGGACAACGGCGCCCATCCCATCCTGGTGGTGAAGGCCCCGGTGCAGGAAACTGCGCCAGCGCTGCAACCGCAACCCGCTGCCGACGCAAAGCCGAAAAAGGGTGCCAAGGAGAAATCCGCGGCGTTGCCCGAATTGCTGATCCCGTTTGTCGACCAGTTCGTCAAGACGGTGCAGCAGAGCGAAAAGAAGATCATCGTCGACTGGGACAAGGATTACTGACCTTCAAGGTCAGTTTTTTCTTTTCCGGCGCTGATGTCGGCAGATTCAAAAGATTCAAAAGAACCCAGGAAATGGAGGCGTGATGCAGTTTGATGTCGTCACTCTGTTTCCCGAGATGTTCGCCGCGCTGACGCAATCCGGCATTACCCGCCGGGCGCTTGAGCAGCAGCGCTGGGGCTTGCAGTTGTGGAATCCACGTGAATTCACCACTGACAATCACCGCACCGTGGATGACCGCCCCTATGGCGGCGGTCCCGGCATGGTGATGCTGGCCAAGCCGCTGCAGGCTGCCATCGAGGCGGCGCAGCAGCGACAGCAAGCGCTGGGCCTGGCGCGGCCGCGTGTGATTTATCTTTCACCGCAAGGTGCACCGCTGACGCATGAGCGCGTGGTGCGGCTGTCGCAGGACAGCGGGGCAGTGTTGCTGTGCGGACGCTATGAAGCGATTGACCAGCGCCTGCTCGACAAGTGCGTGGACGAGGAAATCAGCATCGGCGACTTCGTCCTCTCCGGCGGTGAATTGCCGGCGATGGCGCTGATGGATGCAGTGATCCGGCTCTTGCCGGGTGCGCTCAACGACAGTGCCTCGGCAGTGGAAGACAGTTTCGTCAACGGACTGCTGGATTCGCCCCATTACACGCGTCCGGAAGTCTATGAAGGCGAGCCGGTGCCCTCCATCCTTCTGGGTGGGCACCATGCCGAGATCCAGAAATGGCGCCGGCAGCGGGCACTGGAGGCCACGCAGGCCAAGCGTCCCGACCTCATCGTCCGGGCCCGCGAGCAGGGCTTGCTGAGCAAGGCCGATGAAAAGTTTCTGGGCAGTCTGGCGCAGCCTTGAAGGTTTGTAGCAAATGCAGTACCGCAGGCCCGGCAACGGACCTGCACCGTGCGGTGGCCGATGTCACCGTGTTTGAAACCCCATCCTCTACCGGGCTTTACAATCCGCCCTCGTGGCAATGGCGCCGGCAAGATGGTTACAGGAGCAAAAAATGGATCTGATCCAGCAACTCGAGCAAGAAGAGATCGCGCGTCTCGCCAAGAACATTCCCGACTTCGCCCCCGGCGACACCGTGATTGTCAACGTGAACGTGGTTGAAGGTACCCGCAAGCGCGCTCAGGCTTACGAAGGCGTGGTCATCGCCCGCCGTAACCGTGGCCTGAACTCCAACTTCATCGTCCGCAAGATTTCTTCGGGCGAAGGCGTGGAGCGTACCTTCCAGCTGTACTCGCCGCTGATCGCCTCGATCGAAGTCAAGCGTCGTGGTGACGTGCGTCGTGCCAAGCTGTACTACCTGCGCGAACGTTCGGGCAAGTCGGCACGTATCAAGGAAAAGCTGCCCAGCCGTGCGGCAAAGGCTGCTGCTGCCGAGTAATCGGTCGCCTGTTGATGCGTCAGAAAAAGGGGTGTCTCACGACGCCCCTTTTTTGTTTCCGACGCCCAATGGAAGTTGAAGTGGAAGTCCTGCCAACCTAACGATCAAGCGAGCACAACGTGGCCAGTTTCGATCCTCTCAATCTGCCGGTGGATGACGTCGCCGGCGAAAGTGCGCTGGATGCCGCGCGCCTGAATGCCGACTGGCTGCGCCGGCGCTTCGCCGACCCGCCGCGCTGGGAGCCCGAGCACAGCGGCGACCAGATGGCCCGGCTGGCCGAGTCCAAGGGACGTTTCCGGCTGGCCTCGGTGCTGATCCCGATCGTGCTGCGCGAGCAAGGTTTGACGGTTCTCTTCACTCAGCGCACAGCTGACCTGAAAGACCATGCCGGACAGATCAGCTTCCCCGGTGGTCGCCGCGAAGACTACGACGGCTCGGCCATCGACACCGCCCTGCGTGAGACCGAAGAGGAAATCGGCCTGGCGCGTCATCACATCGAAGTCATCGGTTCGCTGCCCGATTACTTCACCGGCACCGGTTATCGCGTCACGCCCGTGGCGGGCTTGATCCAGCCGCCGTTCGAGACCATCGGCGATCCGCGCGAAGTGGCCGAGATTTTCGAAGTTCCGCTGGCTTTCCTGATGGATGGCGTGAACCATCAGCGTCGTTCGGTGGAGCTGCCGGCACCGGTCGGTCGACGCAGCTTCTATACCATGCCCTATGAACGTTACTTCATCTGGGGCGCCACCGCCGGCATGCTGCGCAACCTGTTCCACTTCCTGCGCAGTTGACAGTGCAATATGTCGCGCCTCTGCGACGCTATGTCTCTGTTAGTGTTCAAGTAAGTAAAAATCCGTGACATTGCGCGCTTGATCCTGCTGGGTGAATCAATTGTTTGATTCCCCTCTTGCACTGCGCTATCGTACGGGCTATAGAGACCCCTAAGGCAGCTTGATGACATTTCTTTCCATTCTCTTTGCGCTGTTAATCGAACAACTCAAACCACTGCGCGCAGACAATCCGGTATACGCGTCGATCAAGTCTTTCGCGGCCACGATTGAAGGCTGGTTCAACGCCGGCCACGCCCATCATGGGCGCCTGGGCTGGGTGGTGATGGTAGGTGCCCTGACGGTGCCGGTGGCACTGGTCTACTGGCTCTTGCTGCATGTGAGCCTGGTGGCCGCCTTCGCCTGGAACGTGCTGGTGGTCTACATGACCCTGGGTTTCCGCCACTACAGCCATTACTTCACTTCCATCCAGCTGGCGCTCAACAGTGGCGACGAGATGACCGCGCGTACCCTGCTGGCCGAATGGACCAGGCAGGACACCACGGGCATGGATGTGAGCGAAATCTCGCGCATCGCCTCCGAGCGTGCGCTCATCACTACGCATCGCCATGTGTTCGGGGTGTTCTTCTGGTTCCTCATGCCGGTGGGGCCGGCGCTGGCGGTGATGTACCGCGTCGCCGAATATCTGTCGCGCGCCTGGAACGAGCCGGATCACATGAAGTTCGAAGCTTTCGGTCGCTTTGCCGCCCAGGCCTTCTACTGGATCGACTGGATCCCGGCCCGTCTGACCGCCTCCGCCTTTGCCGTGGTGGGCAACTTCGAGGAGGCCATCTATGCCTGGCGCAACTTCGCCCGCCGCTGGGACGATGAGGCCGCCGGCATCATCCTGGCCGCCGGTGGCGGCGCCATGGGCGTGCGCTTCGGCACCGAGAAGGAAGCAGCGGCCGGTATCATCCTGCCGGCTGACGCTGCCACGGTCGATTCCATGCCCGAGGAAACCGACGGCCTGCCTGGCGACACACCCTCGCCACGCACCCTGCAAAGCACCGTGGGCCTGGTCTGGCGCGCCTTGCTGCTGTGGATGTTCCTGTTGCTGCTGCTGTCGGTGGCGGTGTGGATGGGCTAGGCGGAAAGATGGATGAAAAAGCGGGCGCAGGCCCGCTTTGTTTTTGGGAACGCATTTCTCGCCAACCCGGTATACTTCCGGCTTCACTTCACAAGATCGCCACTTGCCTGGCAGCAGCATGCCCCGGCAATCGCAGAGCGGCATGCAGGAGCCGGGGAGACCGGTAGAAGCCAAGTCTTCTATAAGATATAATACTCAGTACCGCGCAGGCACCCAGGCAGAGCATCGCCGAGGCACCGCGCGCTCCAGGGCTCCGGTCCCACCAGGACAAGGGCATTCGGTTGCAAGCGCTTTAGAAGAACTGCATGTATGGCTGATCCCATCAAACCCGCAAACGCACCGGCCAAAGAATTCATCATCCTGGGCAAGACCTCGGATGGCCGGCAGTTCCGCCCCAGCGACTGGGCGGAGCGCCTGTGCGGCGTGATGTCGTGCTTCCGTCCTGAAGGCAGCGGCGGTCGCAATGCACACCTGAAATATTCTCCCTACGTGTTGCCTACCCACATCGATGGCGTGCGCTCGGTGGTGGTCAACGAAGCCCTGCGCGAGCTGGAACCACTGGCCTATCACTTCGTGGTCAACTTCGCCAAGGACAACGACCTGCAAGTGGTCGAGGCCTGTGTGCTGCCCGATCCGCCCAAGGACAACAAGGCCGGCTGATTCCTCGCTGCCGCTGCCGCTGCCGCGCCGGTCTTGCTGCGGCATTGCCAACCCCTCGCCAGCTTCATGCCGCCGCGTCCTGCGGGCGGTCCCGCCAGCAGTTACACTAGATGTCACATTGTCAGTCTCGTCGGTGACTCAGCCTTGTCATTGCGCCAGAGTCTCACGGGATCATCGGGCCGCTTGCGGCCCTCTCATCACGGAGAACCAGCATCATGAACCACCGCATGGAGCGCGACACCTTTGGCCTGATCGAAGTCCCCGCCGATCGCCTGTGGGGCGCGCAGACCGAACGTTCGCTGCACCACTTCCACATTTCCACCGAGCGCATGCCGGCCGAGCTGATCGTGGCCCTGGCCGCCGTCAAGCGCGCCTGTGCCACGGTCAACCGCGACCTGGGCAAGCTGGACGGCAAGAAGGCCGAGGCCATCATTGCGGCTGCCGATGAGGTCATCGCCGGCAAGCATCCGCTGGAGTTTCCGCTGTCGGTCTGGCAGACCGGGTCCGGCACCCAGAGCAACATGAACATGAACGAGGTGCTGGCCAACCGCGCCTCCGAACTGCTGGGCGGGGTGCGCGGCGAGGATCGCCTGATCCACCCGAATGACGACGTCAACCGTGGCCAGTCCTCCAACGACATCTTCCCGACCGCCATGCACGTGGCGGCCTGCATGGCTGTGGCCACGCACCTGATTCCGTCGCTGCACACCCTGCGCGCCACGCTGGCCGACAAGTCTGCGCAGTTCGCCGACATCGTCAAGATCGGCCGCACCCACCTGCAGGACGCCACGCCGCTGACGCTGGGCCAGGAGTTCTCGGGCTACGTGGCGCAGCTGGATCATGCCGAATCGGCCATCATCGCCACCCTCAACGCCATCTCCGAGCTGGCCGCTGGTGGCACGGCCGTCGGTACCGGGCTCAATGCCCATCCCGAATTCGGCGAGCGCGTGGCGGCCGAGCTGGCCAAGTACTTCGGTTTCCCCTTCAAGACGGCGCCCAACAAGTTTGCCGCCCTGGCCGGACACGATGCCCTGGTGGCCGCGCACGGCGGACTCAAGACCCTGGCGGCGGCCATGATGAAGATCGCCAACGACGTGCGCTGGCTGGCTTCCGGCCCGCGTTCCGGGTTGGGTGAAATCACCATTCCCGAGAATGAGCCGGGCAGTTCCATCATGCCGGGCAAGGTCAACCCGACCCAGTGCGAAGCCATGACCATGCTGTGCGCCCAGGTCTTCGGCAACGATGTCGCGCTCAACATTGGCGGTGCCAGCGGCAACTTCGAGCTCAATGTGTTCAAGCCGGTGATCATTCACAACTTCCTGCAGAGCGTTCGTCTGCTGGGCGATGGCATGGCCAGCTTCGAGGAGCACTGCGCGCGCGGCATCGAAGCCAACCACAGCCGCATCGGCGAGCTGATGGAAAAATCGCTCATGCTGGTGACGGCCCTGGCCCCGCACATTGGTTACGACAAGGCTGCCAAGATCGCCAAAGAGGCGCATCACGACGGCACCACCCTGAAACAGGCGGCTCTGGCGCTGGGCTATGTGACAGAAGAGCAGTTTGCCGAGTGGATCAAGCCGGAGCAGATGACGCGGCCGGGTTGAGCAGTGCGATCTCGCCCCGGTTGCAGGGGCGCCGGAAGTGTTGCGTTACCGGAGACTGCGACCATCAACGGCCTTGAAGAAGGCCGTTTTGTTTTTTGCGGCACGCATGAGATCGTGCTTCGCGGGCGCGACAAGCCCCTGATTGCAAAGCCTTTTCAACCCCGTGTATATCTCTGTTGATTAGGGTTACGAAATGAAACATCTCAAGATTTCACCGTGCCCCGCGCGTATATTGCTTTCCTGCGCCAGATGCGTCTGCAAGCCGCAGCCGGAAAGGATTCCAGGCTCACACGAGTGCGTGGGGAACGCGCCCGTGATGCCCTCTGGCAAATATTTCAGGCATTTCAAACATTCTGCGACACACCCAAGGGCAACGACATGAAAAAACTAGCGGCAATTGGCCTCTGCGGCATGCTGGCAACCGCCGGCCTGGTCGCCAGTGCCTCGGCCTATGCGCATGGACGCTTCTATGGTGGCGTGGTCATCGGTGGCCCTCTGTGGGTGCCGCCCCCGGTCTACTATCCGCCGCCGGTGTATTACCCGCCGCCGGTCTACGTGGAGCGCGTGCCGGCGCCGGTCTATGTGGAACCGCAGCGTCAGGAGTACTGGTATTACTGCTCCGATACCAAGTCTTATTATCCCTACGTCCAGAACTGCCCCAGTCCGTGGATGAAGGTGGTGCCCAACACGCCGGGCGTGCCGGGTGGCGCGCCACCGCAGTGAGTCAAGCCGCCTGCGTCGTCTGTCGTCGATCCCCCCGATAAAGGAAACATCGTGAAGCCCCTCTACAAGACCGCTGCTACCGTTTCCGCTCTGGGCGCCATGCTGGCGCTGGGCGGCTGCGTGAGCGTACCCACCGGCCCCTCGGTCATGGCCATGCCCGGCAAGGGCAAGACCTACGAACAGTTCCGCGCCGACCAGCAGCAATGCCAGCAATACGCGCAGGACGCCATCGGCGGGCAGGCCGCGCAGACCCAGAACAATGCCGCCAACAGCGCCGCTGTCGGTACCGCCGTCGGTGCCGTGGCCGGCGCACTGATCGGGGCCGCCTCGGGCAACGCCGGAGCGGGTGCCGCCATCGGCGCCGGTGGTGGCTTGCTGGTGGGCAGTGCCGCCGGCAGCAACGCGGCAGCAGGTGGCAATTACTCGATGCAGCAGCGCTACGACATGACCTACACCCAGTGCATGGTCAGCAAGGGTAACCAGGTCCAGCAGCCGGTCCAGACCACCACCGTCTACACCTATCATCCACGCTACTACTATGCGCCGCCGCCGCCTCCGGGGTATTACGGCCCGCCGCCGGTGTATTACGGTCCACCGCCGGGCGCCTATTGAGCGCTCGCACAAAAACCGTCTCTGCGGAGGCGGTTTTTTCTTATGCAGCGCAACATGGCGCGCTGCCGGTGCTATACTCGCCGCCATGCTTTTCCGAAATCAACTTGCGAAAACCCAGCATTGGTGGCGCGCCTGAACGAGGCGGCCCGTTTTCACACAGCTTGACCATGTGACCATGATGCCGCCGGTTCCGGCGGCATTGTTTCTTCAGCTTCGGGACCGGCGGCATTCCAGATAACGATCAGGAATGACCATGTCTTCGAACGCACCGAGCAATACCTCCTCCGCCTTGCCTGTGGTCCTCACCGGCGATCGCCCCACCGGGCCACTGCACCTGGGCCACTACATCGGCTCGCTCAAGTCGCGCGTGGCGCTGCAGGAAACCTCGCGCCAGTTCCTGCTGCTGGCCGATACCCAGGCCATGACCGATAACGTCGGCCGCCACCAGAAGGTCACCGACAATGTTCTGGAAGTGGCGCTGGACTACCTGGCCGTAGGCATCGATCCCGAGAAGTCGACCATCTTCATTCAGTCCCAGGTGCGCGAGCTGTATGAACTGTCGATGGTGCTGCTGAACCTGGTGACGGTCTCGCGCCTGGAGCGCAACCCCACCATCAAGGAAGAAATCCGCCTGCGCGGCTTCGAGCGCGATATCCCGGCCGGTTTCCTGACCTATCCGGTCAGCCAGGCCGCCGACATCACCGCCTTCAAGGGCCAACTGGTGCCGGTGGGCAGTGACCAGTTGCCCATGATCGAGCAGACCAATGAGCTGGTGCGCAAATTCAATGCCACCGTCGACCGCGAAGTGCTGGTCGAGTGCAAGGAAGTGCTCTCCGAAACCGGCCGCCTGCCCGGCATCGACGGCAAGGCCAAGATGAGCAAGTCGCTCGGCAATTCCATCCCCCTGGGGGCTACGCCGGCCGAGATCAAGCAGGCCGTGCATCGCATGTACACCGACCCCAACCATCTTCGGGTGGACGATCCGGGCCAGGTCGAGGGCAATGTGGTCTTCACCTTCCTCGATGCCTTTGATCCCGACCGCGACGCCGTGGCCGAACTGAAGGCCCACTACACCCGAGGTGGCCTGGGCGACAGTGTGGTCAAGCGCCGTCTGGAAGGCATCCTGCAGGAAATGCTGGAACCCATCCGCACCCGCCGCGAAGAGTTCGCCAAGGATCGCGGCGAAGTGCTGGCCATCCTGAAGCGCGGCACCGAACGCGCCAGCGCCGTGGCCGCGCAGACCATGGCCGAAGTCAATGCTGCCCTGGGCCTGAACTACTTCGGTTAAGGCACATTTGCCGACTATATGAAAACCGCCGCATCCCATCCGGGTTTGCGGCGGTTTTTTTATGCCTGCGTGAAGGTTTTTACCGATTTTTGGGAGGCGTCATCGGCGGCAGTTCCAGCAGGACTTCCAGCCCGCCCTCCGGCAGGTTGCGCAGGCGCAGCTGGCCGTGATGGTTCTCGGCGATGTTGAGCGCGATGGTCAGGCCCAGCCCGGTACCGCCGGTATCGCGCGAGCGCGAGGTCTCCAGGCGATAGAAAGGTTCGAACACGGCCTCCAGTTCGGCCTCCGGAATGCCCGGCCCCTGGTCGCGGATGCGGATGGCGATCTTCTGCTGTTCCAGCGCGATACTGACGCGGGCTGACTTGCCGTACTTGCAGGCATTGTCGATGAGGTTGGTCAGGCAGCGCCGCAGCGCGCCCGGCTGGGCCATCACGAAGGCGCGGGTGCTGCCTTGCAGGGTGACGTCCTGGCCGGCATCGGCGGCGTCGGCGCAGACGCTGTCGAGCAGGGAATCGATGTCCAGAGCCTGGATCTTCTCGGAAGAATCCATGCTGCGCGCCAGGTCCAGCCCTTCGCGCACCATGCCGTGCATGACGCCCAGGTCGTCGATGAGCTTCTGCTGCAAGCCGGGATCGCTGACCTTTTCCAGTCGCAGCCGCATGCGCGTCAGGGGTGTCTGCAGGTCATGCGTGATGGCCGCCAGCATGTGGGTGCGATGCTGGATCTGGCGACGGATGCGTCCCTGCATGGCGTTGAAGGCATGGGCCGCCTGGCGGATTTCGGTGGGACCGGTTTCGGCCAGCGGGGCGTGGTCGATGTCGCGGCCCAGGCGCGAAGCGGCTTGCGCCAGCTGGCGGATAGGGCGGGTGGCCATGCGCGCCACCAGCCACGCCAGCATGGCAATGAGTACCAGGAACAGCAGGATATATTGCAGACCGAACAGACCGGCCGGCCCGCCCGGTCCGCCGCGCCCGCGCAGGGCCGGGGGCTCGCCCGGCTGGTGCAGGCGCAGGCGCATGAGCGCCTGGTCATGCAGGCTGATGTAGATGACGCGACAGGTATCGCGGCGCGGTCCACGCCCGTCATCGGCATGCAGCGGCGGGCATTCGCTCTCACGCTGCACGGCGATCTTGCGGTCCTCGCCCAGGCGCGCCTGCAGCATCTCGATCAAGGGACTGCTGCTGCTGACATTGGAGCCGATGGCGTCGTTCATGTCGTCCACCATGCGCGCCTCGAAACCGAAGTTGGTCGCCGCCTGCAGCACGATGGGCCGTTGCGCGGGAGGGATGTTGTCCACCGCCTGCACGATCTGCTCGACGCGGTCGGCCAGATGCTGGAAGCGCAGCTCACGCAAGATATTGCGGCGCTCGTTGCCGGCCAGCCAGTTGGTGGCAAACACCGCCACCACGATACCGCCCAGCAGCAGGAAGAAGATGCGGTTGCCGATGGAGCCGAGGAAATTCTTCATCCCGGGCGGCCCGTCCCTTCGGCCGTCACGGTCGTGGCCAGCACGTAGCCCTCGTTGCGCACGGTCTTGATGATGGTGGGGGTACGCGCATCATCGCCCAGCTTCTGGCGCAGGCGGCTGATCTGGATATCCACCGAACGGTCGAAGGGATCGGATTCGCGGCCTTGCGTGAGCTCCAGCAACTGGTCGCGGTTGAGCACGCGGTTGGGATGGTCGAGGAACACCTTCAGCAGCCGGAATTCCGCCCCCGACAAGGCCACCACCACACCCTCCCGGCTCACCAGGTGACGCGCGGTGAGATCCAGGGTCCAGCCGGCAAAGCGCATGGTGGCAACGTCCGGCTGGGCCATGTTGGGCGGCAGCGCCTGGGTACGGCGCAGCACGCTGCGGATGCGGGCAAACAGTTCGCGCGGCTCGAAGGGCTTGGCCAGGTAGTCATCGGCGCCCATCTCCAGCCCCAGGATGCGGTCCAGCGGCTCGCCGCGCGCGGTCAGCATGATGACCGGTACCGAGGAGGTGGCGCGCAGGTTGCGGCAGATGGTCAGACCGTCTTCGCCGGGCAGGGTCAGATCCAGCACGATCAGGTCCACGCGCGACTCTTCCAGTACCCGGCGCATTTCGCTGCCATTGGTGGCGGTCAGGGTGCGCAGGCCATTGCTGTCCAGATATTCGGCCAGCAGGGTGCGGATGTCGCGGTCGTCATCGACGACGAGGATGTGAGTATTTGTATCCATGGACCGCATTATGCCGAACTTGTCCGTCCCTGCAGGGGGGATTTGTATCGGGTCTTTACAAGGAGCAGGGCAGAAATAAAACGATACCTGCGCGGCCCGCGTATATACAAAACGATACAAATGACGCCACAGCGGAAAAATCCTTGATACACGCCGCCGGTTTAATGGGAACCATGCCAGGACAGCACGTCGCTGTTCAAAAGCATAACGAGCACCACCCCCTGAAAGGAGCAAGCCATGTTGACATTCAAGAACCGTATCCTGGCCGGCGTCGCCGCCGTAAGCATCAGCGCCGTCACCCTGTCGGCCTTTGCCCAGATGCCCCCGGGCGGCCCGCAAGGTCATGCGCCAAGCCCGCAACAGATCGCCAAGTTCGAGCAGATGCGCGCCAAGCACCAGGCCGAGCTGCACGACAAGCTCAAGATCACCGCCTCCCAGGAAGCCGCCTGGAAGCTCTTCCTCGACAAGACCAAACCGGCCCCGTTCGACCCGGCCGGCCGTCCCGACAAGGCAGAATGGGCCAAGCTGAGCACCCCGGAACGTCTGGACAAGCAGCTTGACATGATGCGCAAGCGTGAAGCCTTCGCCGAGCAGCGCATCGCCGCCACCAAGGACTTCTACGCCACTCTGTCGCCGGAGCAGCAGAAGATCTTCGATGCCGAGCACGCCAAGATGGAGCGCCATCGTTGGGAAAAGATGGAACACATGCGCCACGGCGACCGCAAGGGTTCCCCGCATGGCGGCAAGCCGGCTCCGGATGCCCCGCCGGCCAACTAAACCGGGGCAGGCATGACCTGCCGCTGCGCCGGTGCAAGCCTGATACCGGCGCAGCGTGCAGTTCCACCCGACAGCCTTGCGTTTGCCCGCAAGGCTGTTCTCGTTGGCACATCGTGCAATGGCGGCAATAGCTGGGTACACTGCGTGCCAGCCCGCCGACTTGATCGGTTCACAGGTTTTCCTGACATGACAAATACTCCCAATTCCCGGCAGCCGTCTCCCTCCAACAGCTCTTCCCGTGGCAGCATTCTGCGCCGCTGGTGGTTCTGGGTCCTGGTAGCGGTGCTGGCCGCAGGTGGCGGCGCCAAATGGTGGTCCAAGAAGAAGACCGAACAGGAGCAGATGGCGGCCATGGGTGGCCCGGGCGGACGTCCCGGTGGCCCTGGTGGGCCGGGTGCGCGGCGCCCCGGTGCCGGCGCCTTTGGCAGCCAGACCATGCCGGTGGGCGTGGCCACGGCCCAGGTGCAGAACGTGGATGTGTTCCTCAACGGTCTGGGTTCGGTGACCCCGACGGCCACGGCCACCGTGCGGGCCCGCGTGGATGGACAACTGATGAAGCTGCATTACAAGGAAGGCCAGGTGGTCAAGGCCGGTGAGCTGCTGGCCGAGCTCGATCCGCGTGCGCTGCAGGCCGCGCTGACCCAGGCCGAAGGGCAGCTGGCGCGCGATCGCGCCTTGCTCGCCTCGGCCCGGCTGGATCTCAAGCGCTACCAGACCCTGCTGTCGCAGGACTCGATTGCCAGCCAGCAGGTCGATACCCAGGCCGCGCTGGTCAAGCAATACGAGGGCACGGTCAAGGCCGATGAAGGCAGTGTCGCCAGCGCCCGTCTGCAATTGTCGTTCACCCGCGTCACCGCCCCGATCAGCGGCCGCCTCGGCCTGCGCCAGGCCGACGTGGGCAACAACGTCACCACCAGCGATACCAATGGGCTGGTCATCATCACCCAGTTGCAGCCGATCACGGCCATCTTCAGCATCCCCGAAGACAATATCCCCAAGGTCTTGCAGCAACTGCAGAGCGGCCGCAAGCTGCCGGCCCAGGCCTGGGACCGCGAGCAGAAGAAGAAACTGGCCGATGGCGTGTTGTTGACCATCGATAACGTGGTCGACTCCACCACCGGCACGGTCAAGCTCAAGGCCCAGTTCCCCAATACCGATTACGCGCTCTTCCCCAGCCAGTTCGTCAACATCCGCCTGCAACTCAAGACCGAGAAGGGCGCCACCGTCATCCCCACGGCCGCCATCCAGCGCGGGGCCAAGGGCTTGTTCGTGTATGTGGTCAAGCAGGACAACACCGTCACCGTGCGCCCGGTCAAGACCGGCCCGGTGCAGGATGACCAGACCGTCATCACCGATGGCATCAGCGCCGGTGAAACCGTGGTCATCGATGGCATCGACCGCCTGCGCGAAGGCGCCAAGGTGGAAGCGGTCACGCGCGGCGGCGCCGATGATCCGGCCAACAAGCTCACCACCGAGAATCCGGAACGTCGCCCTGGCAAGCGGGGGCAGGGCGGTCAAGCGGCCCAGGGCGGCGAGGCCAACCTGAGTCCGGAAGAGCGGCAGAAGCGCTGGGCCGAACTCAACAAGCGCATCGATGCCGGTGAATTCGGCGAAGAAATCAAGAAGCTGCCCGAAGACCAGCGTCGCCAGAAGATGATGGAGCTGCGCCGCCAGCGCGAAGGCGGCGCCAACAATGCAGGCAACGCCAACGGCGCCAAGTAAGCACCCTCAGTCCGATTTGCCCAATCTGCACAAGGCTCACGCATGAATCCCTCGCGCCAGTTCATCCTGCGGCCGGTCGCCACATCCTTGCTGATGCTGGCGATCCTGCTGGTGGGCATCGTCGCCTACCGGCTCTTGCCGCTGTCGGCCCTGCCCGAAGTCGATTACCCGACCATCCAGGTGGTCACGCTCTATCCCGGTGCCAGTCCGGACGTGATGACCTCCTCCGTCACCGCACCGCTGGAACGCCAGTTCGGCCAGATGCCGGGCTTGAAGCAGATGTCTTCCACCAGCTCCGGCGGGGCCTCGGTGATCACGCTGCAATTCAATCTTGATCTCAGCCTGGACGTGGCCGAGCAGGAAGTGCAGGCCGCCATCAATGCCGGCAGCAACCTGCTGCCCTCGGATCTGCCGATGCCGCCGGTCTACAGCAAGGTCAATCCAGCCGATACGCCCATCATCACGCTGGCGGTCACCTCCAGGACCATTCCGCTACCCAAGGTGCAGGACCTGATCGATACCCGTCTGGCGCAAAAGATTTCGCAGTTGTCCGGCGTCGGTCTGGTGAGCCTGTCGGGCGGCCAGCGTCCGGCCGTACGCATGCAGATCAATCCGCGCGCCGTGGCCGCGCTGGGCCTGAACCTGGATGACGTGCGCACGGCCATCGGCAACGCCAACGTCAACCAGGCCAAGGGCAGTTTCGACGGCCCCACGCGCGCCTCAACCATTGACGCCAACGACCAGCTGCGCTCGGCCGATGAATACCGCAACCTGATCATCGCCTACAAGAACGGTGCGCCCATCCGCGTCTCGGATGTGGCCGATGTGGTCGACGGTGCAGAAAACGTCCGCCTGGGCGCCTGGGCCAACCAGCAGCCGGCGGTGATCGTGAACATCCAGCGCCAGCCCGGTGCCAACGTGATCGCCGTGGTCGACAGCATCAAGAAGATCCTGCCGCAGTTGCAGGCCAGCCTGCCCGGCGCCATCGATGTCCACATCCTGACCGACCGCACCACCACCATCCGCGCTTCGGTGGCGGACGTGAAGTTCGAGCTGCTGCTCTCGGTGGCGCTGGTGGTGATGGTGATCTTCGTCTTCCTGCGCAACGTGCCCGCCACCATCATCCCCAGCGTGGCGGTGCCGCTGTCGCTGGTGGGCACCTTCGCGGTGATGTACCTGGCGGGCTTTTCGATCAACAACCTCACGCTCATGGCGCTGACCATTGCCACCGGCTTCGTGGTCGATGACGCCATCGTCATGATCGAGAACATCTCGCGTTACATCGAAGAGGGCATGAAGCCCATGCAGGCCGCACTCAAGGGCGCCGAGCAGATTGGCTTCACCATCATCTCGCTGACCTTCTCGCTCATCGCCGTGCTGATTCCATTGCTCTTCATGGGTGATGTGGTCGGTCGACTGTTCCATGAATTCGCGGTCACGCTGGCGGTCTCCATCCTCATCTCCGCCGTGGTCTCGCTCACGCTCACGCCGATGATGTGCGCGCGCCTCTTGCGCCACCAGCCGGAACAACAGCAGGGCTGGTTCTATCACAAGAGCCAGGCTTTCTTCGACCGCATCATCGCGCGCTATGGCGTGATGCTGGAATGGGTGTTGCAACGCCAGAAGCTGACCCTGCTGGTGGCAGTGGCCACACTGGGCCTGACCGTGCTGCTCTACGTGTTCGTGCCCAAGGGTTTCTTCCCGCTGCAGGATACCGGTGTCATCCAGGGTATCTCGGAGGCCACGCAATCGATCTCCTTCGGCGCCATGGGCGAGAAGCAGCAGCAGCTGGCCAAGGTGGTGCTGGAAGATCCGGCGGTGGAAAGCCTGTCCTCCTTCATCGGAGTGGACGGCACCAACGCTACGCTCAACAGCGGCCGCATGCTCATCAATCTGAAGCCGCATGAAGAGCGTGATGTCTCGGCCTCCGACGTGATCCGCCGCCTGCAACCCAAGCTCACCCAAGAGGTGCCGGGCGTGACGCTCTACATGCAGCCGGTGCAGGATCTGACCATCGAAGACAGCGTCTCGCGCACGCAATACCAGTTCACGCTGGAAGACGCCGACCCGACCACTCTGAGCACCTGGGTGCCCAAGCTGATCGCGCGTCTGCAGCAGGTGCCGCAACTGGCCGACGTGGCCAGCAACCTGCAGGACCAGGGCTTGCAGGCCTATATCGAGATCGACCGCAATGCCGCCTCGCGCCTGGGCATCACCACGGCCGCCATCGACAATGCGCTCTACAACGCCTTCGGCCAGCGCTTGATTTCCACCATCTACACGCAATCGAACCTGTATCGCGTGGTGATGGAGGTCAAGCCGGAATTCCAGCGCGGGCCTGAAGCGCTGGACAGCATCTTCCTGGTCACCTCCGCCGGCGGCCAGGTGCCGCTGTCCTCGATTGCCACCGTGACCGAACGCACGGCCCCGCTGGTGGTGAACCACATCGGCCAGTTCCCGGCGGCGACCATCTCCTTCAACCTGGCCAAGGGCGCTTCCCTGGGCGAGGCGGTCAAGGCCATCAAGGTGGCCGAAGACGAGATCGGCATGCCCGACTCCACCGTCACCAACTTCCAGGGCGCGGCGCTGGCCTTCCAGGCCTCGCTGTCCAACACGCTGTGGCTGATCCTGGCGGCCATCATCACCATGTACATCGTGCTGGGCGTGCTCTACGAGAGCTACATCCATCCCATCACCATCCTCTCCACCTTGCCCTCGGCGGGTGTGGGTGCCTTGCTGTCGCTGATGATCTCGGGCACGGACCTGGGCATCATCGGCATCATCGGCATCATTCTCCTGATCGGCATCGTCAAGAAGAATGCCATCATGATGATCGACTTCGCCCTGGAAGCCGAACGGCATGAAGGCAAGAGTCCGCGCGAGGCGATCTACCAGGCTTGCCTGCTGCGCTTCCGCCCCATCCTGATGACCACCATGGCAGCGCTCCTGGGGGCGCTGCCGTTGATGCTGGGAACCGGGGTCGGTTCCGAGCTGCGCCAGCCGCTGGGCATCACCATGGTGGGTGGTCTGCTGGTGTCGCAGGTGCTGACCTTGTTCACCACGCCGGTGATCTATCTCGGTTTCGACAGCCTGGGCCGCCGCCTGCGCGCGCGCTTCGGACTGCGCGAACCGGGCCATGGCGGCGAGGATGACGATGACGGCAAACCGGCCACCCTGCCGCCTGCGGTGTAAGCGGATGCGCGCATGAATATCTCGCTTCCCTTCATCAAGCGGCCCATCGCGACCACGCTGTTGACCATTGGCATTGCGCTGGCCGGCATGGTGGCCTTCCGCCTGCTGCCGGTCTCGCCGCTGCCGCAGGTGGATTATCCGACCATCTCGATCTCGGCCTCGCTGCCCGGGGCCAGCCCCGAGACCATGGCTGCAACCGTGGCCACGCCACTGGAACGCGCTATGGGCGCCATTGCGGGCGTGACCGAGATGACCTCGACCAGCTCCCAGAACTCCACCCGCATCACCTTGCAGTTCGACCTGAGCCGCGATATCGACGGTGCCGCCCGCGACGTGCAGGCCGCGCTCAATGCCGCGCGCAACCTGCTGCCTACCGGCATGCCGAGCAACCCGACCTATCGCAAGGTCAACCCGGCCGATGCGCCCATCCTGATCCTGGCCATGACGTCGGACACCATGACCCAGGGCCAGATGTACGACGCCGCCGACAGCATCGTGGCGCAGAAACTGTCGCAGGTACGCGGCGTGGGGCAGGTGAGCGTGGGCGGCAGCTCGCAGCCGGCGGTGCGCATCGAGTTGAACCCCACGGCCCTGAACAAGTACGGTATCGGCAGCGCGGATGTGCGCACGGCCGTGGCTGCCACCAATGCCAACCGTCCCAAGGGCTTGCTGGAGGACGATGGCCGCAACTGGCAGATCTATGCCAACGACCAGGCCAAGACCGCCGCCGAATATGCCCCGCTGATCGTTGCATATCGCAACGGTACGCCGGTTCGGGTGCAGGACGTGGCCGAGGTGCGCGACTCGGTGGCCGATGTGCGCAATGCCGGTTCTTCCAACGGCAAGCCCTCGGTGCTGATCATCATCAACCGCCAGCCCGGCGCCAACATCATCGAGACGGTCGATAGCGTGCGTGCGCTGCTGCCGCAGTTGCAGGCATCGATTCCGGCCGCCATCGACATGAAGGTGGTGCTGGACCGCACTCCCACCATTCGCGCCTCCTTGAAGGAAACCGAATTCACCCTGATGCTCTCGGTGGCGCTGGTGATCATGGTGGTGTTCCTGTTCCTGCGCAATGCGCGGGCCACGTTGATCCCCGCAGTGGCCGTGCCGGTCTCGCTGATCGGCACCTTCGGCATCATGTACCTGGCCGGTTTCAGCCTCGACAATCTCTCGCTGATGGCGCTGACCATTGCCACCGGCTTCGTGGTCGATGATGCCATCGTGGTGCTGGAGAACATCTCGCGCCACATCGAGGCCGGCATGAAGCCTTACAAGGCGGCCTTGCTGGGAGCGCGCGAAGTGGGCTTCACGGTGCTGTCGATGAGCATCTCGCTGATCGCCGTCTTCATTCCCATTCTGATGATGGAGGGCATCGTCGGGCGGCTCTTCCGCGAGTTCGCCATCACCTTGTCGGTGGCCATTCTGGTCTCGCTGGTGGTGTCGCTGACCACCACGCCGATGATGTGTGCGCAACTGCTGCGCCATGATCCGCAGGCCGATGAGGCCCGCCGCAAACGCCGTCATCCCTGGCTGCAGAAGATCGCCGACCAGAGCGCGGCCATCTTCGCCGACATGCTGCTGGCCTACGAGCGCACCCTGGCCTGGGCGCTCCGTGCGGCACCGCTGATGATGCTCATTCTCCTGGCCACCATCGCCCTGAATGTCTACCTCTACAAGGCCATCCCCAAGGGCTTCTTCCCGCAGCAGGATACCGGGCGCCTGATCGGCGGCATCCGTGGCGACCAGGCCATCTCCTTCCAGGCCATGCGCACCAAGCTCAACGAGTTCATCGATATCGTCAAGGCCGATCCGGATGTGTCCGATGTGGTGGCCTTCACCGGTGGACAGCGGCGCAATGGCGGCTTCATGTATGTCACGCTCAAGCCCCTCTCTGAACGAAAAGACAGTGCCGACAAGGTGGTCGCGCGGCTGCGCATCAAGACCGCCAAAGTGGCCGGTGCGCGGGTGTTTCTGGTGCCGGTACAGGACATCCGCATCGGTGCGCGCCAGAGCGATTCGCAGTATGAATATTCGCTCAAGTCCGACGATGTGGGCCTCTTGCGCATCTGGGAGCCCAAGATACGCCTGGCGCTGTCCAACCTCAAGGAGCTCGAAGACATCAGCACCGACCAGCAGGACAACGGCCTGCAGACCACCCTGACCATCGACCGCGAGACGGCCATGCGTGCCGGGGTCACGCCGCAGCTGATCGACTCGACCTTGTCCGACCTGTTCGGCCAGCGTCAGATCTCCACCATCTACAGCGGCATGAACCAGTACCACGTGGTGATGGAAGCCGCACCGCAATACTGGCAGAGCCCGGAGATCCTGCGCGATACCTACGTCAGCCTGGCCGGTTCCTCCAATCTCTCGCCCACCACCTCCAGCCTGTCGACCCCGCCGGCGCTGTCGGCCTCGGGCAAGTTGAACGCCAATACCGGGCTGGCGCAGACCATCTCGACGGCGGCCTCGCGCCAGATTCCGCTGGCGGCGTTCTCACGCTTCGAGCCCACCACCACGGCGCTGTCGGTCAGCCATGAGGGCCAGTTCGTGGCCTCGACCTTGTCCTTCAACCTGGCCGAGGGGGTCTCGCTGTCGCAGGCCACCGCCGCCATTGACCGCGCCATGGCGCAACTGGGCGTACCCACCAGCGTGCTGGGCACCTTCGCGGGCACGGCCAATGCCTTCCAGGCCTCCACCTCCAGCCAGCCCATCCTGATCCTGACGGCCTTGCTGGCGGTCTATATCGTGCTGGGCATTCTGTACGAAAGCCTGATCCATCCCATCACCATCATTTCCACGCTGCCCTCGGCGGGCGTGGGGGCGCTGCTGGCCTTGATGGTGACCGGCACCGACTTCAGCCTCATCGCGCTGATCGGCGTGATCCTCCTGATCGGCATCGTCAAGAAGAATGCCATCATGATGGTGGACTTCGCCATCGATGCCGAACGCAATCGCGGCCTGTCACCGCGCGACGCCATCTTCGAGGCCTGCAAGCTGCGCTTCCGCCCCATCATGATGACCACCATGGCCGCGCTCCTGGGCGCCATCCCGCTGGCCATCGGCCACGGCGATGGCGCTGAACTGCGCCAGCCGCTGGGCATCTCGATTGTGGGCGGGCTGGTGGTGAGCCAGCTGCTCACGCTCTACACGACCCCGGTGGTGTATCTGTACATGGAACGCCTGAGCGCCTGGGGCCGCCGCCGTTTCGGCCGCAAGAACAAGACAGAAACCTCGGCGGCCTGAGGCTGCCGCCATGGAGAAACGCATGACGCAACAAGACCTGTTCAAACTCAAGCCGCTGCTGGCGGTGCTGGCAGCCAGCTTCGCGCTGGCAGCCTGCTCGGTGGGGCCTGACTATGTCCGTCCGCAGATGGACACCGGCCCGGCCGTCTTCAAGGAAGGCCAGCACTGGAAGCCGGCCCAGCCGCGTGACCTGATGGCCGATGGCAAGTGGTGGGAAATGTTTGGCGATCCGCAATTGAATGCGCTGGCCGATCAGGTCGACATCTCCAACCAGAACCTGGCCCTGGCCGAAGCCAATTTCCGCAGCGCCGTGGCGCTGGTGCAAAGTTCGCGCTCGGCCTATGCGCCCACGCTGTCGGCCTCGGCCGGTGCCTCGCGCGGGCGCTCCGGCTCTGCCGGTTCGTCCTCAGCCACATCCTCCGGCACGTCCACCTCGTCCAGTTCATCGGGCAGCGTGCGCAACGCCTATACCTTCTCGCTGACGGCCTCGTGGGAAGCGGACATCTGGGGCAAGGTGCGGCGCGACGTCGAATCCAGCCAGGCCAGCGCCCAGGCCAGTGCAGCCGATCTCGCCGCAGCGCGCCTGTCGGCGCAGGCCCAGCTGGCGCAGAACTATCTGCAACTGCGCGTGCTGGATGCCCAGCAGCAATTGCTGGAAGACACGGTCCAGGCTTACCAGCGCTCGCTGCAAGTCACGCAGAACCAGTATGCCGCCGGGCTGGCGGCCAAGTCCGACGTGATCCAGGCGCAGACGCAACTGAAATCGGCCCAGGCGTCGGCGCTGGACAATGGCGTCACACGGGCGCAGGTGGAGCACGCCATCGCGCTGCTGGTGGGCAAGACGCCGGCCCAGTTCTCGCTGCCGCGCGCGCCGCTCACGGCGGTGGCGCCGCCGGTGCCGCAGGGGGTGCCGTCGATGCTGCTGGAGCGTCGTCCCGATGTGGCCGCTGCCGAGCGCCGCGTGGCCTCGGCCAATGCCAAGATCGGCGTGGCCAAGGCCGCCTACTTCCCCAGCCTGACGCTGTCGGCCTCGGGCGGTTATCAGAGCTCCACCTTCGCCGACTGGTTCACGCTGCCGGGACGTGTGTGGTCGCTGGGCCCGCAACTGGCGCAGACCATTTTCGATGGTGGTGCGCGCGCAGCGGCCACCGATCAGGCCATCGCCACCTATGACGGGACGGTGGCCACCTACAAGCAGACGGTGCTGACGGCGTTCCAGGAAGTGGAAGACAACCTCGCCGCGCTGCGCATCCTGGAGCAGGAAGCGGCCGTGCAGGGCGAGGCCCTGCAGGCTGCGCGCCAGGCCGTTACGCTGGTGACCAACCAGTACAAGGCGGGGACGGTGAGCTACGTCAACGTCATCACGGCCCAGGCCACTGCGCTGTCGGCCGAGCTGACTTCGCTCAGTATCCTCAACCGCCGCATGGCCGCCAGCGTACTGCTGGCCAAGGCGCTGGGCGGGGGCTGGGACGGGCATAGCCTGGATGACCTCGGCCCGCTGCAGCAGCAGACGGCTGACAAGGCCAGGGGCCTGAAGGACAACGCAGCGCTGCGTTGATCCGAGTTGCGTATGGAGCGTGCTCAGGCGGTGACCAGTACCGCCGGCAGCGCCCCGCGCAAGGCATTGCAGACCACGATCTCCTGCGCTGCCATCAGGTCGGCGCGGGTGATGACGACTTGCACGGCATCCCATTGCGGATCGGCCAGCAGCACCTGCCGCATGACGCCCGGCAAGACCCCGCAAGCCAGCGGCGGCGTGCACCAGCGGCCGCCGATCTTGACGAAGACATTGCTGCGGCCGCCCTCGGTCAGTTCATCGCGTTCATTGAAGAACAGCAGGTCGAAGCCGCCGCGCCGTTCGGCTTCTTGCCAGGCGGCGTCGTAGCGGGCGCGCTGGCTGCTCTTGTGGCGCAGGAAGGGGTCATGGCTGTCGGTGGCCGTGTCCGCCAGGAAGACCTTGACCGGCGTACTCAACGGGGTCAGCACCGCATGCTGGATCGCGATGCCACCGTGGATATCCAGCGCCAGCCGCAGGCGATAGGCCGTCTGGTCGGAAAGTTCAGCACAGCGCGCATCGAGTTGTGCTCGGATGGCCGTCGCATCGAAGGGATAGCCCAGTAGTGAAGCAGATTGCTTCAGACGCTCCAGATGCAGCGCCAGATGGCGGCAACCGCTGCGGGTGGCATGGATGGTTTCGAAGAGCGTGAAGCTTTGTGTCAATTCCGTGAGGAAACCTGATTTCAGCTGGCATTCCGCAAATTCGGAGGCAGCCTCGCTGTCGTGGACGATGCCTGCACCCACACCCATCACGCCGCTGCGCATGCCCTGCTGCGGGGCTTGCAGCTCCAGCGTGCGGATCGGCACCGAGAGGCAGAAATCCCCAATGGCATGCCCGCCCGCGCGCGGCGCCTCGAACCAGCCGATGGCCCCGGTATAGAGTCCGCGCGCTTCGGTTTCCAGCTCGTCGATGATCTCCATGGTGCGGCGCTTGGGCGCACCGGTGATCGAGCCGCAAGGGTAGAGCGCAGCAATCGCATCGGCCAGGGTGACGTCCGCGCGCAGGCGGGCGCGGATGGTGGAGGTCATCTGCAGCACCTGGCCGTAGCGACGCACGTCGAACAGATGCGGTACCTGCACCGAGCCCGGGACTGCCACGCGGCCCAGGTCGTTGCGCAGCAGGTCGACGATCATCAGGTTTTCTGCGCGGTTCTTTTCATCGTGGGACAGGGCCAGGGCGCGTTGCGCATTGAGCGTGTCCGCACCTTCCTCTCCGACCGGTACGGCCCGCGCGGTACCCTTCATGGGCTTGGCTTTCAGCGTTCCCTGCTGATGGGCGACGAACAGTTCCGGCGAACACGAGAGCACCATGCCACCGCTCTCATCGCGCAGCAGCGCACCATACGGCACCGGCTGGCGTGCACGCAGGCGGCGGTACAGGGTGATGGGGTCGCCCAGCACGTCGAAGTGCAGGCGATAGGTGTAGTTGACTTGGTAGGTATCACCGGCTGCGATGTAATCGCGGATACGATCGATGGCCGCAGTGAAAGCGGTCTCATCGACGCTGCTGCGCAGACGGGTGATGCCGGCGCTGTCGGAGCGTACTTGGGTGGACAGCCACGCATCCACTTCGGCAGCAGACAGAGGCGCGCAGTGGGCAAACAAGAGCACGCGCGCCAGGGGGCCGGACAGCGGGTGATGCGGCAGGCGCTGCAGCGCCGCGCCCAGTTCATAGCGCCACAAGGCCACGGCGTGCTGTCCCTCGGCCAGCGCTGCCTGCATCTCGTCCAGCATCGCCGGGAAGTGCGCGGCATCGGTGCAGGCCAGCGTGCGCACATGCCCGGTGTAGAGGCGCGAGCGCGGTTCGGCCGGGCTGGCCTGGTGGTCGTCGAGGAGGGCGAAACATTCGTTCATGAGGCGTGGGCAGCGATGACAGCGAGGGGAGGGGCCAGGGCGGCCGCCGGCAGCATGATAGCGTAAAAGGTATACTGCAAGGCTTGCCGGGCGGCTTGCAAGCCCGGTCATTGTGGCTGCATGCGGCCCGGCTGCCCCTTCATTCTTTCTTGCTCATGGCCATTCCCCGCACCTTCATCATTCCCTTGATCGTCGCCTGTGCGCTGTTCATGGAACAGATGGATTCCACCGTCATCTCGACCTCGCTGCCGGCGCTGGCGCTGGACATGCACGTCGATCCGATTTCACTCAAGCTGGCGCTGACCTCCTATCTGGTCTCGCTGGCGGTCTTCATTCCGATTTCCGGGTGGATGGCCGACCGCTTCGGTTCGCTCACCATCTTCCGCGCGGCCATCTGCGTCTTCATGCTGGGCTCCGTCCTGTGCGGGGTCTCCTCGACCCTGCCGCACTTCGTCGCCGCCCGCTTCCTGCAGGGCATCGGCGGGGCCATGATGGTGCCGGTCGGACGCCTGGTGATCCTGCGCAGCGTGGAGAAGGTCAACCTGGTCAAGGCCTTGTCCTATCTCACCATCCCGGCCTTGTTCGGCCCGGTGCTGGGGCCGCCGCTGGGTGGTTTCATCACCACGTACTTCCACTGGCGCTGGATCTTCTTCATCAACATTCCCATCAGCATTCTCGGACTCTATCTGGCCACGCGCTTCATTCCCGACCTCAAGGCCGAGCAGGTAGCCCGCCTGGACATCCTGGGTTTCATCCTCTCGGCGCTGGGCTGCTCGCTGCTGATGATGGGCCTGGCCACCTCGGGCCGCCATCTGGTCGCGGGGGATATCTCGCTGGCCTGTGTGGTGGCGGGGGCTCTGTTTCTGTGTGCCTATGTGTGGCATGCACGCCGCACCACGGCACCGCTGATCGATCTGGCATTGCTGAAGATTCCGACCTTGCGTGCCGGTGTGTTCGGCGGTTCACTCTATCGCGTGGGCATCGGTGCCATTCCCTTCCTGCTGCCGCTGATGCTGCAACTGGGCTTTGGCTATACGCCTTTCCATTCGGGCCTGCTGACCTGTGCATCGGCCGCCGGTGCGATGTTCATGAAGACCATCGCCGCGCGCTTCCTGCGTCGCTACGGGTTTCGCCGCGTATTGCTGGTCAATGGCGCGCTGGGCGTGCTGGGGCTGTGGGCCATGGCCACCTTCACGCCGCAGACGCCTTACCTGCTGATGGTGATCATCCTGCTCATCGGTGGTTGCTTCCGGTCGTTGCAGTTCACCAGTCTCAATGCGATTTCCTACGCCGATGTCGACAAGGTGCGCCTGAGCCAGGCCACCAGCATGGCCAGCGTAGCGCAGCAATTGTCCATCGGCATGGGCGTGGTGCTGGCCGGGTTTGCACTGCAGATGTCCAATGAAATCCAGGGCCATGCCACGCTGGTGGCACAGGACTTCTGGCCGGCCTTCCTGGTGGTGGGCGCGGTGGCCTCGCTGGCGCTGCTGATGCTGCGCCAGCTGCCGCCGAATGCCGGTGCCGAGATGGCGGGCCAGCAGGACAACAAGCCGGCCTGACGCACCCACGTCCGGCCACGGCACAACGAGGAGAAGCATGCAGCCCATGACGTACAAGTCCCTGTGGTTTCCGCTGGGCGCGGTCCTGATCTGGGCCGGCAATACCGTCATCAGCAAGATGTCGGCAGGGGTGATTGCGCCGGAGGATATCTCCTTCTACCGCTGGGTGCTGGCGGCGCTGCTGATGTCGCCCTTCCTGGCGCGCCCGACCTGGGCGGCGCGTGCGCAGATCCGTCCTCACCTGGGCAAGATCCTGGTGCTGGCCCTGCTGGGCATGGTGTTGTTCCAGAGTCTGGCGTATTTCGCCGCGGCCACGGCCTCTGCCACCAGCATGGGCATCATCGCCTCGCTCATGCCGCTGCTCACGCTGGTACTGAGCATCAAGCTGCTCTCTGAGCCGCCGACGATCGGCACCCTGGCCGGTGGCATCCTCTCGCTTTTCGGCCTGGCGGTGCTGATCGGGCGCGGCCATCCGCTGGCGCTGTTCGACCAGGGCGTGGTCACGGGTGACCTGCTCATGCTGCTGGCCACCATCGCCTATGGACTCTATGGCGTCATGCTGCGTCGCTGGGCGCTGCCGCTGCGTACCTGGCAACTGCTCTACATGCAGGTGCTGACGGCGGTGGTGCTGCTCTTTCCCGGTTACGTGCTGGGCCATCATTCGCCGATCACGCGCGATAACCTGCCCATCCTGCTGTATGCGGGGATTGCCGCTTCCATCCTCTCGCAGTTCCTGTGGATGCGCGGCGTGGCGTATCTGGGGGCCAGCCGCTGTGCCATTTTCGTGAACCTGATGCCGGTCTTCACTGTCATCATTGCAGTGCTGGCGCTGGGCGAGCAATTGCACGCCTACCACGCCATTGGTGGGCTCATCACGCTGGCCGGCGTGATCATGGCCCAGGTCTTCAAGCAGCGCCTGCGCTGGCGCACCGGCTGATCTGACAAGAACAGGAAAGAGACATGATCGATCCCGCCATGATCGTCAATTGCACGGTCTACAAGAAGGGCAAAAAGCTGCGCGACATCAGCCTCGACGACATCAGCGACGTGCTGGAAGAGGAGGGCACATTCGTCTGGCTGGGCCTGTTGGAGCCCAATGTCGAACTGATGAACAAGATCAAGGAAGAATTCTGCCTGCACGAGCTGGCCGTGGAAGACGCCTACGCGGCCCACCAGCGGCCCAAGATCGAGGAATACGGCGACACCCTCTTCGTGGTGCTGCACACGGCCCAACTGGCCGGCGGCGAAGTGCTCTTCGGCGAGACTCACATTTTGACCGGTCCGCGCTTCGTGGTCACGGTGCGGCATGGCGCCTCGCGCAGCTATGCCAAGGTGCGCGAGCACTGCGAGATGCTGCCCGAGCGGCTCATGCGCGGCCCCAGCTTCGTGCTCTATTCGATCATGGACTTCGTGGTCGACAACTATCGTCCCATCATGGACGACCTTGAAACCAAGTTCAGCCAGTATGAGGAACAGCTCTTCAATCCGGGTGCCTTGAGCGGCAAGGCCTACCTGCAGGAGCTGTACCAGTTGAAGCGCCAGCTGATCCGCCTGCGCTCGGCCGCCACGCCGCTGCTGGACGTCTGTACGCAATTGCTGCGCTTCCATGAAGGGCTCATCACCAAGGAAGGCAAGGCTTATTTCCGCGACATCTACGACCACGTGGTGCGCTTCATCGATACCGGCGACCGCCTGCGCGAAATGGTGGAGTCGGCCGTGCAGATCAACCTGGCCCAGGTCACCATTCATCAGAACGAGATCGTCCAGACCCTGGCCGGCTGGGGTGCCATCCTGGCCATCCCGACCATGATCTTCAGCCTCTACGGCATGAACTTCGCGCACATGCCGGGACTGTCCTGGCAATGGAGCTTCCCGCTGGTACTGGGCGGCATCGTCACCGCCTGCACGCTGTTGTGGCGGCGGCTGCGCAAGGCGGGCTGGCTTTAACGGGGGCACGTTCCTGCTTCGCTTGTAAAGACTTCCTGCGGGTGCGGCAATATGCCGCACCCGCAGGCTCGTTTGCGTCGCTACACTGCGCACGCACTGCGCGCAGAGTGTGCATCCTGCCCACATGTGCAGGACTCGCGTTCTAAATGCGATTCATTTCTCTTGATAATTGCAACAAAGTTGCATTAGAATCCCGCCCTGACCGCGCAAGACGGTCTCTCCATCGCGGCCAGGCAGTCCACGCACCCAGCCGCAGCACAACGACATCACAAGGGAAAAGATGAAAATGACCGCACTGCGGGCGGCCGTGCTGGGCGCGCTCGCCATCGGCTACGGCCAGCAACCGGCCTGGAGCGCCGAGGCCCTCACCAACACCGGCACCGACAGCGGCCTGGGCCAGGTGGTCGTCACCGGTACCAGTCAGCGCCAGCAGTATCGCCAGAGCACCACATCCAGCGCCACCCGTACCGAAACGCCCCTGCAGGAACTGCCGCAGTCGGTGCAGGTAGTCTCGCGCCAGCTGATGGACGACCTCGGGGCCACGCGCCTGGATGACGTATTGCTCTACGTGAGTGGCGTGGCCAAGCAGAACAACTTTGGCGGGCTGTGGGACAACTATTCGATCCGCGGGTTTTCCGGCAGCGAGAATGGCGGCATGAACATCCTCTGGAATGGTTTCGCCTCCAATCGTGGCTACGCGCCGCCGCGCGATACCGCCAACGTGGAGAGCATCGATTTCCTCAAGGGTCCGGCGGCGGCGCTCTATGGCAACAGCGAACCGGGCGGCACCGTCAACGTGGTCACCAAGAAGCCGCAGTTCAAGGCGGCCCATTCCCTTGATCTGTCGGTGGACAGCCGGGGCGGCTATCGCAGCGCGGTGGACTCCACCGGGGCGCTCAACAGCGAAGTGGCCTACCGGCTCAATGCAGCCGTCGAGCACAAAAACAGCTTCCGCGACAACGTCAGCAGCGACCGCCAGTTCCTGGCACCGGCGTTCACCTGGGTGCTCAGTGAGCGTACCGTGCTGAACTATGAAGGCGAGTACCTGCGCCAGAAGGCGCCGCTGGATCGCGGCATCGTCGCCGTCAACGGCAATCCGGGCGTGCTGCCGGTCTCGCGCTTCCTGGGCGAGCCTGGTGATGGCGACATGACGATGCAGAACACCAATCACCTGCTGACCCTGGAACATCGTCTCGACGACAACTGGCACCTGCGCACCGGTGTGTTCCACAAGGATGGCACGCTGGATGGCTATTCCACCGAAGCCTCGGCCCTGCAGGCCGACAATACCACCCTGCGCCGCCAGCGCCGCTACCGCGACTACAGCTGGCACGATACCGCGCTGCAGGCGGAACTGGGCGGCAAGCTGCACACCGGTGGCATACAGCATGAGGTCCTGGTGGGGACCGAAGTGGACTGGCTCACGCTGGATCAGCGCATGTTGCGCGTGAACCCGAGCGCTGCGGCCCCCTATGCCGTCAACATCTACGACCCGGTCTACGGCCAGGCGCAGCCCACCCCCACCCCCAACACCAATACCAGCGAACGCCAGATCAGTACCGCGCTCTATCTGCAGGACCAGATCAGCCTGAGCGAGCGCTGGAAGCTCCTGGCCGGCATACGTGCCGATGGCTTCCGTTCCACTCTGAACAACTGGCGCACCGGCACCACCACCCGCCAGGACAAGAGCGCCTATTCGCCACGCCTGGGCCTGACCTACCTCGTCACGCCCGCGTGGTCAGCCTACGTCAGCGCCAGCAAGTCCTTCCGCCCCAACAGCGGCAGCGATGCCAGCGGCAATGCCTTCAGCCCCGAAACCTCGCGTGCGGCCGAAGTCGGCCTGAAGTTCCAGAGCGAAGACCAGCGCAGCGGCGCCACCCTGGCCGTGTTCGACATCAGCAAGCAAAACGTGCTGACCACCGATCCGGCCAATCCATCCTTCTCGATTGCGGCCGGTGAAGTGCGCAGCAAGGGCGTGGAACTGGACGCCAATGCGCGTCTGGGCCACCACTGGCGGCTGACCGGCAACCTGGCCTATACCGACGCCTACGTCAGCAAGGACAACACCCTGACGGTCGGTTCGCGGCTGATCAACGTGCCGCGTGTATCGGGAAGTGTACTGGCAGTGTTTGAAGATGCGTCTGCAAGTGGCAGGCCCTACGGTATCGGTGGTGGCCTGAACTATGTGGGCAACCGTACCGGTGACCAGGCCGGCAGTTTCAAGCTGCCCGCTTACGTGACGGCGCGTGCTCTGGCCTACTGGCAGTTCACCCCCAAGATGAAGCTCTCGCTGGACCTGAACAATCTCTTCAACAAGCGTTACTACAGCAGCTCCTACAGCACTGTGTGGATCATGCCGGGCGAGGAACGTACCGCCACGCTGGCGCTGAACGTGAAGTTCTGAAGAGGCCTTGCTTGAAGCGTTATTCTCAGATGTCACGTCGGCGCGCCTTGCTGGCACTGCTGGTCGCCAGCCCGTGGCCGCAGGCATGGGCGCATGGCGATGAGGCGGCCAGCGCCCATGCCATCACCGGGAGCGACAGCGATGTCCTGACCGTGGTCGGGCCGTGGGAACTGACCGGGCTCGATCCCTCCCGCGCCGGGTACATGTTCGCCCGCATGGAAGTCGTGCAGACCCTGCTGGAGGTGGACGATGCCGGGCAGTTGCAGGCGGGGCTGGCGACGGCCTGGCAGGTCAGCGCCGATGGCCTGCAATGGCGCTTTGCGCTGGCCCGCGGACGGCGCTACCACGATGGGAGCGAAGTCACGCCCGCCAGCATCCTGGCCTGTCTGCAGCGCGCCGCTGTCCTGCCAGGTGTACTGCAACTGGCAGGCATCACGGCCATGACTGTGCAGCAAAGTGATCTGGTGGTGTCTCTGCTCCAGCCCTTCGGCCCGCTGCCTTATCTGCTCACGCATTACTCCACGCAGATCCTGGCGCCGGCCAGTTTCGATGCACGGGGCAAGGTAGTGGCCATCCTCGGCAGCGGCCCTTTCCGCATCAAGTCGATCAGCCTGCCGCAGCAGTTTGATGTCGAGCGGGTGGAGGGCGGGGCGGGCAGGGCGGTACGGCGTGCGCGCTACATTAGCGTTTCACGCGCGGAAACGCGTACGCTGCTGGTCCAGAGCGGCCAGGCCGATCTGGCCTTTTCGCTCGATCCGCCCAGCATCCGCGCGCTGCAGAATAGTCCGCATGCCGTGCTGCTGTCGGCCATGCTGCCGCGTACCACCATCCTCAAGCTCAACGCCGGCCATCCTTTTCTGGCCGATGTGCGGGTGCGCCACGCCATCTCCCTGGGCATCGAGCGCGAGGGCATCGCCCGTGCCTTGCTGCGCGATGCCGACCTCGGTGCGACGCAACTGCTGCCGCCGTCGCTGGCACGCTGGCATGATGCCCGCCTGCCGCCGCTGCATACCGATCTCCGGCAGGCGCGCCGCCTGCTGGAAGAAGCCGGCTGGCGCCTCGGTACCGATGGCGCCCGCTGGAAGGATGGCCAGAAGCTGCAACTGAGCCTGATCACCTTCGTCGATCGTCCCGAGCTGCCGCTCATCGCCACCGCCCTGCAGGAAGAAATGCGCCAGATCGGCATCGCCGTGCGCGTACAGATCGGCAATTCCAGCGACATCCCGGCCGGTCATCGCAGCGGCCAGTTGCAGATGGCGCTGGCCGCGCGCAACTACGGCAACCTGCCCGACCCGGTGGCCAGCCTCTTGCAGGACTTCGGCCCGCAAGGGGGCGACTGGGGCGCCATGGGCTGGCATGACGGAGAAGTCCCGGCCCTGCTGGCCCGGCTGGCGGCGCTCCCGAGCGGCGACGCCAACACCGGGCGAGCCGAGCGCGAGCGCATCGTGGCCGTCTTGCAGGCGCAGTTGCCGGTGATCCCGGTGCTGTGGTATCGCCAGACCTGTGCCGTCAGTCGTCGCCTGCGCGGCGCCAGCATCGATCCCTTCGAACGCAGTTATCGCATCGCTTCCCTGCAATGGACCTGACCCGCCTTCTGCTGCTGCCACCGGCCACGCGCCGGCAACTGGCCGGCGCCTTGAGCCAGCGCCTGCTGCAAGCCGCCCTGGTGGCCTTGCTGGTGGGCACGCTCTGTTTCTTCATGACACGCCTGCTGCCGGGCGACATGGCCTATCGCATCGCCGCCGGTCGTTACGGCTACGACATGGTGACCACCGAGGCCGCCCTGGCCGTGCGCGCCGAACTGGGCCTGGACCAACCCTGGTTCATGGCCTTGAGCCAATGGTGGAGTCGTCTGCTGCACCTGGACCTGGGGGTGTCCCAGGTGACGGCGCTGCCGGTGCTGGTGGAAATCGCGCATCAGCTGGGCCCCACGCTGCGCCTGTCCTTCCTGGCGATGGTGCTGTCGCTGCTGATCGGCCCGCCCCTCGGTGTGCTGGCCGGACTGCATCCGGGTGGCTGGATCGATCGCGCCACGCTGGCAGTGTCGGTGTTGTTGCGGGCCTTGCCTTCCTTCCTGTTGGGCCTGGTGCTGGTCCTGCTGTTCTCGGTGCAGCTGGGCGCCTTGCCGGCAGCTGGGCATACCGACCACGGTGGCATTGTGTTGCCGGCGCTGACGCTGGCACTGGGGCTGGCGGCAGTGTCCTGCCGGGTGGCGCGCGATGCCATGGTGCAGGTGCGCGCCTCCGATTACTTCGCCTTCGCGCTGACCAAGGGACTCACGCCCGGGCAAGCCTTGCTGCGCCATGGCGTGCGCAATGTGGCCGCACCGGTCACGGCCTATCTGGGAGTGCAACTGGTGATGCTGGTCGAAGGGGTGGTGCTGGTGGAGACCATCTTCGCCTGGCCCGGCATCGGTCACGCCTTGGTGCATGCCATCTTCGGACGGGACGTGCCGATGATCCAGGGCACGGCGCTGGTGCTGGGCCTGTTGTTCGTTCTCTTCAATGCGCTGGTCGATGCCGCCTGCGCCTTCATCGATCCGCGCCGCCGACCATGAATCCGTCTACCTCCGAATGGCCGTTGCAGCCGGGCACACGGCGCTGGCGACCCGCGCAGATCGCGGGCCTGTTGCTGCTGTTGTTGATTTTCCTGTTCGCCTGGCTGGGGCCGCTGCTCATCGATGCCGATCCGGCGCGCCAGCAATTGGCGCGCTTTCTTGAAGCGCCCAGCCTGGCCCATCCACTGGGCTACGACCAGCTCGGTCGCGACATGCTGGCAAGACTGGCGCATGGCGCGCGGCTGTCCCTGGCGCTGGCGCTGCTGAGCGTGCTCTCGGCGGCGCTCCCCGGGGTACTCATCGGCTTGCTGGCGGCCTGGTGCGGCGGCTGGACCGAGCGTGTGCTCTCCGCCCTGGCCGATGCCGTGCTGGCCCTGCCGGGCCTGTTGCTGGTGTTGCTGCTGGCGGCCTTTGCTCCGGGCGGCTTCTGGCCTTTGTATGTGGGCATCTCGCTGGCCTTGTGGGTGGAATATTTCCGCGTGGTGCGCGCCGCCAGCCGCATCCTGCTGGCCAGTCCGCAGGTGGAAGCCTCGCGCCTGCTGGGATTCGGGGCCGTCTACATCATGCGCCGCCATCTGCTGCCGGCGCTGCTGCCACGGTTGTTGACGCTGATGCGCTTCGGCCTGGCGGGTGCGGTGCTGGCGATGTCGGCCTTGGGTTTCGTCGGCGTCGGGCTGCAGCCGCCCACGGCGGAACTGGGCGTGATGATGATCGAACTGCTGCCGTATTACCGCGAAGCACCCTGGCTGTTGGGCGGGCCGGTGCTGGTGCTGTTCCTCACCTTGCTGGGTTTGCTGTTGTCGTCAGGACAGAAGGAGCAGGAATGAACATTCTTTCCTCGAATGCGGCATTGCGGGTGCAGGACCTGTCGGTCTGGCACGGCCAGAGCGCGCTGGTACAGGGCATCGATTTCTCCATTGCGCGCGGTGGGGTGATGACGCTGCTGGGCGAGAGCGGTTCGGGCAAGTCGCTGCTGGCCCAGGCCATCATGGGCAATCTGCCGGCCAGCCTGCATGCCAGCGGCCGGATCGAGATCGATGGAGCGACCACCGAGGCCGCCGATGCCGCGTCACGCCGGCGCGGCTGGGGGCGGCGCGTGGCGCTGCTGCCGCAGGAGCCCTGGCTGGCGCTGGACCCGACCATGACGGTGGCGCATCAGGTGGCCGAGACCTATGAGCTGGTCAGCCATCCCGCCGCCGACAGCCGCCACGAGAGCCTGCGCGGCGCGCGCCGCCAGGCCCGTACGCTGGCCGGGCAGGCCCTGGCCAGCCTGGGGCTGGAGGCGGCGGCCGATCATTACCCGTTCATGATCTCGGGCGGGATGGCCCAGCGCGTGGCATTCCTGGCCACCCACGCCGCGGGCGCGCCGCTGTTGATCATCGATGAGCCGACCAAGGGGCTGGATGCGGACCGGCGCGGCGAGGTGCTGACGCTGTTGCAGAGGGCGCAGCAGCAGGGCATGAGTCTGCTGTGCATCACCCATGATGTGTGGCTGGCGCGCGCGCTGGGCGGCGAACTGGCGGTGATGCTGGAGGGGCGCATGGTCGAGCGCGGCCAGGCTGAAGCACTGCTGGCGCAGCCCGGGCACGCCTACACGCGTCGACTGCTGGCGGCTGATCCGGCGTGCTGGGCGCAACCGGCAGCGACCGTGTCCACGGCATCGGCTCCGGCCTCCTCCGTGCTCGTCGAGCTCAGCGAGGTGGCCAAGTCCTTCGGTGAGCAGCCTTTGTTCAGCGGCATCAGTGCACGTCTGCATGCCGGGGAAATCGTCGCCGTCAGCGGCCCCAGCGGCGTCGGCAAGACCACTTTCGGCAATATCGTGCTGGGCCTGCTGCGGCCCGATGCCGGACAGGTCACGCGGGCGGCCGGTCTGGCGCGCACCGCCTTCCAGAAGATCTATCAGGACCCGGCGGCGGCCTTTGCGCCCACCGTCACGCTGCGTCAGTCGTTGCGCGATCTGGTGCGCCTGCATGGACTGGACTGGCAGCCTCTGGAGGATCTGCTGGCGCGCATGCGGCTCTGTCCCAGTCTGCTGGAGCGCCTGCCGCGCCAGGTCTCGGGCGGGGAGTTGCAGCGCATTGCGCTGGCGCGCGTGCTACTGATGCGTCCGGCCCTGATCTTTGCGGATGAACCGACTTCGCGCCTGGACCCGCTGACCCAGCAGGAGGTCATCGCACTGCTGGTGGAGCAGGCCAGGGAGGCGGGTAGCGCCGTGCTGCTGGTGACGCATGATGCCCAGATCGTGCGCTGCGTGGCAGACCGGCGCCTGCTGCTGGGGCCACCGCCCTAGGGCCTGTTCAGGGGCTGCCTTGCCGGTCGTCGTCGTGCTGCGGGTAAGCCGTCTCCTTCTGGCTGCCCAGCAGCACATTGGTCCATTTCCCCTGGGCTGAGCTGGCCCCTTCCGGCAGGAGCATGTAGGACAGGCTCTGCAGGCCGCAATACTGTTCCAGATAATCGCGCGCGTGCGCCATGCGCTCGCGCAGTTGCGTGATGCTGTCCTTGCCGCCGGGCCGCATCGGCAGGAATTCGAAGACCACTTCCGGATGCAGGAATTCGGTGAGGTGCTGGATGACCTGCTCGACATCGGGCGCCTCGCTGCTGAATTCGTGATGGGCCGGGGCCGCTTCGTCACGCAGCTGGTAGCGGATCAGGCAGCGCATCTTCACCTCCGCCCCGGGTGTTCGGGGATCATCGCCAGGCGCGGATAGTCGTGCTGGATCGCACGGTCGCGACCCTGTTCCTTGGCGCGGTAGAGGGCGGCGTCGGCGGTGTCGATCAGTTCGCGGGCATCGACCTGTGCACCCTTGCCGCTGGCCAGGCTGGCGACTCCTACGCTGATGGTGACGTGTCCTACCGAGCTGCCTTCATGCGGGATATCGAGGGCGCGCACGGCCTGTACCAGCCGGTTGGAAATGGCATGGGCGCTGGCAGCGTTGCAGTTGGGCAGGATCAGCGCAAATTCCTCGCCGCCATAGCGTGCCACGATGTCGCCCTGGCGACGTGCCACGCTGTTGAGGGCAGCCGCCACCTGCTTGAGACAGATGTCGCCGGCAGCATGACCATAGGTATCGTTGTAGCGCTTGAAGTGGTCCACATCCACCATGATCAGCGAGAGCGACTCGCCGGAACGGTTCAGTCGCGCCAGTTCAGCGGTGAGCGCCGCATCGAAGTAGCGGCGGTTGAAGACGTCGGTCAGGCCGTCCTTCTGCGACTGCGCTTCCAGGGTGCGATAGAGCCTTTCCAGTTCGGTCCGGGCGGTGATGGCTTCGAGCTCGGCATTTTCGCGTCCGGCCACCTGCGCCACCAGGCGGTTGCCGCCATAGCCGATGACGATGAGCAGAAGCAGCACCGCGATGCCGCGGATCCACACGCGCCGTGTCCAGTCTTCCAGGACGTCGTCCTTGGCCAGCGCCACGGCGACGAACAGGGGATACAGGCTGCAATGCTGGAAACTGGTCAGGCGCACGATATCGTCGCGCGGGGAGCGCATCTCGAAGCTTCCTTCTTCGGCCCGGCTGAGGTATCGGGTCACCAGCACGGACTTGGAGATGTCCAGGCCAATGGAATAGCTCAGCAGCGGCTGACGATAGATCACGGTGCCTTCGTTGAGGCCGAACAGGATGGCGCCGTCGCGGCCGATGGCGAACTGTTCGTAGTAGCGCTGGAAGTGGCTGAGGTCGACATCGGCCACCACCACCCCGGCAAAGCTGCCGTCGGTGTGGTTCACGCGCCGGCTCATGGTCACGATCCACTGGCCGTTGGTGCGGCTGCGCATGGGCTTGCCGATGTAGGCCTGGTCGGTGCGCAGGCGCTGGTGATGCAGGAAGTAATCGTCCTGGATGTAGCGGTGTTCCAGGGTGGCCTGCGAGGTACCGATGGCCAGGCCCGTTTCGTCATACACCATCAGACTGGCCAACTGCGGTACGGCCGCCACCGAGGCCACCATGAAATCATGGGTACGCTGGCGCCCGGCCACGCCGGGACCGTCATATTCCATATGCTCCTGGATGCCTTGCAGGACCACGTCGATTTCCTTGAAGGACTGGTCGGCATGCTGGGTCATGGCCAGTGCCATGTTGGAGGCATTGCGGATGGCCTCGTCGGTGGCCACCTCATAGGCACGCCAGGCCGACCACGCCTCCAGCAGCAGGATGACGAGACAGACCACGACCACGAACAGCTTGGCTGTTCTGGATGCGCGCTGGATTCTGTGTTCTGGCATGTTGTCGCTTTCCCCCGGAAACGGCTTTACCCCCCGGCGCCTTGTTGCCTGTCTGCATTGTTGTGCAGGCTGTTGGGCGCGTCTATCAGGGATGTCCTGAACTTGTATCGAGATTAACAGATTCCCCTGATGCAAGGGCGAGCCGCCGTTGCCTGTACCCCTCAGTCGTAGCGGCGGCTGAACAGGATGTTCAGGCCATTGATGGTGCCGGCCCGCGCCACCACCGACCAGCGTCGCGAGATCTGCCAGGTAGCCTTGGCTACGCTGGCCGCGCCCTGCAGGCTCTGCTCGTAGCCCAGCGTGATCTTCTGGGTGATGGCCTTGCCCAGGTTGACCACCTGGTCATCGGTCAGCCCCGATTCGCTGGAACCGATGCTGAACTGGTCCAGCCCGATATCCTTGGCGATGCGCTTGCCGCCCATGTTGCCCACCAGCGCCAGGGCCTGGCTGCTGGCGGTGCGCTGGCCGATGCTGGAACTGTCGGTGCCGTGACCGAACATCATCCAGGACAGTTTTTCGTCATCCGGCACATTGGGTTCGGACACCAGTTGCACGCGTGGCTGGTTGACGTTGCCGGTCACCGAGACCCCGGCTTCGACATCCTGGTTGCGGCGCATGGCCAGGATGTTGATGTTGGGATTGGCGATCGGCCCCTGGAAGTTGATGATGCCGCGCTCGATATTGAGTTTGGTGCCAAAAGCTTCATAGCTGCCCTCGGCCACGTTGATGGTGCCCGTGGCGCGCAGCGGGGAGAGCGGTTCGCTACGAACATTCATATCACCCCGCAAACGCAGGTCGGCGCCGCTGCCACGGAAGCGGAAGTCGTTGCCCAGATCGAGCGCCAGGTTGATGACGGGGGCGAACTTGCTGGCCGGTTTCTCGGTGGCCGCTTCCAGTTTCTGTTGTGACGAGGCGGCTGCACCGACGCGGTTCTTGCCGCTGCGGCTGACGATGACCACGTCATCGCCCAGCTTGGGCGCGCTGCTCTTGGGCAGGTCGAAGAGGGCACGGTCGACGGTGAACTTGCCATCGACCCGCAACTGTTCGTTGACGTTGCTGATCTTTCCTTCGCCGGAGAGCATCAGCTGGCGGTCGGGGCTGGCGAACAGTTCCAGATGGTCGGCGGTGAGGGTGGCGTTGAGGTCGGGATTATCCGCACCCAGCTGGATCTTGCCACCGGCGCGCAGGGTGCCGCGTCCGCCGTGGAACTCGATCTGGCGCAGCTCGATCACGTTGCTGTCCATGACGATACGCACGATGCCATCCTTCAACTGGATACCCTGGTCGAATTCGGTCACGGCCAGGTTGTCGCCATTGATGGCGCCCGACAGGCGCGGCTGGGCGAGCGTGCCGCCGGCGTTGAGGGTGGCGGCCAGCTTGCCGTTGAGGCTCACTTGCGGGCCGATCAGGTCGCCCACGCGCTTGAGTTCCGGTACATCGAGGCTGGCCTTGAGGTTCAGCGGCGATTCGGGCGCGAGGGCTAGCAGTGCATCTACACGACGCAGGCCGACCTCACCACCCAGCTCCAGCGTACCGATGCGCGCGGCGTTGACGCGCCCGGTGACATTCATGCGTTCGCCCTGGAACTGGCCGCGCAGCTGCAGTTCGGACAGGCCCAGCGCCGCTTCGCCCACGCTGGTGGTGACCCGCAGATCGCCCGACTTGCGCGCGATCTGCAGGTAGCCGCTGGCAGTCTCGGCCAGGCTGAAGTCCCAGTCGCTGTCCAGCACCAGGTCGGTCTTGACGGGCGGCGGCGTCCCGGTGAACTGCTGCACCAGTTCAAGTACCCGGCCCACATCCAGCGCGCGCACCTGTCCCGCCGAAGCCAGTCGGCCCTGGTGGTAGGACAGGCGCTTCAGTTCCAGCGCGCTGTGGTCGATCTCGATGCGGGTGCTGCCGGTCTCGATGTCGTCGGCCGACGCATCCAGTGTGAGCGGGCTGGTCAGGGCGATGCGCGGCAGGCCCTGGTTGCTGAACTGGTCCAGGCTGCCGGCCCAGCCATAGTTGCCACGGGTCTTTTCGGTGAGCTTGCCGTGCGCGGCCAGGTTCAGGTCCAGCGGCTGGTCGGCCAGCTTGCCCCTGGCCTGCATGGACAGGGTGTGGCTGGCATAGGTGCCATCCAGTTTCAGGGCCAGGCGTGCCAGTTCGGCGTGCGGACCGCTGTAGCCGTCGCCTTCGATGCTCAGGGACAGGCGGTTGTCGGGCGAGGCCACACCGGCAGCCAGGTTGCTGTGCAATTCGCTCTGGCCCGTCAGGTGATGCAGCTTGTGCGCACCGAAGGCCAGCTGCTCGGCCTGCAGGCTGGCCAGCAGGTTGGGGCGCTCGCG
The DNA here is from genome assembly GCF_022627875.1 of Herbaspirillum sp. C7C8. Lineage (NCBI taxonomy): Bacteria > Pseudomonadati > Pseudomonadota > Betaproteobacteria > Burkholderiales > Oxalobacteraceae > Herbaspirillum > Herbaspirillum sp. C7C8. The sequence goes on from NZ_JABXGG010000002.1 coordinate 256,705, forward strand.
CGTGCCGGTGAGGATGCCATCCACCCGCAACAGGCCGGCCAGTCCATAGCCCAGCCGCGCGAGCTGCGGCGCATCGACCTTGAGCCTGAGCTTGTCGCGGGCGGCACCGAAGCTGCCGTCCAGGTCCAGCGTATTGCCGGCGATCTGCACATTGGCGTGGCTGGGCATCAGGCGCATGCCGGCCAGGTTGATGTCGCCCTGGCCGCGCATGGGCAGGGCATCGTAAGTACTGTCGTGGATGCGGAAACCCAGCTTGAGCTTCAGTTCCGGAGAGAGCGCACCGGCGGCGTCGAAGTCCATGTTGATGCGCGCCGGGATGGGCTTGGAGGTGGTCGCGGCAACGCGCTTGCGGCCCTTGCCGGAGGTGGTCGGGGGCGGCCTCACCGCCTGCAGCACGGCGCTCGGATCGAAGTCCACCAGCCGGCCTTTGAAGGCGTAATCCATTGCATTGGCGGTCTGCAGGGTACCGGAGGTCTCCAGGCGCGATTTGCCGGCGCTCAGCGAGGCGTCGCGCAGTTGTACTTGATCCTTGCCGATGAGGCTGTCCACATGCAGCTTCAGGGTGCTGTCCTGCAGGGTCAGCAGGAGTTGCTGGGCGTCGGGCGCAAGCGTGACATCCACCGGCCCGGAAAGCCGGGTTGGTCGCACCTGGTGATGCAGCTGGTTCAGGTCCAGGTCGCTCACGCGCAGCTTGAACTGTCCCGCCATGGGCTCAGCCTTGCCGGGCTCGCTGCTGCCGGGACGAAACTGCCCGCTGCCTTCGATGCGTGCGTGCTGCGGCAGGCGGATCTCCAGCCGCGACAGGGTTTGTTGCTGCAGGTCCAGCTTCAGGTCGGCGCTGGCCGAGAGCAACGGCAAGCGTTGCTGGTCCAGGCTGCCGGGGCGGGCATTGTCGATCTCCACACGGCCCGCCACCTGCAAGGGAGCGTCGGCGGCCAACCCGGCAGGTGGTGCCAGGTCGGCGCGCAGGTTCAGGTCGGCGGCGGGCGCTGCGGCGTTGAAGGCTTGCGGATTGAGGTGCTGCAGGTCCACCCTGGCACGCTTGAGCGGGACACTGGCAAAGGGCGTGGCGACGATGTCGGCATTACCCTTGAGCTTGTCGCCGCCCGCCGTGAGCGCGATGCCCAGTTCCTGCAGCGAGCCCGACAATTGCGCGTTGAGCTGGTATTGCTCCTTGTTCTCGCCGTACTGGTAGGCCCCGGCCAGTTCCAGCCCGCCACCGATGGCAAACGGCGGCTTGCCGTTCAGGTGCAGCAAGGCAGTGGCGTCGCCGAAGGCGGTGCTGAGGCTGTCCAGCACCAGCGTATGTTGCACGCCGTCGGAGTTGCCATGCAGCTTGAGCTTGGCGAGTTCGGTGGTGGAAGTCCCCTGGATCAGTTTGAGGCTGGCCACGCTGATCTCGTGGATCTCCAGCGCCAGCGGGATCTCCAGCGAGGCCGGCAGGGTGCTCGGTTCGGAGGGCGAGGGTTGCTGGTTCAACTGCACGTTGCCCACGCGCAGGTAATCGAGGTTGAACTTGCGGCGCAACAGCGCCAGGTGCCAGCGCGCGTCGACGCTGTCGATGTCGAGGATGCGCTTCTCATCCTGGTAATGCAGGTCGCGCAGCCGCAGGCCGTCGGCGACCGTGCCGCCCAGCAGCTGGCCGGAAAGCTTGCCGTCCAGGGCCTTGACGGCGGTGTCCCAGAGCAGCCGCGCACCGCTTTCGGTATGGGTGGCCAACAGGGCGGCAGCGGCAATGGCCAGTACCAGCGCGGCCACGCTGCCGCCGCTCCACGCGGCGATGCGACGGCCGCTGCGGGCGCGACGACGCGGCGGCGGTGTGGCGGGGGCTTGTTGCGGATCGTGTTGCGGTTCGCTCATGCTGGGTGGTGATTCGAATTCAGTTCATCGGGAGGTGGGCGCGCTGCCGGTCCGGCGCTAGAACGCGATGCCCAGCGAAACGTGCGGCCGGATCTGGTGCTTCTGGATACCATAGGCCAGGTCCAGGTTGAGCGTGCCGACCGGACTGCGCCAGCGCGCACCGGTACCGACCCCGTGATAGAAGGTCTTGTTGTTCCAGTTGTCGGCGGCTGCGCCCACGTCATAGAAGACCGCCGCCCCCCAGTTCTCGCTGAACCAGCGCTGGTACTCCGAGCTGCCCACGGCCAGGTACTTGGTCGGATAGACGGTACCGTTCTGCTCGTTGCCGATGCTCTGGTAGCTGTAGCCGCGCACCGAATCGTTGCCGCCGGTGCGAAACAGCAGCGAGGGCGGCACCGCTCCGGCACTGCCCGCCGTGAAGACCCCGCCCAGTTCTGCGCGCAGCACCACGATGTCGCGCTTGCCGACCGGCACGAACTGCTTGAAGCGGCCATACAGGCGCGAGAAACTTTGGTCGGTCAGCAAGCCCTTGAGGGCGAAACCGGCTTCCAGGGTCAGCAGGTTGCCCTTGCGTGGGAAGATCGGGTCATCCACGTTGCGGCGCGACCAGGCAAAGCCCGGCACCAGCGCGCGGTGCTTGCCGGGCGTGACGATGGTGTTTGCGGGCAGGGTGCTGCCGTCTTCCTGGCTGAGCTCGTCGCGGTAATAGGTCAGCGAGTAGGTGGTGTCGTAGTTCTCGCTGTTGCGTGCGCGCTTGAACCCGACCTGCTGGCTGCGCAGATCGATGCCTTCCAGCTTGGTCCGGTCGTAGGAGGTATTGAGGCTGTTGACGAAGGCCTTGTCGTCCGGCGGCATGGCCAGCGACAGCACGCCGTACTGGCGCTTCTGCTCCAGCCGCAACTGACTGTCGAAGACGTAGGCCTTGTTGAACACGTTGTAGTGCGAGTAGCGGCCCTCGACCTGGGCGCCGGTATCGGTGCTGTAGCCCACGCCGGCGCGGATGCGCTGGGTCGGGAACTCGGTGACCTGTACCTTCACCGGGGTCTGGTCGGGATGCGCGGGATCGTCATCGATGGCCACGATGGCATTGGAAAAATACGGCGTGTTCTGGATCTGCCGTTGCAGGGCCAGCAGGCGGTTGACGTCATAGGATTCGCCCACGATGAGCGGATTGACGTGGCGGATGATGCTTTCCGGGTAGCGCCGGGTGCCGGTGATCTGCACAGGCCCCAGCGTGAAGGCCGGACCGCTGTCATAGCGCACGGCCAGCTCGGCCTGGTGCTCGTCGGGATCGATACGCGCCTCGGAGCTGGCGATGCGGGCAGCGGCGTACTTCTTCTGCTGCAGTTTTTCCAGGCCGGCGTTCTTGGCGCGGTCCCAGTCTTCCTGGCGGAAGGGCTGGCCGACCGGCAGCGCCCAGTCTGCGCGGATACGTGCCACGGTGGCCTGGTCCTCGCGCGCGGCCACGCCGGTGACGCCGATGTCGGTCGCACTGATGGCGGTGCGCGGACCGGGGTCTACGCTGATGGTGATGCGGCGTACCGCCTTCTTGCCCTCCGCGCCGGCGTCGTCCTGCTGGCTGACCTTGGTGACGGGCGTGAAGTAACCCTCGGTGGAGGTCAGCTCACGCACCTGGTCGGCGGCGGTATCCATCATGAACTTGAGCTGCTCATCGCTGATGTCGTCGCGGTCCTGGTAGCGCGAGAGGTCCAGGAAATCCTTGAGCAGCGACTGCACCGGCCGTGGGGCGTCGATCTGTACCTTGTAGGCGGCGTGGGCGGTATCGGCGGCGCACCAGAGGAAGGCGATGGCCAGACTGCGGGTCCAAGTCATTGATTCACTGCATCATCGGTTGTCGGTTGAGGCGGCCTGACGCGCCGCAAGGCAAGTCGGGTAGGATGAGGGCTGGCGGCATGCCACCCAGACCTGACCTGTGCGCGGTGCGGATAGTTCCTGGCCGTGCAGGCGGCGCAAGCTTCATTTTCGGCTCGCCCTGCATGTCATCCTGTGACCCGGTGCCATGCACGCCGCTTGCGGTATTGCCGGTGCAAGCCCCGGAGGGCCTGCCCGCCTGTTCATCCCGCTATTGTAATGCCCCGGCAGTGGTTGTCGTACGGGCAATCTGGCAGTTCATCGAAGGAGAATCCTGTGAGCAGTACCAGTAGTGTGAGCTTTGATGCGTATTCGGAAAAGGCGACTTGCGAGCGCCTGTTGTGGGTGCATCGCTGGACCGACAAGCTGTTGAGCTTTCGCACCACGCGCCCGGCCGGCTACGGTTTCACGGCCGGGCAGTTTGCGCGCCTGGGCCTGGAGATCGATGGCGAGGTGGTCTCGCGTGCCTATTCGATCACCTCGGCCGAAGGGGATGATTACCTGGAGTACTACGCCATCATCGTCCCGGAAGGAAAATTCACTTCACGCCTGAACCAGCTTCAGCCGGGCGATGCCGTCTGGGTCGAAAAGCTCAGTTACGGTTTCATGACTGCCGATCGTTTCGTCGATGGCCGCCAGTTGTGGATGCTGGCCACCGGTACCGGCCTGGGGCCATATGTCTCGATCCTGCAGCAGCCCGAGGTATGGCAGCGATTCGAGGATTTGATCGTGGTCCACGGTGTACGCCAGCGCGAGGAACTGGCCTATGCCGAAACCTTCGCCCGCTTGCAGCAGCAAGCCCGCGAGCAGGACTGGCCGGCGCGCCTGCATCGGCTGTGCTGCGTCACGCGCGAGGCCGACCTGCCGGTCGCCCCAGGCTGGCTGGGCGGGCGCATCACGACTCTGCTCCGGGACGGCCGGCTGGAACAGGCCAGCGGCCTGGCCCTGAGCCCCGAGCACAGCCGCGTGATGGCCTGCGGCAATCCGGACATGGTCACCGAGGTGCGCGAGTTGCTGCGGGAACGCGGCATGACGCCGCTGCGGCGTACCGGTGGCGGGCAGTTCGTGACCGAGGATTACTGGTGATGCAGGAGGAGCCCCGGTGCAAGCCCTTGAGGCGTCAGCCGGACAAAGCCAGGACGCTGCGATGCAGCTTGGGCGTACCTGGGCTTGATGGTGCGTGCTGGTGAGGAGCGATGAGAATTCCGTGGGAACCTCACACGATATCGAGCCAGGCCACAAATATTTTTTAGATATCTTCACTAAAAGCTCGGGATCGAATATTTTCTATTGACACCTCGAAATAATTCGATTTTTTGTGGGAATAACGCACTTTCCTTTCTATTTTCTTCAGATTTTCTCTATCTCCTAACGATGGAAGTTTTCGCGATGCCGTAGTGGCATCGCCCGACATGGGGAGCCGACATCGATGCAGACAAATCGAGGGCGCCAGCCGAGGCAATACAAAGGCGATATATGGGAGGATGAACGCGGGCAATGATGTCGCGGAGTCGCCACCTGTCAGTCAATTGAACCATTTGGGGGTAGCATGAATTTGAAGAAAGTCCTGCACGTTGCCATAGCCGATGATCATCCCATCGTGTTGGGCGCGCTTCGGGGTGAGCTGGCGCGCCTGCCGGAAATCCGTATCGACCTGGAAGTCGAGAATGGCGAAGCCCTGATCAACGCGCTCAAGCGTTCGCCCTGCGAGATCGTCATCACCGACTTCGCCATGCCGGCCGATGACAGCGACGAGTCTGATGGCTTCGCGCTGGTCAAGCGCCTCAAGACCGAGCATCCGTCGACCAAGGTGATCGTCTATACCGCCATGAACAATGGTGCGGTCATCCGGCGCCTGTATCGCATGGGCGTGTTTGCCGTCATCAACAAGCGCGAGAAGACCGACGAGCTGATCAATGCCTGCCTGGCCACCCAGAGCAGCAAGCAGCTGTATTTCCCGGTCTCGCTGCGCGGCGAGCTGGAGATGAGCTGGGCCCAGGGCGAGGGCTTCGGCCTGGTGCGTGAGCTGACCCAGAGCGAGCTGGAAGTGGTGCGTCTGTTCGTGGAAGGGCAGTCTTTGGGGGAAATCTGCGTGCGCCTTTCGCGCACGCCCAGCACCATCAGCACTCACAAGAACAATGCCATGCGCAAGCTGGGATTGAGTACGGATGCGGAGCTGATCAAGTATGCGTATTCGACGGGGATGATCAACTGACGCAGGAAAGTGCCCGGCACCGCATTGGTGCCGGCCTTGTCGGGGAGGGGAGCAGAGGAGGTAAGGCGGCGCGGCCCGCCAAAACAAAAAGCCCGGTCACCAGGACCGGGCTTTTTGCTTGAATCTGTGGGGTGGCTGATGGGACTCGAACCCACGACGACAGGAATCACAATCCTGGACTCTACCAACTGAGCTACAGCCACCGTCGACTGTCAGACAGACTCGCGTCCGTCATCAAGTAAGCAAAAGATTATACAAACACTTGAAGGGAATGGCAACACAATTTCCATGCAAATTGGCAATTCCGCTGAAATTCCTTCCTCACCCAGCCAGGATCTGCTTCACCCACCGGCTTGCGGCAGCAAGGCCCGTACCGGGGGATCGAGCTTGAGCAGCCCCCGGAAGGCCTGTTCCAGCGTCGTGCCGCTGGCCGTGGTGAAGCCGGCCAGCGACCCGGTGGCGGCCCGGGTCTGCAAGCCCTCGGTCTGCAGCAGGCGTTGCAGTTGCCGGGTGACGGCCTGGCCGGTATCGATGATCTCCGGGACCTCACCGATCAGGCGTTTGCATACGCTCTCGATGGCCGGGCGCACGAAGGGGTAGTGGGTGCAGCCCAGTACCAGCGTATCGGCACCCTGCTCCAGGAGGGGCGCCAGATAGCGCTCCAGCAGTTGCACCGTCGCAGGCGAGAACAGTTCACCTTTCTCGATCAGGTCCACCAGGCCCACGCAGGCCTGGGGCAGGTAACGCACCTGATACTGCGCCTGCATCTGCTGCTGCAACAAGGCAAAGCGCGTACTGGCCAGCGTGCTGCGCGTGGCCAGCACGCCGACGGTGCCGCTGCGGGTTTGCTGGGCAGCCGGTTTGAGGCCGGGCTCGATGCCCACCACGATCAGTTGCGGCCAGTGCGCGCGGATGGCCTGGATGGCGGCGGCGGTGGCGGTATTGCAGGCCACCACCAGGGCCTTCACGCCTTGCTCCAGCAGGAAGGAGGCGATGGCCAGGGAGCGCTCCACGATTTGCGCTTCGGTCTTGTCGCCATAGGGCGCATAGCCGGAGTCGGCAAAGTAGAGCAATTGTTCGCGCGGCAGGGCGGCGTGGATGTGACGCAGCACCGACAGGCCGCCGATGCCGGAATCGAAAATGCCGACCGCGGCATCAGCTGCGGTCGGCATTGCGGTAGTGCTGTCAGACCCTGCGGCAGAAGGCACGCTGACCTGCTTGACGGCTTCATTCATGGTGCTGCGCGCGCTCCTGCTGCGAGGCTTGCCTGAGTTTGATCAGGCCGTGGTGACGGGGATCTTGGAAAGCGACACGCTCTGGGCGATCTTTTCCTTCCATTCGGCCGGCCCGGTGTTGTGCACCGAGATGCCGTTGGCGTCCACGGCCACCGTCACCGGCATGTCCTTGACGTCGAACTCGTAGATCGCTTCCATGCCCAGGTCGGCAAAACCCAGCACCTTGGCCGACTTGATCGCCTTGGAGACCAGGTAAGCCGAACCACCCACGGCCATCAGGTAGGCCGACTTGTGCTTCTTGATCGCCTCGATGGCAGCCGGGCCGCGCTCGGACTTGCCGATCATGGAGATCAGGCCGGTCTGCTCCAGCATCATGTCGGTGAACTTGTCCATGCGGGTGGCGGTGGTCGGGCCAGCCGGACCCACCACTTCGTCGCGCACCGGATCGACCGGGCCGACGTAGTAGATCACGCGGTTGGTGAAGTCCACAGGCAGCTTCTCGCCCTTGGCCAGCATGTCCTGGATGCGCTTGTGGGCGGCATCGCGGCCGGTCAGCATCTTGCCGTTCAACAGCAGGGTCTGGCCCGGCTTCCAGGAGGCGACTTCTTCCTTGGTCAGGGTGTCCAGGTTGACGCGCTGGGACTTCTCGGTGTCGGCTACCCAGTGCACTTCAGGCCAGTCCGACAGCGACGGCGGTTCCATGTAGGCCGGGCCGGAGCCATCCAGCACGAAGTGGCCGTGGCGGGTCGCGGCACAGTTGGGGATCATGGCCACGGGCTTGGAGGCCGCATGGGTCGGGTGCATCATGATCTTCACATCCAGCACGGTGGTCAGGCCGCCCAGGCCCTGTGCGCCGATGCCCAGCGCGTTGACCTTCTCATAGAGCTCGATACGCAGCTCTTCGGTCTTGTTCTGCGGGCCGCGCTTCAAGAGCTCGTACATGTCGATGTCTTCCATCAGCACTTCCTTGGCCATCAGCATGGCCTTCTCGGCGGTGCCGCCGATACCGATGCCCAGCATGCCCGGCGGGCACCAGCCGGCACCCATGGTTGGCACGGTTTTGAGGACCCAGTCCACCAGGTTGTCGGAAGGGTTCAACATGACAAATTTGGTCTTGTTCTCGGAGCCGCCGCCCTTGGCCGCGATCTGCACGTCCACGGTGTTGCCGGGCACCAGTTCCATGTGGATCACGGCCGGGGTGTTGTCCTTGGTGTTCTTGCGCTCGAACTGCGGGTCGGCCACGATGGAGGCGCGCAGCACGTTGTCCGGGTGCGAGTAGCCGCGACGCACGCCTTCGTTGACGGCGTCGGCGATCGAGCCCGAGAAGCCTTCGAAGCGCACGCCCATGCCGATCTTCAGGAAGACATTGACGATGCCGGTATCCTGGCAGATCGGGCGCTTGCCCTCGGCGCACATGCGCGAGTTGGTCAGGATCTGTGCGATGGCATCCTTGGCGGCCGGGCTTTGCTCGGTCTCGTAGGCGCGGGCCAGATGCTGGATATAGTCGGCCGGATGGTAGTAGCTGATGTACTGCAGCGCGGCGGCGACGGATTCGATGAGATCGTCTTGCTTGATGATGGTCATGGCTGGTTCTCTCGGTTTGGATGAGGCAAAGTCAGTGCGGCTTGTCGGACGATTCGGTCGGATGCACCATCAGCCGGTCGCAATATGCGATGGCCATGGCCGACAAGAGGAAGGCGATATGGATGCCGGTCTGGGCGATGAGCGTCTTGGCATCATACAGATTGGCGTTGATGAAGGTTTTGAGCAGGTGGATCGACGAGATCCCGATGATGGCCGTGGCCAGCTTGACCTTCAGGACGGAAGCATTCACATGCGAGAGCCACTCGGGCTGGTCCGGGTGGCCTTCCAGGTTCATGCGGGAGACGAAAGTTTCATATCCGCCCACGATCACCATGATCAGCAGGTTGGAAATCATCACCACGTCGATCAGCGCCAGCACCACCAGCATGATGGTTTGTTCATTGAGCTTTTCCGGGCGGATGGCGCCGGGAATGGCCACGGCGTCCAGGATGTGAGCCAGCGAACTGGCACTGCCCATGGCCGCACCGATCAGGTCCACCAGCTCGACCCAGAAGTGATAGACGTAGACGCACTGCGCCAGGATCAGCCCCAGATAGAGCGGCAGTTGCAGCCAGCGGCTCATGAAAATCAGGTTGGGCAGGATGCCGATCTTGCGGGGAGGCTGGGGCGACGAGTTTTTCATGGGTCTGGGCTACGCGTGATTCTGGCGATGGTGGCGATATCCGAGGAGGGCGCCGACTGCGGAGGACCAGCGCGGCTTCGGATTTGGGGCCGTATTCTACACGCCCTTCGCCCATTTCCGGGGACCCGCCTCGCAAGCGCCGTGGACAGTGCCTGCGGGAAACATCGACCTGTGCCAGAATGCCAATATGTTGTCTTGAACATCAGAGAACATTGCATCGATATGAAGGTCTGCGTCCATGGAGCCAGCGCACTACTATGCGGCTCCGACGCCTACCAAGGCGCCGTCATCGCCGGTCAGCCCTGATGCAAGCGGCTTCCCGCCCGGATGGGTGCTGCTTGTGTAAGGACTGAGTAAGTGAAACGGCCTATGTTTTGCGGAAAGCAAAAACAAACCTTTTGGAGACTACCGTGGCAGACATCGAGACATTCAAGCAAGAGAACCGCGTATTCGCGCCGCCGGCCGAGCTGGTCAAGCACGCCGCCATTTCGGGCATGGACGCCTACCAGGCCCTGAACGCCGAATTCGAAAAAGACTACGAAGGCAGCTGGGCCAAGCTGGCCAAGGACAACCTGAAGTGGCACAAGCCCTTCACCCAGACGCTGGATGAATCCAACGCACCGTTCTACAAGTGGTTCGCCGATGGCCAGGTGAACGTTTCGTACAACTGCCTGGACGTCAACCTGGACAACGGCAATGCCGACAAGACTGCCGTCATCTTCGAATCCGACGACGGCAAGGTCACCCGCGTGTCCTATCGCGAACTGCACCAGAAGGTCTGCCAGTTCGCCAACGGCCTCAAATCGCTGGGCATCAGGAAGGGTGACCGCGTGGTCATCTACATGCCCATGTCGGTTGAGGGTGTGGCCGCCATGCAGGCGTGTGCGCGCATCGGTGCGACGCACTCGGTGGTCTTTGGCGGCTTCTCCGCCAAATCCCTGCACGAGCGCGTCATCGACGCTGGCGCCGTGGCCGTGCTGACCGCGGATTACCAGGTGCGCGGCGGCAAGCAGCTGCCCTTGAAATCCATCGTCGATGAAGCCCTGGCCATGGGCGGCTGCGACACCCTGAAGCACGTGGTCGTCTACAAGCGCGCCGGTGCCGAGATCAACTGGGTCGAAGGGCGCGATTTGTGGCTTTCCGACGTGGTGGCCAACCAGCCCGATACCTGCGAGCCGGAATGGGTGGATGCCGAGCATCCGCTGTTCATCCTCTACACCTCCGGTTCCACCGGCAAGCCCAAGGGCGTGCAGCATTCCTCGGCCGGCTACCTGCTGTGGGCCGTGCTGACCATGAAGTGGACCTTCGACATCAAGCCTGATGATGTCTACTGGTGTACTGCCGACATCGGCTGGATCACCGGCCACACCTACATCGCCTATGGCCCGCTGGCCGTGGGTGCGACCCAGATCGTCTTCGAAGGCGTACCCACCTATCCGAACGCTGGCCGCTTCTGGGACATGGTGGCGCGCCACAAGGCCACCATCTTCTACACTGCACCGACGGCGATCCGGTCGCTCATCAAGGCCGCCGATGCAGATGAGAAGGTCCACCCGAAGCAATACGACCTGTCCTCGCTGCGCATCCTCGGTTCGGTGGGTGAGCCCATCAATCCGGAAGCCTGGATGTGGTACTACAAGAACGTTGGCCGCGAGAATTGCCCCATCGTCGACACCTTCTGGCAGACCGAGACCGGCGGCCACATGATTTCACCGCTGCCGGGCGCAACGCCCCAGGTACCCGGTTCCTGCACGCTGCCGTTGCCGGGCATCACGGCAGCCATCGTCGATGAGACTGGCAATGACATCCCCAATGGCAATGGCGGCATCCTGGTGGTCAAGCGTCCTTGGCCGTCGATGATCCGTACCATCTGGAACGATCCGGAGCGCTTCAAGAAAAGCTACTTCCCGGAGGAGCTGGGTGGCAACATCTATCTGGCTGGCGACGGCGCGGTGCGCAACAAGGAGACCGGCTACTTCACCATCACCGGGCGTATCGATGATGTGTTGAACGTCTCCGGCCACCGCATGGGCACCATGGAAATCGAATCGGCGCTGGTCGCCAACAGCATCGTGGCCGAGGCCGCCGTGGTCGGCAAGCCCGATGAAACTACGGGTGAATCGATTTGCGCCTTCGTGGTCTTGAAGCGTCCGCGTCCGACCGGAGACGAGGCCAAGCAGATTGCCAAGGAGCTGCGCGACTGGGTGGCCAAGGAAATCGGTCCGATTGCCAAGCCCAAGGAAATCCGTTTCGGCGACAACCTGCCCAAGACCCGTTCCGGCAAGATCATGCGTCGTCTGCTGCGCGTGCTGGCCAAGGGCGAGGCGATCACGCAGGACGTCTCCACACTGGAAAATCCGGCCATCCTGGATCAGCTCAAGGAAGCGCAGTAAGCCTGATACTGCCGTTGCAAGGCGGCGGCAGGCAAACCGGCGGGGCAGGGCGTTGTGGTAGCGATGCCTGGTCCTGCCGGTTTTTTTATGGTCTTTTTGAAAAACATGCAGAAAAGACTTGGCTTCGCCGAGAAGCTTGCTATAATGCGTGGCTTCGCTGAACGCGAACCCAAATCCAGGAGAGGTGGATGAGTGGTTTAAGTCGCACGCCTGGAAAGCGTGTATAGGTTCATAGCCTATCGGGGGTTCGAATCCCCCCCTCTCCGCCAGTAGTGCTAAAAGCCCCGCATTGCGGGGCTTTTTTATTGCTCGCTACTTTGCCGGACGATCCCGAATCAGAACCGCACTTTCAGATAGGCCGATGGCCCGGTCAGCTTCACATCGAGTGCGGCTTGCGAACTGCCGCCATCGCGGTCGATATGAATGCGGGTGATGCCATAGTCGGCGCCAATGCCGAGGTTTTTCAGCGGATACCATTCCACGCCCAGAGCCGCGCCATAGATGTGTCCGGTCACCGTCCCCCAGTTTTTCTTGACCCCCGAAGCCTCGGCATACAGTCGCAGGTCCTTGCTGAAAGCGTGCTTCCATCCGAGCTCAAGAAGCGGTGCGAAGGTCTTTTCGGTATCGCTTTCATCGAGGGAACCGGTGGTGCCGTTGAAGACACCATTGGCTCTGAGATCATAGTGGGCGCGGTAATAACCCGCGCCCAGGCCGATGCCGAACACGTCATCGCCCTTGCCCAGCCACCACTTGTAGGCCAGCGAGGCGAAGTCCACCTCGATATTGGCGTTGGCTGTGCCGGCCAGGATGGCTGGCGTACCGCCGACGTTGAATGAGCGCGAAGTGCTGTAGCTGTAGTCGTTGCGGTAGCGGAAATAATCGAAGGACAGCCCCTGGCTGTCTCCCAGCAGAAGTTCGGCGCGCAAGCGCGGCAGGGTGGTGCGGTTGCGGTCGATGTCACCGCTGTCAGCGGAGCCGTAGCGCGTATTGGCCTGGACGTTGAAGGTCGGATTGACGTAATAGCCGCCTGCCGACAGGCTGAAACGATCCAGCGCCGGTGAGGGATCTGCATGGGCGCCTTGAGCAAGCAGGCTCAGTGCAACCGTGCCGGAAAGAGAAGCCATCAGGCGAAATGTCCTGATGGGCAAGCAAGGACGTGCGAGCGAATCGAGCTTCATAGTGGTCACTACCCCAGAAAATGTATGGTCACAGGACCGGTCCGACGGACCGGAAAGGCTGGATCATCCTAGAGCAGTCACTTCGGGCGCAGCGATCAGCGCTTTTCTCTAACTTTTGTAGGAAAGGGCGAGCCGGCATTGCCGAGAGGAGGGAAATCGTAGTCACAAGCTGATCTGCACGGTTGTCCGTGCCAACGCCGTAGCCGTCGTCAAATCCCTTCTTGGGCAGCTGAAAATTGCTTGTGCTGCGCTTCGCAGGGAGACAGATTCTGTCCCGCTCAGCTGTCCTTTTGCCCGGCCGCTGCCGGCTTCAGTGCACCGTCACCCCGGCGCCGGCTCCCACCTCTGCGGACTGTGGCAACACGTCCTGTTCTTCGATGAACAGCAGGAATTCCATATGATTGCGGGCATGCACCCATGCCGCCAGCGTCCGTCCGCTGTGCGCCTGCAAGGCGCCGATACGCCTGCCGATCAGACCACCTGCGTACTGGCGTATCTCACCGGGCTCGGCACCGGCAGCCGACATCGCGACCAGGCAATTGCGGGTGGCATTGCGGATGAGGTCGCCCACGATCAGGTTGGCCCCGGCCATCTCGGCCAGCTTCTCTATGATCAGGACATATCGGTCGGCAATCTCTTCTGCAAAACTGTTTAGCATGATTTCTCCCATCCCCCGAGCTTATACTGTGTTGGCTCTTTGATACCATCGGGAGAATCCTGAGTCGCCTTGCCGCGCCGTGGCGCGCTACGCGCATCTCAGGCAATCTCTGATGGCAATGCCCGCCCGGTTGAACAATAATGGCGCCACGAGACGTCACCGTTCAGGGGAGAGCAATGCAAGTGTGTCCGATCAAGGTGGCGTCCAGGGCGGCCAAGGGGTTTGTGGCGGCCGTCTGCATCATCATCCTCGTGCTGGAGGCCTGGACCTCCTGGCACGAGCGCAGCACCGAGATGGACGAATCCTTCCGCGCCACGGCCAACATGGCGCTGGCCCTGTCGCAGCATGCGGACCAGGCGCTCGACGAGGTCGACATCGTGCTCAAGGCCGTGATGGAGCAGGTTCAGGACAAGCGGCTGGCGACCACGGACGACGAGCGCCTGCACAACTTCCTGGTCCGCAACGTAAGTGAGGTGCCGCAACTGGCGGGCCTGTTCGTCTATGACGAAAAAGGCCGATGGATCGCCTCCTCCCAGCCGGTTCTCGAAACACGATTCAACAACAGCGACCGCGACTATTTCCAGCATCACCAGGCGCATCGGGCCGATACCACCTTCATCGGCAAGCCCATCCGCAGCAAGTCGACCGGACACTGGGTCCTCACCATGAGCCGCCGCGTCAGCAAGCCCGACGGTTCGTTTGGTGGCGTCGTGCTGGCCACGCTGGACATTCAGTTCTTCGAACGCTTCTATCGCAAGTTCGATATCGGGCAGCAGGGTGCCATCCTGTTCGGCTCGAACGACGGCACGGTCCTGTATCGCCGGCCACTGCTTGCCGATTCCATGGGCAAGTCGCTCGCGCAGTCGCCTTTGTTCCAACAGCACATCAAGGTGCAAGAGGCGGGTGCGTTAGAGAGCCGGTCGACGCAGGACGGTATCTTGCGCATCCATGGCTTCAAGCACCTTGCCAATTACCCGCTCTTTGTCATCGTGGCCGTGTCCGAGGACGAAGTCCTGCACGGCTGGGCCAGGCATGCCATCGTGCGCGGCGTGGGCATCATTGTCCTGCTGCTTGCGATCTGCTACGGCGGTACCAGGATGGTGGCGCAGGTGTCACTGCGGGAGCGGGCACAAGCTGATGCGGTAAGGGCGCAGGCGGAACTTGAGGCCATGTTCGAGTTGCTGCAGACTCAGTCGCGCCGTGACGGATTGACCGGCGCCATCAATCGCCGCCATTTCGATGAATTGCTGGAGGCCGAAGCGGCGCGCTTTGCGCGAGTGGGCGGGGCGTTTTCGCTGCTGATGATCGATGTCGATCACTTCAAGCAATACAACGACCGGTACGGCCATGTGGTGGGTGATGTCTGCCTGAAGAACATTGCAGCGGCCATCTCCGGCGCCGTCCAGCGGGAGATCGATACCGTGGCCCGCTACGGGGGCGAAGAGTTTTCCGTGCTGTTGCCTGAGTGCGGCAGCGCCGGTGCCCTCGTCGTGGCCGAACGGATAGAGGCAGCCGTCAGGGCCCGGGCTATCCCGCACGCATCCAGCGTCGAGGGTACGGTCACGGTCAGTATCGGCATTACCTCCATCACCTCCGACGAGGGCTTTTCCTACCTCCCGCGCGAACTCATCGAAAGCGCCGACAAGGCTCTTTATCAGGCCAAGGAGGCCGGGCGTGGCAGGGCGGTCTACCGCGAATTCCCCGTCAGGAAACCCAAGCTGGCCTGGTCCGCCTAGCGGTCTGAGGCTGGCAACGAGCAGCCTCAGTCGGCCGCGTCCACGGCCTGCATGGCGCGCTCGCGGATCTTCTCCATGGCGCGCAGGAGGGCCTCGCGCTCGGCACAGCTCAAGGCCTGCAACAGATAGGCTTCACGCGCCTGCACCATCGGGACGATCTTGCGGTACAGCTTGCGGCCCTGCGCCGTTGGCCGCACGATGCGCGCGCGTGCATCGTCCGGACAGGGCTGGCGCAGTACCAGTCCTTCCTGTTCCATGCGCGCCAGCGCGCGGCTGACCTGCATCTTGTCCAGCGAGGTGTGGGGCACCAGAGCACTGGCCTGCATCTGCCCCTCTTCGGCCAGGGCAGCCAGAATGCGCCACTCGTCACGGCTCAGCCCGAAGCGGTCCGCATAGACACCGGCCACCGAACGACTGACCGCCTCGGCCAGTTGCGCCAGTTGATAGGGAAAGAAGGATTGCAGTTTCATTCCCGCATGGTAACAGACGTTACCAATTCAACGCAGCCGTCCTGCGCTTGATCCATGTCAAGACCCCTGCCTGTGCTGCCGTTCTTGCCCATCTTCCACATTGACCCTGGCCGTCGGCTGTCCATATAGTAACAACCGTTACTAATTCGAAGAACGCCCTCCAGGAGACTGTCATGAAGATCGATCGCATCCATCACGTTGCCTACCGCTGCAAGGACGCCAAAGAAACCGTGCTCTGGTACCAGAAATACCTGAACATGGATTTCATTCTGGCCATCGCCGAAGACCAGGTGCCCTCGACCAAGGCACCTGACCCCTACATGCACGTCTTCCTCGACGCCGGCCAGGGCAATGTGCTGGCCTTCTTCGAGATCCCCAATTCTCCGCCCATGGGGCGCGACACCAATACCCCGGCCTGGGTGCAGCACATCGCCTTCAAGGTCGACAGCGAAGCCACGTTGCGGGAAGTCATGCAGCGCCTGCGGGCCGATGGCATCGACGTGGTCGGCGTTACCGATCACACCATCTTCAAATCCATCTATTTCTTCGATCCCAGTGGCCACCGCATCGAACTGGCCGCCGATTGCGCCAGTGCGCAGCAGATGCAGTGCCTGGACGAGGTGAAGTGGGACATGCTCGAAGAGTGGTCGCGGACCCGCCGTGCGCCCCGGCACGCTGCCTGGATGCACGCGCAGGAATTCACGGCGGCAGACCATTGATCCGATAAAAAAATGACACCAGCATCACCCGCTCATTGACAGGAGACACCCATGCAGAGCACTTATACCTATCCCCGTTTCGCCTACCGGCAATCTGATGAACAGCGCAGCGGGCAACCGTTGCGCCATCCGGTGGTCATCATCGGCGCCGGCCCCATCGGCCTGACGGCCGCACTGGAATGCGCAGCACGCGGCCTGCCCGCCGTGGTGCTGGATGACAATGACACGGTCAGCATCGGTTCGCGTGCGGTCTGCTATGCCAAGCGTCCGCTGGAAATCTGGGACCGCCTGGGCGTGGCGCAGCGCATGGTGGACAAGGGCGTGGGCTGGCAACTGGGCAAGGTGTTTTTTGAGGAGCGCCAGGTCTACCAGTTCGACCTGCTACCGGAGACCGGGCACAAGATGCCGGCCATGATCAACCTGCAGCAATACTATCTGGAGCAGTATCTGGTGGAAGCCTGTCTGGCGCAGCCGCTCATCGAGCTGCGCTGGAAGCATCGCCTGCTGGCCCTGGAACAGGACGACGACGGTGCCACCCTGAGCGTGGAAACGCCGGATGGCATCTTCACCATGCAGGCACAATGGATCATCGCCTGCGACGGTGCCAACAGTGATACGCGCAAGATGGTCGGCGCGCAATTTACCGGTCAGTTCTTCCAGGACCGCTTCCTTATCGCCGATGTCATCATGAAAGCCGATTTCCCTACCGAGCGCTGGTTCTGGTTCGATCCGCCTTTTCATCCCGGCCAGAGCGTATTGCTGCACAGGCAGTGCGACAACGTCTGGCGCATCGATTTCCAGCTCGGCTGGGACGCCGATCCGGAGGAAGAGAAGAAGCCCGGCAAGGTCATCCCGCGCATCCAGGCCATGCTGGGCGAGGGTGTGGAGTTCGAGCTGGAATGGGTGTCGGTTTACCAGTTTGCCTGCCGCCGCATCGACAACATGCGCGTCCAGCGGGTACTCTTTGCCGGTGACGCGGCGCACCAGGTCTCCCCCTTCGGCGCACGTGGCGCCAATACCGGCGTGCAGGATATCGACAACCTGATCTGGAAGCTCAAGCTGGTCATCGATGGCCAGGCACCGGCCAGCTTCATCGACAGCTATCACGAGGAGCGCGCCTTCGCCGCCGACGACAACCTGCGCCAGTCCACGCGCTCCACCGATTTCATCACGCCCAAGAGCCGTGTCAGTCGTGTGCTGCGCGATGCCGTGCTGACCCTGGCCGAGCGCGAGCCGTTCGCGCGGACCCTGGTCAACAGCGGGCGCCTGTCCACGCCCACGCCTTATGTGGCGTCCTCGCTCAATACCCCCGACAACGTCCTGTTTGGCCCACGCATGGTGCCCGGCACCCCCTGCGCCGATGCGCCGGTGCGGCAGGCAAGGCGGCCGGGCTGGCTGCTGGATCAGTTGGGGGAGGGCTTCACCGTACTGGTGTTCGGTAGTGGCGAGACCCCTGCCAGCCTGCATGCGGCAGGCCTTGAGATTGTGGTCAAGACCATCGGCCCGGCCGGTTCCGGGGCCATGCTGGAGGATGTGCAAGGCTTGGTCGCACAGCGCTATGCCGCGCGCGAGGGATGCACCTACCTCATCCGGCCGGACCAGCACGTTGCAGCCCGCTGGACTCGCTTCGACCCGTTGCAGGTGGCCGCCGCGGTTGAGCGCTGCGTCGGTCTTTGCACGACGTGACGCGACAACGGCAGCACGAGGCTGCCGTTGATGTTTTCTGCCGGTGTGTGCAAAGCGCTCACCGCAATCCGCAGGAATCAGTAGATGTCCAGTCCGAAATACTGGGCCACGTCACCTTCGGTCCAGTCCTTGATGACATTGCGTTCCAGCAGCACACGATATTCCGAGCGCTGCACGCCACTGCCCTGCTGCACGATACGACTCTCCAGGGTATAGATGGTCCGGTGGATGCGGGTCGTCATGGAGGCGTGCTTGATGATGCTGCCCGGTTCCGGTTCCTGCTGGTCGTCATTGGCGGGGATGTCCATCGCGCTCTCTCATTTCATCTGTGCGCGCCGCGCCAGGATCTTCTCGATCTTTTCCTTGAGCGTGGTGGCGTTGAAGGGTTTGACGATATACCCATCGGCGCCTTCCTGGGCCGCCGTGACGATGTTCTCCTTCTTGGCCTCGGCCGTGATCATCAATACCGGCAGATGCGCCAGCGCCGGCGTGGAGCGGATTTTCTTCAACAGGGTCAGGCCGTCCATGACCGGCATGTTCCAGTCGGTCAGCACGAAGGTAATGTTGGAAGCACCTGACTCCAGGATCTTCAGGGCCGTGGAGCCATCATCGGCTTCCACGATCTTGGTGTATTCGAGTTCCTTGAGCAGGCCGCTGACAATGCGGCGCATCGTCGAAAAGTCATCGACGACAAGAAAATGTTGGTCTGTATCAGCCATGGTGTAAAGCTACCTTGAGGAAGCGGTGTGAGTTGCGCGGGTTGCAAAAAGCATGCCGACGCCGCGCTGCGCGCAGTAATGCAGTCAGTCAGCGGATCAGTTGCTCAGCGCCCACTTGCCTGCGTTGTTCTTGCAATAGCGCAATTTCAGCGGCTCGGTCCCGCGCTTGCTGGAGACCACCAGGTCCACCTTGGCGCAGGGCGGGGTGCTCTGCTCGAAGGTCGGCGTGATCTTGGCCGTGGTGGAGGGCTTGGGGCCATCGGTCCACTGCGAGGTCTTGCCGCTCACGCCCGCATCCAGCGAGGCGCTGATGGCGGCATAGAGGGAGTTGATCTGTTCCTTCTTCAGGTCGGCCACGGCCGTGTTGGAGAAGAAGTCCAGGTTGGCCTGGGCATGTGCAGGGTAGCTCAGGGCTGCGGCGCAGATCAGGCCGGCCTGGGCGGCCAGCTTCAGAAAGCGGACGCGGGAGAGGGAACGCTTGTTCATGGCTTGCTCGTTTCTCGATGTCGGAATGTGAATGGCGCCGCCGGCCATCGGGGGGAAAGGGCAGACGGCGTTCCAGTCACTGTTTATACCAGAAGTCACCTCAGCCCCAAACCTGCGCTTGCACGGTAAAGCCCCCGCTTTTCCCGCTTTGCGACGCGCACCGACTCGTCATAATGCGCCAGGCTGGACAGTATATACATACGCTGCATGTTGCACGCAAGCGCCGTCTACAGGCGATGCAAACGATTGCAGCGATTCAATTCCAATACAAAAAAGGGGAAGCAATGAAGTCATGCCTGATGCGCGCCAGCATGGTTCTGGCAATACTGACCGGGATGTTGTCCGCCTTGCCATCTCCGGCATGGGCGCAGACGCCCGTTGCTCCGGCGGTGCAGGCGGTGGCCTCGGGTGTGCGCTATCAGCTGATCGGCCGTTGGGATGTCGACCGGCTCAATGCCATTCTGCAAAAGGACACGCCCGCCTTCTCCGGTGTCCAGGTCAATTACACGCCCGCGCGCAATGCCGTGCTGCTCTATCGGGTGACCTATCCTTCGGTGATTCCGGAGCGCGGCAATCAGCCCATCCTGGCGTCCGGCCTGCTGGCATTGCCCGATACGTCCGCCAGATCTTATGCGCTGGTGTCCTACCAGCATGGCACCGTGTATGAGCGCCAGCAGGTACCTTCCTTCCCCGAGCAATCTCCGGAAACGCAACTGATGATTGCCCAGTTCGCCGGCCAGGGCTATGCCCTCATCGGTGCCGATTATTTCGGCATGGGCATTTCCACCGAGCCGGAAGGCTACATGGTCAAGGGCAGCCATCAGCAGGCCACCTACGACATGTTGCTGGCGGCGCGCAGCGTGCTGGCCAGCATGGGCGTGCGCGACGACAAACTGTTCCTCTCGGGCTGGTCCCAGGGCGGCTTCGTGACCATGGCCTTCCTCGAAAAGCTGGAGGCGGCCGGCATCAAGGTCGATGCCGCCACCACCGCCAGTGCGCCCCTGGATGTGTTCGCACTGCTTGAAGGCTTTCTTACCTATCCGCGTCCCAATGATGCGGCCTGGCTCAACAGCATCGTGATCCTCTCGGCCTTCGCCTTCGAGAATTACTACGGTGTACCGGGGCTGGCGCGTTCGGTACTCAAGGATTCCGTCTATGACGTGGCCAAGAAAGCCTATGATCGCCAGCCCTTCAATGTGGCCGACATTCCGACCGACCTGCACAAGTTGATGCGCCCTGAATATTTCGACCCGCAATACTTTGCCCAGTCCGCCTACGGGCGCCTGATCGCGGCGACCCAGGCCTATCGCTGGGTCATCCGTTCCGACGTGCGCAATTATTATGGCGAGACGGACGAAGCCATCACCCCTGGCGTAGGCCGCATGGCGATGACCTACGCGCAAGCCATGGGCGCGGGCAATCCGCATGTGCAGGCGGTGTCGACCGGACCGACTACGCATCGCGGCACTTTTGCCACGGCCGTGCCGGCGTGGAAACGCTGGTTCGATGAGAAGATGGCCGGCAAGTAAGGCGCCTGGCGCGGTGCCGACGGCAGCGCGCCGTGCCAGCCGAAGCGGCTGTTCAGGTCGTGCAATGAAAAAAGGCCATCCGGATGAACGGATGGCCTTTTGCATGGCCGGAGGTGGTGCCGAGCATGGTTCAGGTTTCGGGCAACTCGCCTTTGGCAGCCAGATCAATGGCGCGCACGATGGCGACGGCCTTCTCGATCACTTCAGCCTGGCTGGAAACCCGCATGCTTTTCTTGAGGTGATGGATGTGATCGCGGGTCTTGCGGCTCACCGGGACATTGAGGAAACCATCCGGTTCGGTCAGAAACTGCGGCGGAACCACCACGACGGGTTCGATGGTCTTGGAACGCTTGGGCATGGGTATCTCCCTTGTGATTGGTCTGGAATGAGGTTGCTGAAGTGCCTGCGGCAATATAACTTCGATCGTAAAGGCAGAAGAACTTATTTCTTCGATTTTACGATTTTTGTCGGGCCGCTCTTATTTGGCGGGAATGCCGGTGCCGATCTTTGGCGCGATCGCAACAGCGAAGATGCCCCCGCTTTTTATTCCTGCTTGAAGTTCGTGTCAAGCGAATTCCCATAATATTGTCCCTTTGGGCCAGTCCTGCATTCCTTAGATTTTGCTTCGTCGCGATCAATCGTGCACGGCGGCCGGCCTCTCCGCTTTCGCTCGGGGGATGGGCGTTGGCGCGTGGGCCGGCATGGTGGTGTCGGATCCGGAAACCTTAGAACTTCGGGCAGGCACCGCAGAGATCGGGAGCGATATCCGGAGCGATATCGGATTTCCCCCGGGTGCTCCGATGACGGAAATGATTTCCGCTATCCGGGGCTGGCTGGCATGGTCCTTGCAGGGAAGAAGATCGCGTCCGGCAGCTCCTGCTTCATGGCAACGATGCGGGACGCGTACGGATTGCGGCGTGTGATTTTCTAAGTCTTTGTCTGCCGCACCGTTGACGATATCCACGACAACAAGGGAACCTTCATGAAGTTCATCAAGACCATCATTGCCCTGGCCGCTCTGGCCACTCTCAGCGCTACCGCCTGCGCCGACAACCTGGCCGACATCCAGAAGGCCGGCGTGGTCAGGATCGGTGTGCCGCAGGACTTTGCGCCGTATGGATCGGTCACGGCTGATCTGCAGCTGCAGGGGCTGGACATCGAGGTCGCCAAGCTGGTCGCCAAGGGCCTGGGTGTGAAGGCCGAACTGGTACCGGTGCCGATCTCCAGCCGCATGGCGTTCCTGCAGACGCACAAGATCGACCTCATCATCTCCACCCTGGGCAAGAATGCCGAGCGTGAAAAGGTGATCGACTTCTCGCAAGGCTATGCGCCCTACAACAACAGTGTCTTCGGCGTGGCCGCCATCAAGGTCGCGGGTCCGGCTGACCTGGCCAACCAGACTGTGGGCGTGGCCCGTTCCACCTTCGAAGATCTGATGCTCACTGACAGCGTTCCCAAGAGCACCACCATCAAGCGCTACGAAGACAACAACGGGCTGATCTCGGCCTACGTGTCCGGTCAGGTGCAGTTGGTTGGCACCGGCGATTTCGTGGCCTATGCGCTGGCCGAGAAGACACCCGCCAACAAGCCGCTGCTCAAGTACATCATCAACGTCTCGACCTGCTATGTAGGCATGAACAAGGGTGAGCCCGCGCTCATGGCCAAGGTCAATGAGGCGCTGACTGCCTCCAAGAAGAGCGGTGAGCTCAATGGCATCGTCAAGAAGTGGCTCAATGTGCCGCTGCCGGAAAAGATCGCCACGACTTACCAGTAAGCGATCCGGCCCGCAAGGACGGCCCGCCCTGGCGGGCCGTTCTGCTTATTGGAAAGTGGTAGCCATCTTGGCGGGCAAGGGCACGTTCAGCCATTTCTGCACGATGGCATTAAGTTCGCCATTTTTCTTGGACGCGGTCAGGACCTCATTGACCTTGTCAAGCAAGGCCGCTTCGCCCTTGTTGAGGCCGACGCTGCAGCTGGATTCCTGGATGATGTACTTGAGCACCGGCTTGTTCTCAGGAGCCTTCTCGGCCAGCGCATAGGCCACGAAATCGCCGGTGCCGACCAACTGCACCTGACCGGACACGTAGGCCGAGATCATGGCGTTGTTGTCTTCGTAGCGCTTGATGGTGGCGCTCTTGGGGGCCGTGTCGGTCAGCTGCAGGTCCTGGAAGGTGCCGCGCGCCACGCCCACGGTCTTGCCCGCCAGGTCGGCCGGGCCGCTCACCTTGACTGAGGCTACCCCGAAGACGCTGTTGTTGTAGGGCGCATAGGATTGCGAGAAGTCGATCACCTTTTCACGCTCGGCATTCTTGCCCAATGTGGAGATGACCAGGTCCGCCTTGTGCGTCTGCAGGTAGGCGATGCGGTTGGCGCTGGCTACCGGCACCAGTTGCACCTTCACGCCCATTTTTTGCGCGATCAGCTTGGCCACATCGATGTCCAGGCCCTGCAGTTGCAACTCCGAGTTGACCGAGCCGAACGGCGCGAAGTCCTGCGGCACGGCGATGCGAATGGTGCCGGCCTTCTGGATGTCGGCCAGCGCGTCGGCCCGTGCGAGTTGGGTGGACAGGCCCAGCAGGGCCAGCGAGACGGCCAGCACCGGTTTGGCAAATTTCATGTAAATCCCTTTCGTTGAATGGACTGTGTCGTGCCGGGGCGGGTTTGCAATGACCATGCCAGGCCTGGCGCGGGAGCGGCGGCCCGGTTGCAAATGCGCCGCAACAGGCGCCCACGCTATCGTCCGGGATGGTGCCGATCCGGCATGATGTGATGCCGATATGGACTGGCCGATGGAGGGGCAAGGTCGGGGCGATGTTGGGGCGGGCGGGCACCAAGTTTGTACCTGTCCCGGAGAGTGATAATGTGATCGCCCGCCTGGCGCGGCACGAAAAAAAACCACGGATCACACCGTGGTTCTGCTCAACGGCCGGGTCGTGGCCGCGCCCGTGAGGGGGACGGACGCTTCAGTCGCCGGTCAGTGCGGCAGCCTCGACTTCATGCGCCAGCACTTGTCGTACGGTGGCCACGACATAGTCGATCTCGGCCTCGCTGGTACCGCGTCCCAGCGAGAAGCGCACGGCATTGCGCGCCACCTCGGGCGAGCGGCCAATGGCCAGCAGCACGAAGGAAGGGGCCGACGCCGCCGAGTTGCAGGCTGAGCCGGCCGACACCGCAATGCCCAGCAACTGGCTGCCCAGCGTGCCATAGCGCGTGGGCGGAAAGCTCACGTTGAGGTTGTGCGGCACGCGCGCCTCGGCGCTGCCGTTCAACTGTACGCCCGGCAAGTTCGCCAGACCCGACCACAGGCGGTCGCGCAGGCAGCGGATGCGGCGTCCTTCTTCTTCCAGCAATTCTCCCGCCAGCGCAAAGGCCTCGCCCATGCCCACGATCTGGTGTGTGGCCAGGGTGCCGGAACGCATGCCGTTTTCATGGCCGCCGCCATCGATCTGCGCTTCCAGTGTCAGATCCGGGGTGCGACGCACGTACAGGGCACCGATACCCTTGGGGCCATAGACCTTGTGCGCCGAGAAGGACATCAGGTCTACCTTCAACTGCTGCAGGTCGATGGCGATCTTGCCGGCAGCCTGCACCGCATCCACGTGAAAGATCACGCCGCGTTCGGCACATACTTCGCCCAGTTCGGCAATCGGCTGTATGACGCCGATCTCGTTGTTCACATACATCACCGAAACCAGCAGCGTATCCGGCCGCAGTGCCGCGCGCAGCTGCGCTGCCGTGATCAGGCCGTCTGCATCGGGCTGCAGGATGGTCACCTCGAAGCCCGATTTCTCCAGCGTACGCATGGTGTCCAGCACGGCCTTGTGTTCGGTCGCCACCGTGATGAGATGCTTGCCTCGCCCCTGGGCACGCAGCGCGTGGGCACTGCCTTTGAGCGCCAGGTTGTTGGATTCGGTCGCCCCCGAGGTCCAGATGATTTCATCGGCCCGGGCACCGACCAGGCCCGCCACTTGTGCACGTGCCCGGTCGACCGCGCGCCGCGCCTCCCAGCCAAAAGGATGGGAACTGCTGGCCGCATTGCCGAACTTCTCCGTGAGGAAGTCGCACATGACGCGGGCCACACGCGGGTCAACCGGCGTGGTGGCGCCATAGTCCAGGTAGATGGGGAAACGAAGATCGGCCGACGGGCCGCAGGGAGCAGGGGCGTTCATGACGGTGTTCCGGAGAGTGCAGCGTATTCCAGTTGAGCAAGGTGACCAGCGACCAGCACATACAGTAACGCCGTCGCCCGCATCCGGAAAACGACTTTGCGCTTATTTGTATATACGATTTGTAGAGATTGCCCGCGAGCATCGCCACTGGCCAGGCCGCAAGGCAGGAGGACGGCGAGATTCGCGATCACATGCCACCTCACGTATTTGCTTATACAAAATTATTATACTGAAATAGAATACAAGCAAACCTATAATTCGAAAATCATATGCAAGCACTTTGATCAAGGAATGCGATTTCCATGGACCTGAACCAGCTGGAAGCCTTTGCTGCGGTAATGACCCTGGGCAGTGTGACCGGTGCCGGCCGCAGCCTGGGCCGTTCGCAGCCGGCCGTCAGCAAGGCCATCGGTGATCTCGAGGCCGAGCTGGGCTATGCCCTGTTCGATCGCAATGGTCCGCGCGTCACGCCCACGGCGAAGGCTTTTCTGCTCTATGAAGAGGTGGAGCGCTCGCTGGTGGGCCTGCGCAGCATCCGCGAGCGTGCGCAGGAGATCGCCCGCGAAGAAGTCCATCCCGTGCACCTGGTGGCGACGCCTGCCCTGGCCTCGACCATCGCCCCGGCGGCCCTGCAGTTGCTGGCTGCCGACAGAGAGCGAGCCTTCCCCGAACACGTCCACCTGCGCAGTGCCTCGGCCGAGCAGGTGGTGCATGCAGTCCTGCACCGTACCGTCAGCCTGGGGCTGACCTCGCTGCCGGTGGCCCATCGCGGGCTGGAGTTGCACTGGATCGGCGAGGCACCCTGCGTGGCGGTGGTGCGCGCCGACCATCCGCTGGCCGGTCGCGACAAGCTCACCCGCGCGGCCCTGCGTGGCCAGCGCGTCATTACCATGTCCAACCGCTATCGCCTGCGCCAGCGCGTGGAGTTGGCGCTGGGCGAAAACAGCCAGCTCGATGTGGCCATCGATACCAATACCTCCTTCAACGCCATCATGGCCGCCCGTGCCGGGCTGGGGGTGGCGCTGGTGGAGCCGGCCACGGCCTATGGCATGCCCATCGAGGGCATGGTGGTCAAGCGCCTGGCGGTGGAGATTCCGTTTTACTTCGGCGTGGTCACGCCCTATGGCAAACCGGTCGAAGGCGTCACGCAACGTCTGATCGATGCCGTGGAAAAGGCCGCCCGCATGACCTTGCAGGGCTTCGTCAAGCGCGATGCCAGCCTGCATGACGAATTGTTGTAAATGATTTGGCAGCACGCAGTTAGAACCCAAGCAAGCAGCGTCAACCGGGAAGGGCGTTGCATCACAAAACCCGAATCGAGACGATCGCAGGCCCTTGCCCGCGACGTCTCTTCATGCTTTTGACGAGGCGCTATGCACGAGACCGAACCGACCCTGATCCCCGCTGCTCCCCCGCAAGGACTGGCTGCCCTGGAGGCGCGCCTGCGCCAGGATCTGCAATGGCTGGCGCTGCCCGGCAAGTCCTGGACCCCGGCCATCCTGCGCGATGGCGTGCCGGTGATCGACGTGGCCATCATCGGCGGCGGCCAGGCCGGCATGGCCGCCTCGGTGGCGCTGTCGCACCTGGGCATTCCCAATGTGATCTATGACCAGTCGCCCAAGGACTTCGAAGGCCCCTGGGCCACCACTGCGCGCATGGAAACCCTGCGCTCGCCCAAGACCCTGACCGGTCCCGCACTGGGCTTCCCGGCGCTGACCTTCCGTGCCTGGTTCGAGGCCCAGTTCGGGCTGGACGCCTGGGAAGCGCTGGACAAGATCCCGCGCCTGCAATGGATGGAGTACCTGCGCTGGTTCCGTCGCGTCATGCAGCTCGATATCCGCAACGAACACCGCGTGCTGGCCGTGCAGCCGCGCGCCGATGGCATCGTGGCGCTGCAGCTGCAATCGCCTGCGGGCACATCGACCGTGCTGGCGCGCCGCGTGGTGGTGGCCACCGGCCGCGACGGCCTGGGTGGCGCCTACCTGCCGCCGCTGGCCGATCAGTTGCCGCGCGATCGCTGGGCACATTCCTCGGACCTGTTCGACTATGCCAGCCTCAAGGGCAAGCGCGTGGGCGTGATCGGTGGTGGCGCCTCCGCCATGGACAGTGCTGCCACCGCACTGGAAGAGGGGGCTGCGCGAGTGGATATGCTGATCCGCCGCAAGGACCTGCCGCGCATCAACAAGGGCAAGGGATCGGGCAGCCCCGGCCTGGTTAACGGTCACCTGCACCTGTCGGACGAATGGAAGTGGCGCATCCGCCACTACGTCAATGCGCAGCAGGTGCCGCCGCCCTCCGGCAGCACCCGCCGCGTCTCGCGCTTTGCCAATGCACGCTTCCTGCTGGGCACCGCCATCGAATCGGTCAAAGTCAAGCCGGACGGCACGCTGCTGCTGCAGACCAATCGCGGCCCGCTGGAACTGGATTTCCTGTTCTTCTCCACTGGCTTCAAGATCGACTGGAGCCTGCGTAGCGAATTCAAGGACATCGCCCCGCACATCCTCAACTGGAGCGACCGCTACACTCCGCCGGCCGGCGAAGAAGACCAGGAGCTGGCCGACTCGCCCTACCTGGGGCCGGTATTCGAGTTCCAGCAAAAGACCCCGGGCAGCCTGCCGGGCCTGGAGCGCATACATTGCTTCTGCTATCCGGCGGCGGCCAGCCATGGCACGGTTTCCGGCGACATCCCCGCCATCAGCGATGGCGCCTACCGCCTGGCGCAGGGAATTGCTGCACTGATGTACGGCGAAGACGTCGAGTATCACTACCGCAATATCCAGTCCTATGAAGAACCGGAACTGGAAGGCGACGAGTGGAGCGAATCGCCCTGGGAGCTGCCCGCATGAGTGCAGCGATCGCAAAGAGCGTGTTGCAGGCGCTGATGGTGGTGCTGTTGATGACGGTGATCGTCTTCTTCGGTCTGCACATGATCGGCAATCCGGTCGATATCCTCATCGGCCAGGATGTCGATCAGGTGGACCGCCTGCGCATCATCCAGGAACTGGGACTGGATCAGCCGGTGTGGCGCCAGTACCTGGCCTTCATCAATGGCGCGCTGCACGGCAATCTGGGCAACAGCTTCGTCTACAACACTCCGGCCATCCTGCTGATCTTCCAGCGCCTGCCGGCCACGCTGGAACTGGCCTTGGCGGCGTTGCTGCTGGCCTTGCTGGTCGGGGTGCCGCTGGGGCTGTTCGCGGGCATGAAGCCGGATCATCCCTTCTCGCGCCTGGTGATGACCACCAGCATCTTCGGGTTTTCGCTGCCGACCTTCTGGATCGGGCTGATGTTGATCATGGCCTTCTCGGTCACGCTGGGATGGCTGCCTTCGGGCGGACGCGGCCAGACCGCCGAACTGTTCGGTGTGCAATGGTCGTGGCTCACCGCCGATGGCTGGCGTCACATGATCCTGCCGGCCATCAACCTGTCGCTGTTCAAGATTTCGCTGGTCATTCGCCTTACCCGCGCCAACGTGCGTGAGGTGCTGCCGATGGACTACGTGAAGTTCGCCCGTGCCAAGGGCTTGTCCCCGGCGCGCGTGGTGCTGATGTACGTGCTGCGCAATACGCTCATCCCGCTGGTGACCGTAGTCGGGCTGGAGTTCGGCTCCACCATTGCCTTTGCGGTGGTCACAGAAAGCATCTTTGCCTGGCCTGGCGCGGGCAAGCTGATCCTGGACAGCATCAACGCACTGGATCGTCCTGTCATCGTGGCTTACCTGATGGTGATCGTCTGCATGTTCGTCACCATCAATCTGGTGGTCGATGTGCTCTACAAATTGTTGGACCCGCGTGTGCGGGTGGAGGCCCGTGCATGAGCGCGCCGCAGACCGAAGTGACGATGACGCAAGAACAGGTGCGCGCCCGCGTGGCCGAGCTGTCGGCCTTCCGGGCCCCGCGCCGCGAGTCCCCATGGCGGCGCGTGATGCGCCATTTCGTGGCCTCGCGTTCGGCCATGCTGGGACTGGTGATCGTGCTGCTGCTCATCGTCGGCGCCATCGCTGCTCCGTGGATCACGCCGCAGAATCCGTATGACCTGATGCAGCTCGATGTGCTTGATGCACGCCTGCATCCTGGCACGATTAACGGTGCAGGCAGCTTTACCTATTGGCTGGGCACCGATGGCCAGGGCCGCGATCTGGTCTCGGCCATTCTCTATGGCCTGCGCATCAGCGTGGGCATCGGCGTGGGCTCAGCCCTGATCGCCGGTGTCATCGGCACGCTCATTGGCCTGCTGGCCGCGTATGCCGGTGGCAAGGTCGATACGCTGCTCATGCGCTTTGCCGACTTGGTGTTGTCCTTCCCTTCGATCCTGGTGGCAATGCTGATCCTGGCCTATGTGGGCAAGGGCATCTTCAACGTGATGGCCACGCTGGTGGTGCTGGAGTGGGCGTATTACGCGCGCACCGCACGCGGCCAGGCACTGGTGGAGCGGCGCAAGGAATACGTGGAGGCCGCGCGCGGCCTGAATCTGTCGTCCTGGCGCATCATGGTGCGCCACATCCTGCCCAACTGCCTGCCGCCGCTCATCGTCATCGGTACCTTGCAGGTGGCGCGCGCCATCACGCTGGAGGCGACCTTGTCCTTCCTCGGCCTGGGGGTGCCCATTACCGAACCCTCGCTGGGCCTGCTCATCTCCAATGGTTACCAATACATGCTCTCGGGCGAATACTGGATCAGCTTCTATCCCGGCATCACGCTGCTGGTGGTGATCGTGGCCATCAACCTGGTCGGTGACCGCCTGCGCGACATCCTCAACCCACGGTGGCAGAAATGAGCGCGCCCACTCTCGACGTGCGCAACCTGCGCACGCATTTCTTCACGCCCGAAGGCGTGCTGCCGGCGGTCGACGATGTTTCGCTGTCGGTCGGTCGTGGCCGCATTCTTGGCCTGGTCGGTGAATCCGGATCGGGCAAGAGCGTGACCGGCTTTTCCATCCTCGGCATGGTCGATGCGCCGGGCCGCATCGTCGGCGGCGAGATCCTGTTCCAGGGCCGCGACCTGGTCAGCATGGACAAGACTTCGCTGCGCGAGCTGCAGGGCAACCGCATCGCCATGATCTTCCAGGACCCGATGATGACCCTGAACCCGGTCCTGAAGGTGGAGGCGCAGATGGTCGATGCCGTGCTGGCGCACAGCAAGGTCGGCCGCCAGCAGGCGCGCGAACTGGCCCGTGACACTCTGGGCATGATGGGTATCGCCAGCCCGGAGGAACGGCTGCAGGCCTATCCGCACCAATTGTCGGGCGGCATGCGTCAGCGCGTGGCGATTGCCATCGCGATGCTGCACAAGCCCGACCTCATCATTGCCGATGAGCCGACCACGGCCCTGGATGTGACCATCCAGGCGCAGATCCTGTCGGAAGTGCAGAAGCTGGCGCGCCAGCATGGCACCGCGCTGATCTGGATCACGCACGACCTGTCCGTGGTGGCGGGCCTGGCCGATGAAGTGGCGGTGATGTATGCCGGGCGCATCGTCGAGCAGGGCAGTGTGGATGCGGTGCTGGATGCGTCGCTGCATCCCTATACGCAGGGCCTCATCGGCAGCCTGCCCAGCAACAACCGGCGCGGTGCGCGTCTGCGCCAGATTCCCGGGATGACGCCCAACCTGCTGCACCTGCCGCCGACCTGCGCCTTCGCTGCCCGCTGCGAGCGCCTGTCCCGGCAGTGCCTGGTGGCCCCCGCGATCAGCGAGCCCCTGCCGGCGCACCGGGTGCGCTGCCATCACCCCATCCCAAGCACACAGAGCAACGAGCACCATGGATAAGGCCGTCATCCCTCTGATCGAAACCCGCGCCGTCAGCCGCCGCTTCGGCGAGCGCCGCCAGGGCTGGCTGGAACGCCAGTTGCAGGCGCGCGGCTGGAGCCGACCGCCGGCCGTTACCCATGCGCTGGACCAGGTGGACCTCAGGGTCTTGCCTGGCGAAGTGGTCGGCCTGGTCGGCGAATCCGGCTGCGGCAAATCCACCCTGGGCCGGGTAGCCTGCGGCCTGCTTGATCCTTCCGATGGCCAGGTACTGGTCCATGGGCGCGAGCGCGCCAGCCTCAACGGCAGAGAAGAGGCCGAGGCACGCCTGCAGGTGCAAATGATTTTCCAGAATCCGTATGCCAGCCTGAATCCGCGTTTGCGCATCGACCAGATCGTGGGCGAAGCGGCGCAAGTGAATGGAAAGGTCGAGGGCGACCTCGATGCCTACGTCTGCCAGCAGTTGCTGCGCGCCGGTCTCGATCCGGCCCTGCGTGACCGCTATCCGCACCAGTTCTCCGGCGGCCAGCGCCAGCGCATCGGCATCGCCCGCGCACTGGCAGTGCAGCCGCAGATGCTGGTCTGCGACGAGGCAGTGGCGGCGCTGGATGTATCGATCCAGGCGCAGATCCTCAATCTGTTCATGGACCTGCGTGAGCAACTGGGTCTGACCTATCTCTTCATCAGCCATGACCTGGGGGTAGTGGAGCACGTGTCGGACCGCGTGGTCATCATGTACCTGGGGCGTGTGGTGGAAAGTGCGCCGGTGGCCGAATTGTTCGGCCAGCCCAACCATCCCTACACGCAGGCGCTGCTGGCCGAGGTGCCGCGCATGGGAGCACGCAAGAAGGAATTCACCGCCATCAAGGGCGAGATTCCCAGCCCGCTCAATCCGCCCACTGGTTGCCACTTCAACCCGCGCTGCCCGCATGCCACGCAGCGTTGCCGTGAAGAGCAGCCTGTGTTGCGCGAGATCGCGCCGGGACACAGGAGTGCCTGCCATCTCAATGATGGCCGTTGACAAGGTTTGTTGAAATGTTCTACCTACCGTTCGGACTGAGCAAGGGGGCCGTCCAGAAAGCCCCGAACTGATGTATCCGTAGTGCTTCCACCCTGACCACAGAGGAACCCGACCATGAAGAAGACCCTCCTGACCCGCCTGCTGGCCGTCGCCCTGACCGGTGCAGCCCTGGCCGCTGCCGCCGATGCGGCGCATGCGCAGAACCTGAACATCGGCTTTGCCGATCCGCTGTCCTCGCTGGATCCGCAACTGAACAACCATGCCGGTGACCGCTCCGTGGACCTGCATTTCTGGGACCTGCTGGTCCAGAACGATTACAACAAGCTGGTGCCCGGCCTGGCCGTGAGCTGGAAGAACATCGACCCCAAGACCTGGGAATTCAAGCTGCGTCCCAACGTCAGGTGGCAGGATGGCAAGCCCTTCACAGCCGATGACGTGATCTTCTCCTACCAGCGCGCCCGCGCGGTGCCGGGCAGCGTGGCCACCTTCGCCGGCTACCTGCGCACGGTGGAATCGGTCACGGCCAAGGATCCGCTGACGCTGGTCATCAAGACCAATGTTCCCAATCCGGACCTGCCGCTGAATCTGGCCTCGGTGCATATCGTGAGCAAGCACGTGGGCGAGAAATCGACCACCGAGAACTACAACAGTGGTGCCGCGATGATCGGTACCGGCCCTTACAAGTTCGTCTCCTACATCCCGGGTGATCGCGTGGTGATGCAGCGTAACGACGACTACTGGAATGGCAAGGCGCTGTGGGAAAAGGTCAACTACCGCTACATCAACAATGGTGCGGCGCGTACCGCTGCGTTGCTCTCGGGTGATGTGGATGTGATCGACAAGGTTTCGGTGTCGGACCTGGCCAGGCTCAAGCAGTCACCCGATATCAAGGTCTATCCCTACAACGGCCTGCGCGTGCTGCTGATCCAGCCGAGCTTCCATGAAGGCCCGAGCCCCTTCATTACCGACAACAATGGCAAGCCGCTGGAGAAGAACCCGCTGCTGGACGTGCGCGTGCGCCGTGCCATGTCGCTGGCCATCAACCGCAAGGCCCTGATCGACCGCATCCTGCAGGGTGCGGCCACCGAGGCCAACCAGTGGATGCCGGCCGATACCTTCGGCTACAACCCGGAGATCAAGAACATCCCCTTCGACGCTGCGCAGGCCAAGAAGCTGTTGGCCCAGGCCGGTTTCCCGGAAGGATTCAAGCTGACCATCCACGTGCCCAACGACCGCTATCCGCAGGCGCCGGAGACCATGCAGGCGGTGGCGCAGTTCTGGACCCGCATCGGCATCAAGACCCAGGTCGAGGTGCTGCCGTGGGCGTCGTATTCCTCGCGTGCCAACAAGAACGAGTTTGCCGTCTCCGTGCTGGCCTGGGGTAACGGTACCGGTGAAGCCAGCTATGCGCTGGTCAATGTGCTGGGGACGGTCGATCCCAAGAAGGGGATTGGTGCCTCGAACTGGAACCACTACAGCAGCTCGGCCGTGGACAAGGCCCTGGCCGATTCGACCGCCGAGTTCGATGCGGCCAAGCGTGAGGCCATTCTGCGTGGTGCTGCCAAGACGGTCTCGGACGATGTGGGCGTGATTCCGCTGTATCACTACCAGAACATCTGGGCGGCCAGGAAGGGCCTGAAGGTCACTCCGATCACCAGTGACCGTACCACCGCCATGATGGTGACGCAGGACAAGAAGTAAGCGCATGCCCAACTTCTCGATTGACGTCAGCCCGGCCGACGACCTGATCGACGTACCCCGCCGCATCATCGTGCGGGGTGCGCATCCGGGCGAGCCGGTGCGCATTTCCTCGTCTACCTTGCGGGAGGGTATCGAGTGGCGCAGCGCCGCCTGCTACATTGCCGATGCCTACGGCAATGTCGACGTGAGCATGAATCCCGCCATCGATGGCGATTACTACGGTATCGATCCCATGGGGCTGCTGTGGTCGCAGAAGCCGGTGCAGGCCGGCCGGCGCGATCTCTTCCATGCCGATGTGCTGGCGCCGCTGGTGACCACGCTGACGGTCTCTTCACTGGATCAGCCCGGGCTCGCACCTTGTGTTCCGGCCAGTACCGAGCTGGTGCAACGGCTGGCCGGTGCCGGCGTGATCCGGCGCGAGGTGCGGGAGCAGGGGCTGGTCGGTACGCTGTTCCTGCCGGCCACGCCGGGGCCGCATCCGGCGGTGATGATTCTCAACGGGTCCGGTGGCGGCATCAATGAACCGCGTGCCGCGCTGTATGCGGCGCGTGGTTATGCGGCCTTTGCGCTGGCGTATTTCAAGGCGCCGGGCCTGTCGGACTACATCTCCAATACACCGCTGGAATATGTTGAACGCGGTCTGGACTGGTTGCGTGCCGAGGTACGTCCCTTGCACGATTTCGTCGCCATCAGTGGGCAGTCGCGCGGCGGCGAGCTGGTGTTGCTGCTGGCTGCGGTCTTCCCGCAGAAGGTCTCGGCGGTGTTGGCCTATGTACCCAGTGCCCTGGTACACAGCGGCCAGAACGCGGCTGACCCGGCCGTGGGGCGGGAAGGTCCGACCTGGTTGCTGCGCGGTGAACCCTTGCCGCATCAATGGCAGGACAACCGCACGGCCAGCTGGGCACCGTTTGACGAAGGCCCGGCCCCGCACCGTCATGCGCTGGCCATGCTGACTGCGCTGCAGGATGAGGATGCGGTGGCGCGTGCCCGCATTCCGGTGGAGAAGATCACGGCACCGGTGTTGCTGCTGTCGGCCACCGATGATGGTTCCTGGCCTTCCAGTCTGTATTGCGCGATGGTGCGTGACAAGCTGGCCGAGGTGTCGCATCGCTGGCCGGTGGTATGGCGCGACTATGCGCATGCCGGCCATTCGATTCTGTTCCCGTTTGTTCCGACCACGCAGACCACGTATGCGCACCCGGTCTCGGGGCGCATCAGTACCGGTGGCGGCGAGCCCGCCGCCAATGCCCGCGCCGATCTCGACGCCTGGCAGCAGGCGCAGCACTTCCTGCGCGAGGCGCTGGCCAGGCACACATCCACAAAGGAAATTTCATGAGTACCCCTGTCTACGACATCAGCAAGGATGTCATCGACCAGTTGGCCGGTCTGGCCGCTGGCAGTCCCCTGCACGGCCTGCGCCATCAGCGCGACAAGGTGGCCGTGGCGTCACAGGGCAGCTATGACACCTTGTTCGATCCGGCTCTGGAGGGCATCGGCCTGGACGAGCGTCTGCTGGTGGCGCTGTACGCCTGCCGTCTGGCGGGTGCGTCCGATCTGGCTGCGCACTACCGCGAACGTGCGCAGGCGGTGTCGGCTGATGCCGGGCAACTGGCGGTGGCTGAGAGTGGCGCGCCTGAGCAATTGCCGGAGGGCCGTTTGCGCGCCATGCTGGTCTTTACGCGCGCGTTGACGCAGCGGCCGGTGGAAGGCGACAAGGCGGCGATCGAGAAGCTGCCGGCCGCTGGCATCAGTACGCCTGCGGTGGTGGCGCTGTCGCAGCTGATCGCTTTCGTGTCCTATCAATTGCGTGTGGTCGCGGGCCTGAAGGCCATGCGTGCTGCCGCTGCCCAGTAAGGAGAGTCGACATGAGCGACATCATCAAGGCCAATGGCTTTACCAATGAGTCCCTGGAGTGGGATGCCTGGCTGGATGTGATCCAGCTGGAAGCGGCCAGTGAGGACCAGATCAAGGTGCTGGAAGAAAGCCATCCCAAGGCCAAGACCTCGGACTATTACCTGTTTCTGGCGCATCAGCCGGACATCCTGCGTCAGCGCTCGGCTGCATTCAACGCCATCATGTATGCGCCAGGCGGGTTGTCGCGCGCCGAGCGGGAGCTGGGTTCGCTGGTGGTTTCGCGTATCAATGGCTGTGTGTATTGTGCGTCGGTCCATGCACAGCGTTTTGAGCAGTTGGCCAAGCGTAACGATACGGTTCGGCAGGTGTTCGATTCGCCTTATGGGGCAGGGGTGGACGCGCGCGAGCAGGCCATCGCCAAGTTCTCGGCGGAACTGACCGAGACGCCTGGTGATATCAGCGCCGGGCAGATCAAGGCGCTGTATGACGTGGGCTTGAACGAGCTGGAAGTGCTGGATCTGATTCATTCGGTGGCCATCTTCGCCTGGGCCAACCGCTTGATGCTCAACCTGGGTGAGCCGGTGTTTGCCGATGGCAGCAAGGCTGAGGCCAAATAATCATTTGCATGAGGAGACTGTGATGCACATTCCGGATCATCTGGTCTATGCCGATACCCATGAGTGGGTGAAGCTTGAAGACGACGGGACACTGACCATCGGTATTACCGATTTCGGTCAGGAACAGTTGGGGCCGCTGGTGTATGTGGATATGCCAGCGGT
This sequence comes from Herbaspirillum sp. C7C8, assembly GCF_022627875.1. NCBI lineage: Bacteria > Pseudomonadati > Pseudomonadota > Betaproteobacteria > Burkholderiales > Oxalobacteraceae > Herbaspirillum > Herbaspirillum sp. C7C8. The sequence goes on from NZ_JABXGG010000002.1 coordinate 292,956, forward strand.
GGGCAAGGTGTTGGCACAGGGGGCTGAATCGGGCATCGTCGAGTCCAACAAGACAGCTTCTGATCTGCATGCGCCTGTTGATGGGGAGGTGATTGCTGTCAACGAGGTGCTGCTTGATGCGCCTGATGCCATCAATGCGGCGCCTTATGAACAGTGGATCTTCAAGCTGAAGCCGGCTGTGCCTTTCTCTGCTGATGGGTTCCTTGATGCGACTGGTTACATCAAGCTGATTTCCTGACTTGTTCCCGTTGCTGGTTGATGTTGTCTTGGCGGGGTGTGTTTTTGTTTTTGCTGTTTTGGGTAGTCTGCACGGAATTTCTTCCTGCGCTCTAGCTTAATGCTTATCTTTCTCCGGTCGGGAGGACGCGCCGGGGGCGGCCCGGCAGCCGCTCACTTTTCTTGTCTCGCCAAGAAAAGTAAGCAAAAGAAGGCGACCCCAGAGAGCCAGCCCTCCTACGGAGGGTCCCCGTCGCAGCGGAGCGAAAAGTGGGAAGGATAGAGTCGCTTCGCTCCGACTATCCTTCTGATCCACTTTTCGCTCCACTGCGACGGCTGGCTCTATGGGGAGATTCCACTCGTGCTCGCCTGCGGCCTCGCCCGGTCTCCGACTCGCCTTCGGCTTTGTGTTGGCTCGCCTGTGGCATCGATTTTTTCTTCGATCAACGTCCTGATTTGGTTTTTATTGTTTAAATTATTAATGTTCTTTCGTCCTGAGTAGTCGCGCAGCGACGTATCGAAGGCGAAAGAACGCCAACGCAAAGCCGAAGGCGAGGCGTTTAGGTCGTCCGCATCTGCGCCGCCGATTCAGAAGCCAACAAAACGGATCAGAAAAATAGTCGGAGCGAAGCGACTCTATTTTTCCCGTTTTGTTGGCTTCTGAATCGGGGACCCTCCGAAGGAGGGCGGTGCAGCTGCGGTCGCCTTCTTTTGCTTACTTTTCTTGGCGAGACAAGAAAAGTGAGCGGCTGCCGGGCCGCCCCCGGCGCTCCGTTCCGACCGGAGAAAGATAGGCATTAAGCTAGAGCGCAGAACAGCAATCCGTGCAGACTACCCAAAAACCAAAACCAAAAACCAAGCCCACCAAAACAACATCCACCAACACAAAAAGGAAAAGATCACCCCCCGGAAGGATACTGCTCCCGCATCGCCCGCTTGTTGAGTTTCCCCACGCTGGTACGCGCCAGTTCAGGCACGAAGCGCACCCGATCCGGCACGCCATAGCGAGAAATCGTCCCTGCTTCAGCGGCCGCCATCACATGCTGCCGGATATCCTCTTCGGAAACATTGGCCGCATCCTTCTTCAGCACGACCAGAGCAACGGGCCGCTCTCCCCACTTGCCATCCTGCACCCCGATGACTGCCGTTTCAGCCACGGCAGGATGTCGTGCGATGATGTCCTCGATCTGTAGAGAAGAGACCCATTCGCCTCCGGTCTTGATGACATCCTTGATCCTGTCGGTCACCTGCAGATAGCCCTCGGCATCCAGATGGCCGATATCTTGCGTATGCAGCCACCCACCGCGCCACAATTCTTCCGATGCGTCCGGTTGATGCAGATAGCCCTGAGTCAGCCAGGGGGCGCGCACCACGACTTCGCCGGTGCTCTTGCCATCCCGAGGACAGTCGTTCATCTCGGCGTCCACCGTGCGCAAGGCCACCAGCGGCAAGGGCCGCCCGGTCTTCACCCGCAGCGTGGCTTCGCGCTCACCGCCCAGCTCCGCGGTCGGCACCTGCGCCAGCGTCAATACCGGACAGGTCTCCGACATCCCGTAGCCGGTAAAGACATCAATCCCCCGATCCCGCGCCATCCGCGCCAGACTCCCGGTCATCGCCGAACCGCCAATGATCATCTTCCACCCAGACAGATCCACCTCGCGCGCCTGCTCGGAAGTCAGCACCATTTGCAGAATGGTCGGCACACAATGCGAGAACGTCACCTTCTCCTCACGGATCAGCTTGCAGATGGTATCGGGTACATAACGCCCCGGATATACCTGCTTGACCCCCGCCATCGTCGCGACATAAGGCAGCCCCCACGCATGCACATGGAACATCGGCGTCAAGGGCATATAGACATCGTCCCGATGCAAACGCCCCTGCTGCGGCGCCAATGCCAGCCCGGCCGTGGTGCCCAGCGTATGCAGTACCAGCTGCCGATGGCTGAAATACACCCCCTTGGGCAAGCCCGTCGTACCGGTGGTGTAGAAGGTGGTCGCGCGCGCGTTCTCGTCAAAGTCAGGGAAGTCATACCGGCTGCCAGCCTCGGCCAGCAAGGCTTCGTACTCCCCCGCAAAGCCCGGTCCCTGCGGACAGGGACTGCCATCGTCGGTGAGCAGAACACAGCGCGTCAGCGTGTTCAGCTCGCCCCGGATCTGCTTCAACACCGGCATGAAATCCGAATTGACCAGCAAGATATCCGCCTGGGCATGATTCAAGGTGTAGGCAATCTGCTCCGGCGACAGACGCACATTCACCGTCTGCAACACGCAACCCATCATCGGCACCGCGAAGAAACATTCCAGATAGCGATTGCTGTCCCAGTCCATCACGGCCACCGTATGGCCTGCCTGCACTCCCATTTCCTTGAGCACATTGGCCAGCCGCTGCACCCGCTCGTAAAAGCCGGTATAGCTCAGGCGACGCGCACCGTAAATGATTTCCTGCTCGGGGGCGGTGGCCAGGGCGCTGTGCAGCAACTGCTTGATCAACAGCGGATAGCCATAGGCCGACGGGGTTTGCTCGATCGCTTGGGGCATGCCGGAGTCTCCTTTGTTGTGCGGCGGCAGGGCCGCCTCTTATGTCTTATGGACAGGATGGATGAAACGAACCCCGATGATACCGCCAAGTCCCCGACAGCATGGTCGTCGGGACGACGAAATTGCGCATCGTCCCGAGCTCGCCCTGGCAAGATCAGCGCTTTTCTTCCAGCGAGGTCACGGTCAGGGCACCATCGACCCGGTCGGCAGTAAAGCGGATCTTTTCACCTTCGCGCGCCCGCGCCAGGATCTCGGGCGTGGCTTTGAACACCATCGTCATGCCACCCATCTGCAAATTGGGAATCTCGCCATGACGGATGGTCAGCTTGCCATTGCCGGTGTCGACCTTGCGGATTTCACCCTCCACCTGCGGCGCATCACCCTGTGCGTGAGCCGCCCATGCGTCAAGACAAAGGACTACGGTGATGAGGAGCTTGCGTAACATGATCTTTCCTTTCATGAAGTCGTCAGCGAAGCACAGTCGCTGATTCAAAAAACAGTCATTCAACAATGAGATTGCCGGGGCCTTCAATGAGTCGAACATTCAATGATGCCCCTGATGCCCGCCGGGCTTGATGACCTCCAGCGTGGCCGGTGCGCCGGAGCCGGACTGGTCCGGTGTCGCCCGCCGTGCCTCGGGCATCTCGCCTTGCCATTCGCGCGCCACCGTGCCGGCAGGGGCGCGATACCAGCCAGGGTCCCGATAGTCATCCCGCGCCAGCGTGCGCCTAACCTTGACGGTGCTGAACATGCCACCCATCTCGATGGGTCCGTACGGTCCCCGTCCGGTCATCATGGGCAGAGTGTTGTCCGGCAGAGGCATCTCCATCTCGCCCATCGAGCCGCCCTTGTCGCCCATGACCATGTAGTCGGGAATGAGCCGGCTGATCTTGTTCACTACCTTGGACTGGTCAACCCCGATCATGGTCGGCACGTCATGGCCCATGGCGTTCATGGTGTGGTGCGCCTTGTGACAGTGCAGGGCCCAGTCGCCTTCTTCGGTGGCGTCAAACTCGATGGCGCGCATCTGGCCCACGGCAATGTCGGTGGTGACCTCAGGCCAGCGTGCCGATGGCGGCACCCAGCCGCCATCGGTGCCGGTGACGCTGAACTCGTGACCATGCAGATGCAGCGGATGATTGGTCATGGTGAGATTGCCCACGCGGATGCGCACCCGGTCGTTCTGTCGTACCACCAGCGGGTCGATGCCGGGGAAGGCACGACTGTTCCAGGTCCACAGGTTGAAGTCCAGCATGGTGCTGACCTTGGGGACGGCTGCCCCCGGCGCAATGTCGTAGGCATTCATCAGGAACACGAAATCGCGGTCCACCCGCATGAAGCCGGGGTCTCTGGGATGCGTGACCCAGAAGCCCATCATGCCCATGGCCATCTGCACCATCTCGTCGGCATGGGGGTGATACATGAAGGTGCCGGCCCGTTTGGCCGTGAATTCGTAGACGTAGGTCTTGCCCGGCGGGATGGCCGGCTGCGTCAGGCCCGATACGCCATCCATGCCGTTGGGCAGGCGCTGGCCGTGCCAGTGCACCGACGTTGCCTCAGGCAGCTTGTTGGTGACGAAGATGCGCACCCGGTCGCCTTCCACCACTTCGATGGTCGGGCCGGGGCTCTGGCCGTTGTAGCCCCACAGCCTGGCCTTCATGCCGGGGGCGATTTCACGTTCCACCGCTTCGGCCACCAGATGGAATTCCTTGACGCCGTTCTTCATGCGCCAGGGCAGGCTCCAGCCGTTGAGCGTGACCACCGGCTGATAAGGGCGGCCATTGGCAGGTTGCAGTGGCGGCTGCGTCGCGGCGCTGGTTTGCAGCGCGGCTTCGGGCAGGCTGGCGGCGCCCGCGCGGCTGAGGGCGCCGGCGCTCACCGCCAGGGCCGCGCCTTGCAGGAAGTGGCGGCGTTGTTTGTCGGTCGGGTTCATGGTTGCTTTCCTGGTTGGGGATGGCCGCCCAGCGCCTGTTGCAGGCCGGCGTCGGCGATCCAGAAATCACGCTGGGCTTCGATGGCGGCGTTCACGGTGGCAGCCTGTTCGCGGGCGTCGGCCAGCAGGGCGAAGACGCTGATGAGCATGCCGTTGTAGCGCAGTACGTTTTCCTCGGCGATGCGCTGGCGTAGCGGCACCAGTTGATCCTGGAAACGTCGTGCAAGCGCATAGGCATCCTCCCGCTCGCGCCAGGCCAGGCGCGCCTGGGCGCGGGCATCGAGCACGCTGGCGGCCAGTTTGTGCGCGCCTTGCAGATAGATGGCCTCGGCCTTGGCCACGCGCGCCTGGCCCCAATCGAACAAGGGAATCTCCAGCGAGATTTCGTAACCGTTTTCGGGCGGCTTGCCACTCTCGGTGGTCCGCACTGCGCCCAGGTCCAGCACGTTGATCAGGCGCGTGGTGCGGGTCAGGCCCAGCGAGGCTTGCAGGCCCTCCAGTTCGGTGCGCGCAGCCTGCACGTCCAGGCGCTGTTGCAGGGCTTGCTGTTCGATGTCGTCCACCGTATCAAGCTGCCGGGGCAGTGCCGGCAATTGCGCGGGCAGGGCGAAATCCGGCGCCAGGCCCAGCAGGCGGGCCAGCGCTTCCTTGTGTTGCGCCGCCTGCCGACGGGCCTGTTGCAGGCTGGCCTGGGCCTGTCCATAGAAGAACTGCTCGCGCGCCGCATCAAGCTGGCTGATATTGCCCAGCCGCGCCATCTGCGCGGCCAGTTCATGCGCGGCCTCGGCGGCGTCGGCTACTTGCTCCTGATACTGCAAGCCCTGCTGCGCGGCGACCGCCCGATAGTAGGCTTGTCGGGTCTGTGCTGCGACCGTCAGCACGCGCCCGGCCAGCCACAGACGGACCTGCTCGAAGCGCCGTTGCTCGATGCGCGAGGCAGCCGGCAGGGTGAGCAGGCGCATGAGGCCCAACGACAGGCTGCGTTCGATCTTCAGATCGTCACCGGCATGGGTGCGCTTGAAAGAAAACCCCGGATTGGGCAGCCGCCCGGCTTGCACCAGGTCGGCTTCGGCCACGCCGAGTTGGGCGAACTCGGCCTGCAGGTCCGGATTGTGGATGAGCGCAATCTGCACCGCATCGTCGGCGTTGGCCAGGCGCGCTGCACCGTCGGCAGGATCGTGCAGCAACTGGCGCACGCGCTCCTTGCTGGCCTGGGTTTGTTGCGGGGTACGGTTCCAGGCAGGGGCCTGGCCGAGACGCGCGCTGCTGCTCTGCGCGAGCTGGTCGAAACCGCCGTCGGGCGACAGCTGCGCGCAGCCGGCCAGCAAGGTGCAGGCGGCCACGGCGGCAGTCCGCCAGGGACGTGAAACGTGGGACATCATGGAATCCTCGTCTGATGATGATCGTCATGCCCCGCACGCGCCGGGTTCGGCACGTGCGGGCTTAGACACACGCGAAGGTGTGCAGGGCGATGTCAGGCGAGGGCAGGGGGACGGTCGGGATTTTCCGGCAGATAGCCGACGAAGCCGGAAGCCGGCAGCGCGTTGAACTCGCGCGAGGGAAGATCGGGAGCAGGCGGTGCAGTCAAGGCCAGCGGCAGCAGGCCACCGACGGTGCAGGCGGCGCAGAAGCTGCAGGAGCCGTGGGCCTGTGGCTGTTGCTGTTGCTGATGTTCGGTCTGTGTATCATCGGCAGCGGCCACTTGCGCTGCTGCCACATGATCCGCGTGATGTCCTTGATGCGCCTGATGTGCCTGCGGCATCGCCGACGCGTGATGCTGCAGCGACTGCTGTTGTCCGGGCGCGCAGGGCTGCAGCACTGCGGCCCATCCCTGGACGGGAATGGCCAGTGCCAGCAACCAGAGCAGGAGGAGTTTTGCGCGCAGCATCATGGGCGGCAGTATAGATCGCCGCTGCGCCGGCGATCAAGTTGTTGCGCCGGACTCAGGTGGCGGCCTTGCGCTGGCGCAAGCCGCGCACCAGACGCAGTCCGTTGAAGACCACGATCAGGCTGGCTCCCATGTCGGCAAACACCGCCATCCACAACGAACTCATGCCCAGCAGCGCCAGCGCCAGGAACACCGCCTTAATGCCCAGCGCAATGCTGATGTTCTGCACCAGTACCGTATGGGCCTTGCGGCTCAAGCGGATGAAGTCGGGGATTTTGCGCAGGTCGTCATCCATCAGCGCCACATCGGCCGTCTCCAGCGCCGTGTCGGTACCGGCTGCGCCCATGGCGAAACCGATGTCGGCGCGCGCCAGCGCCGGGGCATCATTGATGCCATCGCCCACCATGCCCACGCTGCGCACGCCATGGCGCGCAGCGAGTTCCTCGATCACCTTGAGCTTGTCCTCCGGCAGTTGCTCGCCACGGGCATCAGCAATCCCGGTCTGCGCGGCGATGGCCTGGGCCGTATGGCCATTGTCGCCGGTCAGCATGATGACCTCCACGCCCAGCGCCCGCAGCCCGGCCACCGCTTCCTTGCTGCCGGGACGCACGGTGTCGGCCACGGCGATCAACAACTGCGGCTGATCTTCGCGGCATAGCAGGGTAGTGGTCTTGCCCTGTTTTTCGAAGGCTTGCAGACGGGCTTCCAGTTCCGGGCTGCATTGGCCCAGCTCATGCACCAGACGGTGATTGCCCAGGTGCAGCATTTGTCCGCCAATGCGCCCCTGTACGCCGCGTCCGGCCAGGGCGGCAAAGTCGCTGACCTCCAGGGTGACGATCCCTTCCTGATCGGCAATGGCGCGCGAGACCGGATGATCCGAGCGCGCCGCCAGTGACACCGCCAGTTGCAGCAGGGCCTGCTGGTCGGCATCGGCATGCAGCGAAACCACGTCGGTCACGCGTGGCTTGCCGAAGGTGAGGGTGCCGGTCTTGTCCAGCGCCAGGGCGCGCAGCTGGCGGCCTTGCTCCAGGTAGACGCCGCCCTTGATCAGGATGCCATGGCGCGCCGCCGAGGCCAGGCCGCTGACGATGGTCACGGGGGTGGAGATGACCAGCGCGCAGGGGCAGGCGATCACCAGCAGCACCAGGGCCTTGTACAGCCAGGGCTGGAAGGGTGCGCCGGCCAGCAGCGGTGGCAGTAGCGCCACCAGCACGGCCATCACGACGACGGCCGGGATGTAGTAGCGCGCGAAATGGTCGACGAAGCGTTGCGTAGGCGCGCGCTGGCCCTGTGCCTGCTGCACGCTCTTGACGATGCGCGCCAGCGTCGAATCGCCTTGCACGGCTGTCACGCGCATCTCGAAGGCGCCCTGTTCATTGATGGTGCCGGCGAAGACCGGGTCACCTTCCTGCTTCTGTACCGGTATGCTTTCGCCGGTGATGGCGGCCTGGTTGATGCTGGTGCTACCAGACAGCAGTACACCATCCAGCGGTACACGTTCCCCAGGGGCCACCCGTACAGTGTCGTCCACTGTCACGGTACGGGCCGGTACAGTTGACCAGACACCGTCCTCGCCGCGCCGGGTCGCCATGTCGGGCGTCATCGCCATCAGTCCGGCAATGGCATGGCGGGCGCGGTCCAGTGACAGGGCTTCGATCATCTCGGCCAGGGTGAACAGCACGATCACTACGGCAGCTTCCGGCCACTGGCCGATCGCGGCGGCGCCGATGACGGCCAGCGACATCAGGAAATTCATGTTCAGCGAGACATTGCGCAGCGCGATCCAGCCCTTCTTGAGCGTACCCAGTCCGCCCAGCAGGATGGCGGCGATGGCCAGGGCGATCACGGGCAGCGAGCGTTCATCCCCGCTGGTCCAGGCCAGTACTTCGGCGCCCAGAGCGGCCACGCCGGCCAGACCCAGCAGCGCCCAGCGGCGCGCCGGGATGCGATAGGCGGCGGCCTGGTCGGGGGCGTCACGTCCGGCTTCGGCGTCCAGCGAGTCGGACTTCACGGCAGGCAGCATGTCCAGTGCCTTCAAGGTGTCCACCAGCGGGGCGATGGAAGGCAACTGGTGTTGCACGGTCAGCTCGCGCTGGATCAGGTTGAAGGCCAGCGTACCCACGCCGGGCATCTGCGCGAGACGTTCGCGGATGAGCTTTTCTTCGGTCGGGCAATCCATCTTCTGGATGAAGAAGACCGCCTCTTCGGTCGCCCCCTCCAGCTGCGCCGCCGCCACCGGGGCAGAGACCGCCTCGTTGCTGGCGCAGCCATGGCCGGCGCAGCAGCCGTGGGCCTGTGTCCGGGGAGCATGCGCGTGGTCATGGTCATGCTGGTCATGCTGGTCATGCGAGTGATGGTGATCGTGCTTGTGCTTGTGCGAATGGGCAGTCATTGAGCGCTCCTTGTGCAGCCAACAGGTTTCAGGGGTATATTAAAAACCCTGAAGTAACTACAAGGTCAAGCGAGGATCGTCATGGATACGCTCAAGATCGGCGACCTGGCCACTCAGGCCGATTGCCCGGTGGAAACCATCCGTTATTACGAGAAGCAGGCGCTGTTACCCGCGCCCACGCGCTCGCAGTCCAACTACCGCCTCTATGGTGTGCGGCATGTGGAGCGCTTGCAGTTCATCCGTCATTGCCGCTCGCTGGACATGACGCTCGACGAGGTGCGCGAGCTGCTGCGCCTGCGCGATGCGCCCGAGCAGAATTGCGGGGAAGTCAACGCGCTGCTGGACAAGCACATCGGCCACGTGGCCCAGCGCATTGCGCAGTTGCAGGCGCTGCAGGCGCAGCTGCAGCAGTTGCGCGCCCAGTGCGAGGTGGAGCAACCGGCGCGCGATTGCGGCATCCTGCAAGGGCTGGCCAGCCTGCCCGATGACCTCAAGCCGGCCAACCTGGGCAGCCATGGCGGCGGCTGCCATTGAGGCCCGTCTTCAGGCCGGGCGTGCCAGCCAGGCCAGCACTTCCTCGATCACTTCATCGGGCTTTTCACGCTGCGGGAAGTGACCTGCGCCGGCGATGAGCACGCGGCGATAAGCGTTGCCGAAATGCTGTTGCTTGTCTTCGGAGGTGGAGGGATCATTTGCGCCGTCGTCGGTCCCGTGCAATACCAGGGTCGGGACCATGATGCGCGGTGTTTCCTGCAGCCGGGCTTCCAGCGCCGCATAGGCCGGATCGCCATCGGCGAAGCCCCAGCGGTGACGATAGGAATGCAGGCAGATATCGGCCCAGTCCGGATTGTCGAAGGAGGCGGCCGTATTGGCGAATTCGCTGTCGGCGAACTTCCATGAAGGCGACCAGGTATTCCACATGAAGCGCGTGAGCGCGCGGCGTTCATTGCGCAGCTCGGCCTCGCCGCGCGAGGTGGCCAAGAACCAGTGGTACCAGTAGTTGCGGGCTTGCGGCAGGGACAGTGTCTGGTCCGGGGTATTGGTTCCCCAGCCCACGGAGAGGGCGATGCAGTGGCTGATGCGTGCGGGCGTCTGCGAGGCCGCAATGTAGGCCGCCCGCGCGCCCCAGTCGTGGCCGATGACGCCATAGCGCTCCAGCCCCAGAGCATCGGCAAAGGCCATCAGGTCGCTGCCCAGTGCGGCCAGCTGGCCGCTGCGGGGCGTCGATCCGGACAGGAAAGAGGTCGGACCGTAGCCGCGCAGGTAGGGCCGGATCACCCGGTAGCCGGCCGCCCGCAAGGGCCGCAGGAAGGAGTCCCAGGTGCGTACGTCATCCGGCCAGCCATGCAGCAGGATCACGGCAGGCGCCTCGGGCGGGCCGCTGGTCTCAAAGCCGATGCGCAGCCTGTCGGTTTCAACGAAACTCAAGTGATTGCTCTGTGGCATCTTGGACATCCCCCCTTTATCTTTATGCTGGTGATCTTGACCCTACCCGGATAACGTAATTTTGAGTGACATATGAAGGGTAATTATCATCGCAAGTCCGGTTGCGCGCTGCAAGCCTGGCATTTTTTGCTCTGGTGAAGGATTTCACCGTTTTGCCAGGATGGCTTGCCTCATCCACACGGTGATCCCCGGCGGCCAGGGCGGCATCGTCATGTGCGCGCCTGCGCATCGGTGCAGCACGGTGCTGCGGCTCCGAGCGCATCGAGGATGGGGCAGTCGGGGCGGCTGTCGCCATGGCAGTCCTGCACCAGCCGTTCCAGCGTGGTCTTCATGCCTTGCAGTTCGCGGATGCGTTGCTCCAGTTCGCCGATGTGGGTCTGCGCCAGTTGCTTGACCTTGCGGCTGGAGCGCGACTGGTCCAGCCACAGTCCGATCAGGTCGCTCACCTGGGCCATGGAAAACCCCAGTTGCCGGGCCTGGCGGATGAAGCGCAGCAGGTGCACCTCGCGCTCGCCGTAGACGCGGTAGCCGGCATCGGTGCGACCGGCCTTGGGGATGAGTCCCGTTTCTTCATAATGGCGGATCATCTTGGCCGAGACACCCGAGGCGCTGGCGGCTTGTCCGATATTCATGTTCACTTCTCCGTTGTAGCGGGCCCATGCGGGCGCCAGCGGCGCAGCAGCAGGGCATTGCTGACCACGCTGACGCTGGAAAACGCCATCGCCGCGCCCGCCAGCATGGGATTGAGCAGACCGAAGGCGGCCAGCGGAATGCCGACCAGATTGTAGATGAAGGCCCAGAACAGGTTCTGGCGGATCTTGCCGTAGGTACGACGGGAGATGTCGATGGCATCGGCCGCCAGACCCGGGTCGCCATACATCAGCGTCACGCCGGCGGCCTGCATGGCTACGTCGGTGCCGCTGGACATGGCCATGCCCACATCGGCGGCGGCCAGCGCGGGCGCATCATTGACGCCATCCCCGACCATGGCCACCACGTGCTTGCCGCCTTCACGCAAGGCCGCTACCGCCTCGGCCTTGTCGCCCGGCAGCACTTCGGCACGTACCTCCCGGATGCCCAGTGCCGCAGCGACCTGTTGCGCCGCGCCCCGGTTGTCGCCACTGAGCATGGCGGTACGCATGCCCAGGGCGTGCAGGGTGGCGATGGCTTCCCGTGCGCCCGGCTTGATCTCGTCGCCGAAGGCCAGCAGGCCCAGGATACGGACTTCCCCGGCCTGGCGTTCGGTCAGCCAGGACAGGGTGCGGCCCTGTGCCTGCAGCGCGTCGGCCCGTGCTTGCAGGGCTGGCGCGCTGGCCTGCAACTGCTGCATCCAGCCACTGCTGCCCAGACAGAGCATCCGGCCTGCGACTTCGCCTTCGATGCCCAGTCCGGCCACGCTGCGCACCTGGCCGGCCGGTGGCACGGACAAGGACTGGCGGGCCGCTGCCGCCTCCAGTACGGCGCGTGCCAGCGGATGTTCGCTGCGTGCCTGCAGGGCGGCGGCCAGGGCCAGCAAGTGGTCTTGCTGATCCTCTGCGGTGGCGGCTGCGCCGTACAGTTCGGTCAGGCGCGGACGGCCCACGGTGAGCGTACCGGTCTTGTCGAAGGCGATCACATCGACCCGATGCGCAATCTCCAGCGCCTGCGCATCCTTGATGAGGATGCCGTGACGCGCCGCCACGCCGGTCCCGGCCATGATGGCCGTGGGCGTGGCCAGGCCCAGCGCGCAAGGGCAGGCGATGACCATCACCGCCACCGCATTGAGCAGGGCCTGTTGCCAGTGTCCTGTGGCCAGGCCCCAGGCGCAGAAGGTGATGGCCGAGATCAGCAGCACGGCAGGCACGAAGACGGCACTGACCTGGTCCACCAGTCGCTGGATCGGCGCCTTGGCCGCCTGGGCCTGTTCCACCATGCGCACGATGCGCGCCAGCATGGTTTCGGCGCCGATGGCAGTGGCCTCGAAGACCAGCACACCGTCGGTATTGATGGCGCCGGCGGCGAGCTGGTCGCCGGCTTGCTTGGCCTGCGGACGACTCTCGCCGGTCAGCAAGGCTTCGTCCAAATGGCTGCGACCCTCTTTGACGATGCCGTCGACCGGGACCCGCTCGCCCGGACGCAGCACCACCAGGTCCCCCACGCGCACCTGCGCCAGCGGCACGTCGATGTCCTGTCCGTCACGGCGTACCCGGGCACGGTCCGGCCGCAAGGCGTTGAGCGCCGCGATGGCATCGGCGGTCTGCCGCTTGGCGCGGCCTTCCAGCCATTTGCCCAGCAGCACCAGGGTGATGACCACGGCCGAACTTTCGAAGTAGAGATGCGGCATGGTCATGGCGTGATCGGTCATGGCCGGCAGGCTCAGCCATTGCCACAGCGACAGTCCGTAGGCCGCACTGGTGCCCAGGGCCACCAGCAAGTCCATGTTGCCCGAGCGGGCGCGCAGCGCACCCCAGCCCGCATGATAGAAACGCCAGCCCAGCCAGAACTGTACCGGCGTGGCCAGCAGCCATTGCCACAGCGGGGGCAGGCTCCAGGTGATGCCCAGCGGGGCCAGCAGCATGGGCAAGACCAGCGGCAGCGACAGCGCGGCCGCGACCGCCACCGGCCACCAACTGGGCAGGCCTCGTGCGGTGCCGGCCGGTGCGGCAGTCTCTTCGGGAATGTGTTGGCGGGCCTGATAACCGGCCTTTTCGATGGCGGCAATCAGGATGGCCGGGGCCACGGTATCGGCCGTGGCGATGCTGGCGCGTTCGGTGGCCAGGTTGACGCTGACGTCGGTTACGCCAGGGACTTTCTTGAGGGCCTTCTCCACGCGCATCACGCAGGAGGCACAGCTCATGCCTTCGATGTCGAGGCTGATCTCGGCGGCAGCTGGGGTGGAAGTGGACATGGCGACAACTCCGGAAGGATGGATCGAAGCCTGTATCATCATCCTTCCCATGATGGTAAGGTCAAGCCCGATTCTCGCATGGATGCCTGTTCTTGCGCTTGACCTTGCCATGGCAGGAAGGTTTAAGCTTCCGTCACTGACTTCATTTCATGAAAGGAAACGCCATGAGCACCACCTTCACCGTCAACGACATGACCTGCAACCACTGTGCAGGCGTCATCACCAAGGCTGTCAAGGAGGTGGATGCCAATGCCAGGGTCGACATTGCAGTGGCCGACAAGCGCGTGGTCATCGACAGCAGCCTGCCGGCGCAACAGTTTGCCGAGGCCATCGAGGAAGCAGGCTATACCCCGGTCGCGGCCTGAGGACCTACTTGCTGAGCAATCGCATCGCTCCCTCCAGCCCATCCATGGTCAGCGGGAACATGCGGTTGTTCATGAGCTGGCGGATCAGCGCGATCGATTGCCGGTATTGCCACAGGCCTTCCGGCTCGGGATTGAGCCAGACGAAGTGCGGGAAGGTGCTGGTGAAGCGCTGCAGCCATTCGGCGCCCGCTTCCGCATTGTTGTATTCCACCGAGCCGCCCGGCTGCACGATTTCGTAAGGGCTCATGGTGGCATCGCCCACGAAGATGAGCTTGGTATCCGGCGTGTACTTGCGCAGCACATCCCAGGTCGGGAAGCGCTCGGCGTGGCGGCGGCGATTGTTCTTCCACAGATAGTCATACACGCAGTTGTGGAAGTAGAAGAAATCCATGTTCTTGAACTCGGTCCGGGCCGCCGAGAACAGTTCTTCGGTGCGGGCGATGTGGTCATCCATCGATCCGCCCACATCGAAGAGCATCAACACCTTGATCTTGTTCTTGCGCTCGGGCTGCATGCGGATGTCGAGGTAGCCGGCATTGCTGGCAGTGGCGCGGATGGTGTCGTCCAGCGCCAGTTCTTCCTCCAGTCCTTCCCGGGCAAAGCGGCGCAGGCGGCGCAGCGCCACCTTGATGTTGCGCGTGCCCAGTTCGCGTTCGCCGTCGTAGTCCTTGTATTCGCGTTCCTCCCATACCTTCACCGCGCTGCGCTGGCCGCCCTTGCCGCCGATGCGGATGCCTTCCGGATTGAAGCCGCCGTGGCCGAAGGGCGATACCCCGCCGGTGCCGATCCATTTGCTGCCGCCTTCGTGGCGCTCCTTCTGTTCTTCCAACAATTGCTTCAAGCGATCCATCAGCTTGTCGTAGCCGAACTTCTCGATGGCGGCCTTCTGCTCGGGCGTGAGATCGCGCTGCAATTGCTTGACCAGCCATTCCAGCGGAATCTCCGGCCGCTTCTCGAAGATCGTTTCGATGCCCTTGAAGTACGCTCCGAAGGCGCGGTCGAACTTGTCGAAGTGGGCCTCGTCCTTGACCAGCGTCAGGCGCGAGAGAAAATAGAACTCATCCAGCGAAGGTGAAATGACCTGCTTGTCCATCGCCTCCAGCAAGGTGAGGAATTCCTTGATCGAGGCCGGTACGCCAGCCTGTTTCACGGTGTAGAAGAAGTCGATCAGCATGGCACCCGTCTGGCCGCCGTCTCAGCGGCCCAGCTTGAATTGAAGATGACGACGCACCGTCGGCCACTCCGATTCGATGATGGAAAACACGACCGTGTCGCGGTAGGAACCGTCCGGCATGCGCTGGTGATTGCGCAGGATGCCATCCTGCTTTGCCCCCAGTCGCGCGATGGCCGCACGCGATTGCTGGTTCATCCAGTGGGTGCGGAATTCGACGGCGATGCAGTGCATGTCCTCGAAGGCGTGCGTCAACAGCATCAGCTTGCACTCGGTATTGATGCCGGTACGCTGGGCGCTGGCGGCATACCAGGTGGAGCCGATCTCCACGCGCCGGTTGGCCACGTCGGCGTTCATGTAGGTGGTCATGCCGCACAGCGCGCCGGTGTCATTGCGACGGATCACGAAGGGCAGCATGCTGCCCTGCTGCTGCAGATGCAGGCGGCGTTCGATCTCGGCGCGCATGGTTTCCGGCTTGGGGATGGCGGTGTACCAGAGCTTCCACAGCTTGCCGTCCGAGACGGCGGCGATGAGCGCATCGTGATGCTCGGCATGCAGCGGCTCGACAGTGGCAAACTGGCCCTTCAGGGTGATCGGCGAAAGGAATTGCATGACGGCTCCCGAAAATGGAGACAGCTTCAGCGATTGTTGCGCGACATGAAGACCAGCCGCTCGAACAGATGCACGTCCTGCTCGTTCTTGAGCAGGGCCCCATGCAGGGGCGGCACCACGGCCTTGTTGTCGGGATTGTGCAGGGTCTCGGGCGCGATATCCTCGGCCATGAGCAGCTTGAGCCAGTCGATCAGTTCCGAGGTCGAGGGCTTCTTCTTGATGCCCGGTACCTCGCGCACCTGATAGAACGCCTCCAGCGCGCGCGCCAGCAGATCGCGCTTGATGTGCGGGAAGTGCACATCGACAATCTGCTGCATGGTCTGTTTGTCGGGGAACTTGATGTAGTGGAAGAAGCAGCGGCGCAGGAAGGCGTCCGGCAATTCCTTCTCGTTGTTGGAGGTGATGACCACCAGCGGGCGGTGCTTCGCGCGCACCAGTTCACGCGTCTCGTAGACGTAGAACTCCATGCGGTCGATTTCGCGCAACAGGTCGTTGGGGAACTCGATATCGGCCTTGTCGATCTCGTCGATCAGCAGCACCACCGGTTCCTCGGCGGTGAAGGCCTGCCACAGCACGCCCTTGACGATGTAATTGTGGATGTCCTTGACGCGCTCGTCGCCCAGTTGCGAATCGCGCAGGCGCGACACGGCATCGTATTCGTAGAGGCCCTGCTGGGCCTTGGTGGTGGACTTGATGTGCCACTGCAGCAGCGGGCGGCCCAGGGCGGCCGCCACTTCCTCGGCCAGCATGGTCTTGCCGGTGCCGGGTTCGCCCTTGATGAGCAGCGGACGTTGCAGGGTGAGGGCGGCATTGACGGCCAGCTTGAGGTCATCAGTGGCGACATAATGCTCGCTGCCGGTGAATTTGCCCGGCTTGGCGGAAGCGGTGGAATGATCTGGCATGGATGCTGTCCTTGTCAGGTTGCAGTGGTCGGCGTGCCGACAGGATGCGGCATTGCAGCAGCCGTGCCGGACGTTTCCATGAGTATAAGGGAAAAGCTGCACACCTCCGCGACCGCTTGAAATTGGTGAAAACGTTCCTATATCAAGGGCTACGCATGCAACAAACTGACAGCGCCCCAGGCGCTCACTGCCCATGAAATTTCTTTTCTTCAAGATGCTGGTGGTGTGGAGACGAATGCGTCACGGCATGCAGGCGCGTTACATGGATCGCCATGATGTCGGCCGGCAACTGGAGGTCTTGATGCGCCGCATCGATCCCGCCGCCAGCTGGCATGAGCGGGCCAACTGGATGATCGACGTGGCCGAATGGCTGCGCCATCGTCCGGCCGTCTCGCTGCTGGATCGCCAGGCCTGGCACCAGGTGCGGCGCCAGCGTCTGGCCATCATGCTGGACTGGCTGGACCAGCACCGCGACGTGCGGCGCGCGGTCCAGAACGCGTTGCAAAAGACCCTGCGCGAAGCCACCGGCCCCGAACTCTTTTCCACCACCGGCCTGCCGCACGAGCCTGGCTTCTTCGGCGAACTGAGCGAACGCCTGGCCCGGCTGGTCCTGCCGCGCCACCTCTCGCCGACCGATCTGTCCTCGCTCTTCACGGCCATGTTCCCCGATCCGGACGACGCCGCCTGGTTGCTGGAGCTGGACAATGACCTGCTGCAACGGCTGTGGAAACTGATGGCCGATGATGGGATTTCCCACATGTACTGGCAGCAGATCGAGGAAGCCATCACCTACCTGACCACGACCGTGGTGGCCGACGGTATCAGCCCGGCCTTCCGCCAGCGCCTGGAACCCAAGATGCCGATGCGCGCCACGCCCTTCCTGGCGCTGCGGCGCGAGATGGAAACCTGGTTGCGCGCCCAGCCGGGCGATCTGGGTGCCTTGCGCAGCGTGCGCATGCTGGTGGCGGTATGCCATGCCCAGACCGATCGTATCTATGCGCACCTGGATGAGTACGGGGTCTCGGTCAGCCTGGTGTATCGGGTCGAGCGCATGCGCGCGCACCTGCAGCGCATCGGGCGGCTCATCGACGTGCGTTCCGGCGTGCCCGGCCCGGTCATCAGCCCGGCCATCCCCGGCATGGTGGCCAGGCCGGCTGCATTGGCCGGGGCAGGGCGCATGCAGTTGCTGCTGTGCGACCTGATCTCCGCCCATCACCATCGCGATTCGGTACGCGGCCTGATGCGACGCAGCTTTGCCCTGCTGGCGCGCAAGATGGTGGAGCGCAATGCCGATCATCGCGAGCAGGCCATTGCCCGTGACGGTGCCGGTTACCGCCGCGTGATGCGCGCGGGCCTGCTGGGCGGGGCGGTCATCGCCGCCACCGCGCTGCTCAAGCAGAGCCTGTCCACGCTGGGCGTGGTGCACTTCGTCGATGGCGCTCTGGCTTCACTCAACTACGCCGCCAGCTTCCTGCTCATTGCCGCGCTGGGCGGTGTGCTGGCCACCCGCCAGCCGGCCGTGACGGCCCCCGCGCTGGCCTCCCGGATGGGGGACCTCGATAGCGAGGGCATGCGCGATCTCATCGCCGAATCCGGCCAGCTGCTGCGCTCGCAGTCGGCGGGCATCTTCGGCAACCTGCTGGCCGTGATTCCGGTGACGGCCGCCTTGTGCGCGCTGGGCTGGTTTGCGCTGGGCGCCAGGCCCATGCCGCTTGACCAGGCGCGCCAGGCCATCAGCGCGCTTTCGCTGGTGGGGCCTACCCCGTTGTATGCCGCATTGACCGGTGTCTTGCTCTGGCTGGCCAGCCTGGCGGCGGGGTTTGCTGACAACTGGTTCGCCCTGCGCCGGGTACGCGAGGTGGTGTCCAACCATCGCCGCCTGGTGCACGCACTGGGTGCCTTGCGTGCCCAGCGCTGCGCTGCCTGGCTGGAGCGCAATGTCGCCACCATCGCCGGTAGCCTGGCCTTGGCCCTGCTGCTGGGGATGGCGCCGGTCGTGGCCGCTTTCTTCAGTCTGCCGCTGGATATCCGCCATGTGACGCTGGCCGCCGGCACGCTGACGGCGGCGGTCTTCAGCCTGGGCTGGGATGCGCTGATGACGCCGGCCTTCTGGTTGGCGGCCGGTGGCGTGGTTGTCACGGCCTTGTTGTCGGTGGCGGTCGCCTTCGCCTGTGCCCTGGCGCTGGCGCTGCGCTCGCGCGACCTGCCGCGTCGGGCCCGCAACATCGCCATGCGGGCGGTGTTGCGCCGATTCGTCGCGCGGCCCTTGTTCTTCATCCTTCCGCAAAAGACCGATGCGGCAGTGCAGGATGACTCCGCAGACGACGAGGAAGGCGACGATGACGGCGAGGGCGGGTCCCCCGAGGATGAGCCGCAGCCGCGCCTGGCTTCACTTGAGCACAAGCAAGATATGCAGGTTCAGACCACACAACATGTCGCCTAGGCTTGGCATCAGCCAGATGCCATAGCGTTAATATTGCAGCGCATATAATCCGTGAATCGCCCGCCCGGCCTTGCCTGGCGGGCGATTGCGTCTGATGGTGCGGGTTTGCAGGCAGGGATGACGCTGCCGGTTTTATTGGTTAGAATCGGAAGCGTTTTTTGCGCAAGGCAGGGGGAGTGGAGAGACAAGCTTGATCCGAAACATCGGTTCAGCCATAGCAGAACAGCCAAACCTGCAATACCAGGGCAATCGAACAAGCACGATAAAGTTTGCCGCTGGCAGCAAAAAAGATGCGTTTCGTCGGGTGTCCGTCGCGCCGTCGTTGAGGCGGGGCGGATGGCAAGTTCACTCACTTACCCTGCTCACATGAAAAAACACCTCGTGTTTCTTGCCCTGGCCGGCATGCTTGGCAGTGCGTCTGCGGCCGACATTGTCGGCAATGCCAAGGCTGCTGAAAACAAAGTCTCCATGTGCATCGGTTGCCATGGCATCCCCGGCTACAAAGCCAGCTATCCCGAGGTCTACCAGGTGCCGATGCTGGGCGGGCAGTCTGCCAAGTACCTCGAGAATGCGCTGCGCGCCTACCAGAAGGGGGAGCGCAAGCATCCGACCATGATGGGCGTGGCCGCCAGCCTGTCGGACCAGGACATCGCCGACCTGGCCGCCTACTATTCGCAGCAGAAGTGAGGGGGAGCCACGAGATGAAGAACAATCTGATTGCCCTGACGCTGCTGGCCGCCACGGCCCTGCTGTCGCAAGCGGCCAGCGCTGCCGACGTGGCCCATGGCCGCGCGCTGGTGGAGAAGTACAATTGCGCCTCCTGCCACGGCAAGGACTACAACTCGCCCATCGACCCGGGCTATCCCAAGCTGGCCGGCCAGCATGCGGACTACCTCAAGCATGCGCTGACGGCCTACCGCCGTGGCGACACTGCCATGAATGGTCGCACCAACGCCATCATGTCGGCCCAGGCCAAGCCGCTGACCGACCGAGACATCAACGACATCGCCGCGTATCTGCACAGCCTGCCGGGGAGCCTGGTGCTGCGCAAATAAGAAGGGCCCGTTCTGCAGGGAAAAAAACCACGCCGGCGGGGTGTTGCGGCGTGGTTTTTTGTTGTCTTGCGCGCTTCTATCCCTGTGCCCGTCGCTTGATATTGTCGATATAAGCTGCCCCGTCCGGCGGCAAGCCGCTGCGCTGGGCGTTCCAGATCATCTCGCCCAGGGCTTCCATGATCTCGTGATGGGCCTCATGCTCCGAGCCGCGGCGCTGCGCCAGCAACTGAAAGGCGCCGCGGATGCCGGGGGGCTGGTCGATGGAAATCTGCTCCGTGATCGACAGGTGCATTGACAGATGCAGGAAGGGATTGCTGTGGCCGCGCTCGATGGAATAGTCGGCCGCCAGTGCTTCGTCCACGTCGCGCAGGGCTTCATGGTATTCCGGATGCTGGACGATCCAGTCGCGGGCGATGGCTTCCAGGGGCGTGAGCACCTGATTGCCCTGGTGCTTGCGGTAGGCTTCGCAGAAGAAGCGGCGGACATCGTGCTGGGACGGCGTGAACATGGCGGTGCATCAATCGGAGATAAAGCGCTATTCTACGCCGGTCTGTCCGCCGCATCAGGAGCCGCCTCCGGAGCGGCGACATGGCAGGCGGATATGAAGTAATATTCTTTCCCTAAGACAAGCATCAAAATAATCCATCCAAGGCAGTACCCGGCCGCATCGCCGTGACGCGATGGGGGGAAACGCAAGGCCGGGCAGCGAGAAGGGATAAGGCATGCGTTTTGGTGAAGGCCGGATTCGGCCTGTGCGCCGCTCAGTGTCGTGGTCATGGACAAGACCGTTGTTGTGCGTGGCGCTGGTTGCCGCGGGCTGGTTGGCGCAGGGTGCGCTGGCGGCGCCTTCGGCCGCCGGCAAGGCGGCCATGACCAGCGACGAGCCGTCGGGCGATGAAGCAACGCTGGCCATCGGCTTTGCCGGCCCCCTGAGCGGGCCGTCGCTGGGCGTTGGTCGCAGCATGCGCAATGGCGTGCAACTGGCGCTGGACGAGGCCAACCGGCGCGGTGTGGTCATCGGTGGCACGCGCTACCGTCTCAAGCTGATCGCGCAGGACGATCGCGCCGACCCCGGTACGGCGCAATATGTGGCGCGCTATCTGGTGAGCCAGCACGTCATCGGCGTGGTCGGCCACTGGACCAGCGGCACCAGCCTGGCCGCTGCTCCGGTCTACCATGCGGCAGGCGTGATCCAGGTCACGCCCTCGGCGATGAGTCGCACGCTCACGGCGCTGTCCTATCCGCGCATCTTCCGTACCATTCCCAACAACGAGAGCATCGGCCGCTGGTCGGCCCGCTACGCGGTCGAGAAGCTCGGTGTGCGCACCGTGGTCACCCTGGACGACCGCACGCCCTTCGGCCAGGGCCTGGCCGAACAGTTCGCCCGCGAAGTACAGGCGCAGGGCGGCAAGGTGCTGGCCCGGTACGACGTCAGCGACAAGACCTCCGACTTCAACGCCCCGCTGCTGCAAGCCCGCAGCTTGAAGCCGGACCTGATTTTCTTCGGCGGACTGGACTGGCAGGCCGGCGTGCTGGCCAAATCCATCCGTCGATTGAAACTGGAGGCGCGCCTGATGACCTCGCCCGGTACGCTGGGCTTGCCCTTCCTCATGCGCGCCGGACCCGATGCCAACGGGGCGCTGGTGCTGGAACCCGGTCCGCCGCAGGACAAGATGCCGGGCTGGCGGCATTTCCGCCAGCGCTACATCGATGCCTTCGATTCGGAAATCGACCTCTATGCGGTCTTTGCCTATGAGGCGGCGCAATCCATCATCCTCGGTCTGCGCCATGCCGGCAGCACCGATCCGGAGGTGATTGCCCGCGCCATGCACCGCCTGCGCTTCGAGGGCGTGAGCGGACCGGTCGCCTTCAACGAGGAAGGCGACCTGCTCAACCCGACTTTTACCCTCTATGAAGTTCAGGACCAGCGCTGGGTGCCTATCGCCCGTCTGAACGGGCTTCCTCGCTAGGGCCCGTTCACACGCCCTTGGCTGGAAGTGGCGTTTTCTGCTTGAATTCGCACAGGTCGGCGATCAGGCAATTCCAGCACTGGGGCTTGCGCGCGATGCAGGTGTAGCGGCCATGCAGGATCAACCAGTGGTGCGCATCCTGGCGGAATTCAGGCGCGACGAACTTGATGAGCTTGCGTTCGACTTCGTCCACGTCCTTGCCTGGTGCAATGCCGGTACGGTTGGAGACCCGGAAGATGTGTGTGTCCACCGCGATGGTGGGATGGCCGAAGGCCGTGTTCAGGACCACGTTGGCGGTCTTGCGGCCCACGCCGGGCAAGGCTTCCAGCGCTTCGCGCGACTCCGGTACCGCGCCGCCGTGCTGCTCGATCAGGATGCGGCAGGTCTCGATGACGTTCTTGGCCTTGGTGCGGTACAGCCCGATGGTCTGGATGTAGGGCATGAGCTGCTCCACCCCCAGGCGGTAGATCGCCTCGGGCGTGTTGGCCACCGGATAGAGCTTGCGCGTGGCCTTGTTGACCGAGACGTCGGTGGCCTGGGCCGAGAGCAGCACGGCGATCAGCAGTTCGAACGGGGTGGTGTATTCCAGTTCGGTGGTGGGGGTTGGATTGGCCTGGCGCAGGCGCTCGAAGATCTCGCGGCGTTTGGTCGGGTTCATGGCTGTTCGCGTCCGGTCGTGGGGCTGGCTTGTTCGGCTTGCAGTTTCTTCAGGCGCGCGCGCTCCATGGCGGCCTGGATGATGGCTTTCTTGCGGGCCAGTTCGGCTTGTTCCTCGGGCGTGCCGGCCGCGGCCGCTTCCACTTCCTTCAACTTGGCGGCGGCCTTGGCAGCCAGGCGGGCGTCGTTTTCTTCCTTCTCGCGCTTCAGGCGCAAGGTGCGCCAGTCGTGGCGCGCACGGGCGGCGTCGGCTTGCTCCTGGCTCCATGCCTGCCAGCCGGTGCGACCGGGCGTGGCCTCGACCATGTTGATGCAGTCGACCGGGCAGGGCGCCACGCACAGATCACAGCCGGTGCACAGCGATTCGATGACGGTGTGCATCTGCTTGGCCGCACCGGCAATCGCATCGACCGGGCAGGCCTGGATGCAGAGTGTGCAGCCGATGCAGATGGCTTCATCGATCACTGCGACACGGCGTGGCTGCTCGCTGCCGTGGGCGGGATTCAAGGGGATCACCGGCTGGCCCAGCAATTGCGCCAGCCGCGCCACGCCTTCGGCACCGCCCGGCGGGCACTGGTTGTACGCAGCGCGGCCTTCGGCCATGGCTTCGGCATAGGGACGGCAAGCCGGATAACCGCACTTGGTGCATTGGGTTTGTGGCAGCAGGTCTTCGAGGCGGTCGGCCAGGGTGGCGGACGCGGTGGTGGCGGATGGCGGCACGGCGGTCAGGCAGTTCAACGGAATAAGGGCGCTATTATCCGGCCAAACCGCCGCCAAGTCATGCCGGCAGCTCAAAGCAAAACTGCGCCACCGTCGGGACGGGGCGCCGTTCTTGCCGTGATGGCGGTACTTACGCGTTGGCGCGGATGAATTCGCCGATCTTGGGGCAGACGATCTCGCGCCAGCGACGGCCCGAGAAGATCCCGTAGTGGCCGGCCTTGGGCACGGTGAAGTGCTGCTTGCGCGACTTCGGGATGCTGCTGCACAGTTCCTGGGCCGCCTGGGTCTGGCCGGAGCCGGAGATGTCGTCCAACTCGCCTTCGATGGTGAACAGGGCGACCGACTTGATGTCCTGCGGACGTACCAGCTGGCCTTCGATTTCCCAGGTGCCACGGGCCAGATTGAAGTCCTGGAACACGACCTTGATGGTTTCCAGGTAGAACTCGGCCGGCATGTCCAGCACGGCGTTGTACTCGTCGTAGAACTTGCGGTGTTCCTCGGCCGAGGCATCGTCGCCATCGCGCAGGTGCATGTAGAAATCCCAGTGGCTCTGGGCGTGACGGCGCGGGTTCATGGCCACGAAGCCGGCATGTTGCAGGAAGCCGGGGTAGACCTTGCGGCCAAAGCCGGGGTAGTTGGCCGGTACGCTGTAGATCACCGTGTTTTCGAACCAGGAGAAGGGCTTTTCGGTGGCCAGGTCGTTGACCGCCGTGGGCGACTTGCGGGCATCGATGGGGCCGCCCATCATGGTCATGCTCTTGGGCAGCTTGGGATCGTTGGCGCTGGCCATGAGCGAAATGGCCGCCAGTACCGGTACGGTGGGCTGGCAGACCGAGATCACGTGCACGTCCGGACCGAGGGTGCGGATGAAGTCCTGCACGTAATAAACATAATCGTGCAGGTGGAAGTCACCCTGTTCGACCGGAACCATGCGCGCATCGGTCCAGTCGGTGATGAAGACGTCATGTTCCTGCAGCAGCGCCCTGACGGTCTCGCGCAGCAGGGTGGAATGGTGGCCGGACAGGGGCGCTACCACCAGCACGGTGGGCTGCTTCAACGCGGCGCTCTGGCGGGCCGACAGGTCCTTCTTGAAGTGGATCAGGCGGCAGAAGGGTTTGGTTTCGACCACCTCCTCGGTGATGCCGACCGGCTTGTCATCGACAGCGACTTCGCCGATGTTGAATTGCGGCTTTTCGTATTCCTTGGACAGGCGATACAACAGCTCATAGCCGGCGGCAATGCGTTGCGAGAAGGGGGTGTGGGCGAGCGGAGAAACCGGGTCCGAGAACAGTTTGGCCGAGGTTTCGGCCCATTGCATCATGGGGTTCAGGAACGCGCGATTGAGTTCATGCAGTTGATAAAGCATAGCTGACCTTTATACAAGCACCGGCTGGCTTTCCCGTCCGGGCGGATAACCCGGACCAGGTGCGCAGCAAGCATGTGCCACAAACGTTTGGCGACGATCATCGGCTGACAAAGTTCATATTGTGTTTAACTTGTCAACTTCTTCCTTGTTGCGACGCAGTAGCATAGCATGCTTTGCCTTACGCCCCGCTTGCTGGTCAGACCAGTGGTGCCAGTCCCACAGGTTTCTGCAAAAACCTTCATAAATGAAAAGCCCCCGTACCGGACGGGGGCTCTGCAGGCCGCTTGCAGCGGCGCTGATGATGTTGCGACCAATAAATCAGTCGAACACCGGGCTTTCCACGCCCAGGATCTTGTGCAGCTTGGGCGAGGTGGTGGTGTACTGCATGTGGATCTTCTTTTCCGGGAAGATGTAGGGCGCAGCGCCGAAGGCAGCCAGCGCGGCTTCGTGGAAGCCCGACAGGATCAGCTTCTTCTTGCCCGGATAGGTGTTGATGTCGCCCACGGCGAAGATGCCCGGGACGTTGGTCTCGAACTTCTCGGTATCCATCACCTTGAGCTGCTTGCGCTCGATTTCCAGGCCCCACTCGGCGATCGGGCCCAGCTTGGGCGACAGGCCGAAGAAGACCAGCAGCATGTCCAGCGGCAGACGGCGGGTGACGCCGTCGGCGCCGGTGACCTTGACTTCGGCCAGCTTGCCATCCTTGATCTCGGTGCCGGTGACCTGGCCGATCAGGAGCTGCATTTCATACTGTTCGCACAGTTCCTTCATCTTGGCCACCGAAGCCGGGGCGGCGCGGAATTCTTCACGACGGTGCAGCAGGATCACCGATTCAGCCTTGCCCACGAAGTTCAGCGCCCAGTCCAGCGCGGAGTCGCCGCCGCCGCAGATGACGATGTTCTTGCCTTCGAACAGGGCCGGGTCCTTGACGCGGTAGAACACCTGCGAACCTTCGAACTGTTCGATGCCTTCGACCTTCAGGGTACGCGGCTGGAACGAGCCCACGCCGGCGGCGATGAAGATGGTCTTGGTGATGAACTTGGTGCCGGTGGAGGTTTCGACGTCGAAACGGCCATCTTCGCGCTTGTTCACCAGGGTCACTTCCTGGCCTAGGTGGAAGGTCGGCGAGAAGGGCTCGATCTGTTTCAACAGGTTGTCGGTCAGTTCCTGGCCGGTGCAGACGGGCACGGCGGGGATGTCATAGATGGGCTTGTCCGGATACAGCTCCACGCACTGGCCACCGACCACGGGCAGCGAATCGATCACGTGCGCCTTGATTTCCAGCAGGCCGAGTTCGAATACCTGGAACAGGCCCACCGGGCCGGCGCCGATGATGACGGCATCGGCATCGATGACACCGTTGACTGCCGCAGTCTGGACATTGTTTTCCATGATTTTCTTGATATTCCTGTTTCAGTAGATCAGATCAGTAGGGCGGCTTTTCCCTTGCGCGGCGCGCTGGCTGGCGGCGGGGCCGCTGGCGGGGGAGAGGCCAGGTAAAAGAGATGCGAGATGCTTGCCAAGAGCGCACAGGACTGCAAAGCAGCGGGCAGTTCAGCCCGGCCATGCGGCTCTCAGGGGTATTGCTGGCGGCCAAATGCAAACGGCTGCGCATCTGGCGTGGGCGATGAAGCTGCCGGGCTGGATGCGCAACCGCCATTGTCGACCGGGACAGGCCCGGCCCACTTGATTCTCCGCAGGAATCAGCGCTGCAGGTATTGCAGCTTGTCGGTCTTGTCCTTCCATTCCTCGGCTTCCGGCAGCGGTGCCTTGGTCTTGGTGATGGAGGGCCAGTTGCGGGACAGATCGGCGTTCAGGGCGATGTACTGCTGCTGGTCGGCCGGCACGTCTTCTTCCGCGTAGATCGCATTGACCGGGCACTCGGCCACGCAGACGGCGCAGTCGATGCACTCATCGGGGTCAATCGCGAGGAAATTGGGGCCTTCGCGGAAACAATCCACCGGGCAAACATCCACACAATCCGTATAGCGGCAACGGACGCAGGAATCGGTGACAACGTGGGTCATAACTGTCCTATCTGTAAAATTTCTTCAAACCGATGGCTAACTGCGCCGCAATTGATGGCAATATGGCACGGTTAAAATCATGTTGCGGCTGGTCAACCTTTGTTGAGGTGCTTTTGCCGGTATCTGGCGTCTTGTGGACGCCTGGAGGAGGCCCTTGAAGGCTTTCGAGATGCCGCTGCGCAACCCGCCGCAAAGCCTTGTATTTTAAGGTAATTCGATTTTTCCCACAAATGAGGCTTATACAGATTACGTATAAGTAAATAAACAAGCGCGCGATAAGCCCAGCCGTCGCCAGGGTCCCGTGGCCTGCCGCTCCAGCCCATGGAGCAGGTCCGCCGACAGGACGCGGCTTACCGCACATCAATACAAGGAAGTTCCGGCGTGAACGCTGCAGGCCCCCAGTCCTCCCCCCGATTCCGTCTTTCCCTGCTGCCGGCCCTGCTGGGCAGGCTGGCGGTGACCGTTGCGCTGGCGCTGCCACTGGCCGCCGGTGCTGCCGAGCCTATCCTCATCGGCGAGATCAACAGCCAGGCGCACGCCGCGGCTGCCGCACAAGCCTACCGCAACGGCCTGGCACTGGCGCTGGAGCAGATCAACGAGTCCGGCGGCATCCACGGTCATCCCTTGCAGATGATCAGCCGTGACGATGAGGGCGATGCCGACCAGGCTGCCCGCAATGCACGCGAACTGGTCAGCAAGGAGCATGTGCAAGTGCTGACCGGCACCATGCCCTCCGACGTGGCCCTGGCGGTCGCGCGCCAGGCCGCCCGCAGCAAGACCGTGCTGGTGGTGGGTGATGCACTCTCCGATGCCGTGACCCTGGACAAGGGCAATCGCTACACCTTCCGCGTACGTCCCTCCACTTACATGCTGGCCGCGATGCTGGCCGAACAAGCCGCGCGCATGCCGGGCCGACGCTGGGCCATGGTGGCGCCCAACTATGAATACGGCCAGAGTGCGGTGGCCAGTTTCAAGATGCTGTTGAAGCAGGCGCGTCCGGATGTGGAATTCGTCAGCGACCAGTGGCCGGCGCTGGGCAAGATCAAGGCCGATGACGTCGTACGGGCGATCCGTCAATCGCGTCCGGATGGCATCTTCAACGCCACCTTCGGCGAAGACCTGCAAAAATTCGTGCAGGCGGGTAATGACCAGCAGTTGTTCAAGGGCGTGCAGGTGGTGTCGATGACCTCGCCCGTTGGGCAAATCGTGGAGCCCGGGCAGAGTGAAGCGATCCACGACTGGGTCGCCGTCGGCTACCCCTGGGACCAGATCAATACGCCCGAGCACCAGCGCTTCCTGGATGCCTATCTGAAGAAATTCAGCGAGCCGCCGCAATTGTCGGCGCTCATTGGCTACAGCACCATGATGGCCATTGCAGGCGGTCTGAAGAAAAGCGAGGGCACGCCAGGAGACGCGCTGCTGGACGCGTTGCGCGGCCTGCGCTGGTCTTCGCCGCTGGGTGAGCTGAGCTTGCGCGCACTGGACCAGCAAGCCTCGATGGGGGCCTTCATCGGTCTGGTCTCGCAGAAGGACGGTCGCAGCACGATGCGCCAATGGCGCTACCTGGACGGTACGCCCTACCTGCCGCCACCGACCTACGTACGCACACGGCGTCCGGCTTCGGCGGGCAGGTAAGTCGCGCTTTCGCACCGCATCCACACCGCAAAGCCCCCTCAGGGCAGGGGGCTTTGCCTTGGGCGATCTCGGTTAAGATAGCGGTCGCGACGCTTCAGGGCGTGGCCAACGCATCGTGCGGACCGCTCCGGGGCGGCCCGCCATGCACGTGGACCATCAACATGGCAGCATGCGGCCTGTCCGCATCCGGACTTCATGATCATCACATCCCTACTCGACACCGACCTGTACAAATTCACGATGATGCAGGTGGTTCTGCATCACTTCCCCGGCGCCCAGGTCGAATACAAGTTCAAATGCCGCAACGAGCACATCGATCTGACCCCTTACGTCGACGAGATCCGTGCGGAGATCGCCGCACTCTGCCGGCTGCGCTTCAAGGAAGAGGAACTGAACTATCTGCGCGGCCTGCGCTTCATCAAGAGCGACTTCGTCGATTTCCTCGACCTGTTCCACCTGAACGAAAAGTACATCACCGTCCAGCCTGATCCGGCCGGCAATGGCGAGATCGACATCCAGGTCAAGGGGCCGTGGCTGCACACCATCATGTTCGAGGTGCCGGTGCTGGCCATCGTCAATGAAGTGTATTTCCGCGCCACCCAGCGTTCGCCGGACCTGGAAGAGGGCAGGGCGCGCCTGCGCAAGAAGATGTCGGTCATCACCGATGACCCCGAGCTGGCCGGCTGCAAGATTGCCGACTATGGCACCCGCCGCCGCTTCTCGCGCAGCTGGCATGCCGAAGTCATCGACGAGATGAAGCAGCACATGGGGAGCCACTTCGCTGGCACCTCCAACGTGATGTACGCCATGCAGCACGACCTGACCCCGCTGGGCACCATGGCCCACGAATACCTGCAGGCCTGCCAGGCGCTGGGGCCGCGCCTGCGCGATTCGCAGACCTTCGCCTTCGAGATGTGGGCGCGCGAGTATCGCGGCGACCTCGGCATTACGCTCTCGGACGTTTATGGCATGGATGCCTTCCTGCGCGACTACGACATGTACTTTTGCAAGCTCTTCGATGGTGCGCGCCATGATTCGGGCGATCCCTTCGAATGGGGCGAGCGCCTGATCCAGCACTATCGCGACAATCGCGTCGACCCTTCCAGCAAGGTGCTGGTGTTCTCTGACAGCCTGGATTTCGACAAGGTGCGCGCGCTCTACCTGCGCTTCAAGGATCGCGCCAAGGTGGCCTTCGGCGTGGGGACCAATCTGACCAATGACCTCGGTTATACGCCCTTGCAGGTCGTCATGAAGATGGTTCGCTGCAACGGCCAGCCGGTGGCCAAGTTGTCCGATACGCCGTCCAAGAACATGTGCGACGACCCGGCCTATGTGAATTATCTGCGCCAGGTGTTCCAGATCAAGGCTTGACCGGATTTGAACGATACCTGAAAGTTTTTCCACTCGGGCGTTTTTGCGCGCGCGCGGCAGGTCGGCTGCTATAGTGTGACTCCTCGGGATGGCCTGCGCCGGCAGCTGCCCCGAAGAGTTTATTCATCTGCATCCCATCAGGACCACATTTGCTGACACGACCGACTGCCCCCGCCCTCTTTGCCATCGTGGCTGCGCTGCTTCCCCTGCCGGGATGGAGTGCCGAGCTGGATGGTGCCGTTCTCTCGCTGGCCTGGGCCTTGCCCTTTGCCGGTGTCCTGCTGTCCATTGCCGTGCTGCCGTTGCTGGCACCGCGTTTGTGGCATCGCCATTTCGGCAAGGTCGCCGCAGCCTGGGCGCTGGCCTTCCTGCTGCCCTTTGCCGCCGCGCACGGTGCGCATGCGGCGCTGGCCATCAGCGTGCATGCACTGGTGGCGGAATATCTGCCCTTCATCATCCTGTTGACGGCGCTGTTCACCGTGGCCGGTGGCATCTGCGTGCGCGGCAACCTGCATGGCACGCCCGCCTTGAATACGGGATTGCTGGCGCTGGGCACGCTGCTGGCCAGCATCATGGGGACCACGGGCGCGGCCATGCTGCTCATCCGCCCGCTCATCCGCGCCAATGATGACCGCAAGCACACCGTCCACGTGGTGGTGTTCTTCATCTTCCTGGTCGCCAATGCCGGCGGCTCGCTCACGCCGCTGGGTGATCCGCCGTTGTTCCTGGGCTTCCTCAAGGGGGTCGATTTCTTCTGGACCGCGCGCCACCTGCTGGGGCCGATGGCCTTCCTGTGCGGCGCGCTGCTGCTGGTGTTCTACCTGCTGGACCGCCATTTCTACCTCAACCGCGAAGAGCGTCGCCCGCTCGATCCCACGCCCGACTCGGCGCTGCAGCTGGAGGGCAAGCTCAATTTCCTGCTGCTGGGGGCCGTGGTCGGCCTGGTGCTCATGAGCGGCCTGTGGAAACCGGGCGTGGCCACCGAATTGCTGGGCACGCCGCTGGAATGGCAGAACCTGCTGCGCGATGGCGCCTTGCTGGTGGTGATTCTGCTTTCGCTATGGCTGACGCCGAAGACGGCACGCAGCGGCAATGAATTCGGCTGGGGACCGATGCTGGAAGTGGGCAAGCTCTTTGCCGCCATCTTTCTGACCATCGCCCCGGTGATCGCCATGCTGCGCGCGGGCGAGCACGGCGCCTTTGCCGCCGTGGTACGCGCCGTCACGGGGCCTGACGGCAAGCCGGACGATGTGATGTACTTCTGGATGACAGGCTTGCTGTCGTCTTTCCTGGACAATGCGCCGACCTACCTGGTGTTCTTCAACACTGCCTCCGGCGATGCACGGGAACTGATGGGGCCGCTGGCCTCGACGCTGGCGGCCATCTCCGCCGGCGCGGTCTTCATGGGGGCCAACAGCTACATCGGCAATGCGCCCAACATGATGGTCAAGGCCATCGCCGAGGAGCGCGGCATTCGCATGCCCAGCTTCTTCGGCTACATGGCGTGGTCGGCGGGCATCCTGGTGCCGCTGTTCATCGTCATGAGCTTCCTGTTCTTCTGAGTGTTTCACCCCTTCCGATAACGAAAACCAGACCACGAGACCCCGCATGAAACCCAAGATCTTCGTCGCCCGCGCCGTCTTCCCTGAAGTCCTGGCCCGCCTGGAACAGCACTTCGAGGTCGAATCCAACCAGGATGACCGCATCTACACTGCCGATGAGCTGCTGGCCAAGGCCCGCGGCAAGGATGGCCTCTTCACCACCCCCAGCGAACCGGTGACGGCTGCGCTCTTCGCTGCCAATCCACAACTGAAGGCGGTCTGCAACATGGCCGTGGGTTACAACAATATCGATGTGGCTGCCGCCACCCAGGCCGGCGTCATGGCCACCAATACGCCCGATGTATTGAATGAAACCACTGCCGACTTCGGCTGGGCGCTGATGATGGCGGCGGCGCGCCGCATCACCGAATCCGAGCACTTCCTGCGCGCCGGCCAGTGGAAGAAGTGGAGCTATGACAGTTTCGTCGGCCCCGACATCCACGGCGCCACGCTGGGCATCATCGGCATGGGCCGTATCGGCCAGGCCATCGCCCGCCGTTCGCTGGGCTTCGACATGCAGGTGCTGTACCACAACCGTTCCCGCCTGACCCCCGAGCTGGAAGCGCGCGCCAACAACGCCCGCTACGTCAGCAAGGAAGAATTGCTGCAACAGGCCGACCACGTGGTACTGGTGCTGCCCTACTCGAAGCAGACGCATCACACCATCGCCGCCCCCGAGCTGGCCTTGATGAAACCGACCGCCACGCTCACCAACATCGCGCGCGGCGGCATCGTCGATGACGCGGCACTGATCGCCGCCCTGCGCGAAGGCCGCATCGCGGCGGCCGGGGTGGATGTGTTCGAGAATGAACCGGCGTTCAAGCCCGAATTCCTCACCCTGAGCAACGTCGTGCTGACTCCGCACATTGCCAGCGCCTCCACGCCCACGCGCCTGGCCATGGCCAATTGTGCGGCCGACAACCTGATTGCGGCGCTGTCGGGCCAGCGTCCGCCCAATCTGCTCAATCCCGACGTGGCTGCGCGCTGATGCGGCCAGCAAGCCCGGCCCTGAAGCAAAACGGGCGCACCTGATCCCAGGTGCGCCCGTTTCTTCTTCGGCAGACGGAGCCTCTGGAGGAGGCCGCCGTCGTGACCGCATCAACCCTTCAGTTCATTGAAGATGTCGATGTATTCCTGCTGCGCCTGGGCCTGTGGCTTGCCCTTGAGCGCGGCCCAGGCGTCGAACTTGGCGCGGGCCACAAAGTCGGTCATGCCGGGGCGTTCGCCCTGGACGTCGCCATTGCTGCCCTGCTTGTAGAGACCGTACATCTTCAGCAGGGTCATGTTGTCGGGACGCTCGGGCAGGGTCTTGGATTCTGCGACGGCGGCTTCGAACTGTTCTTGCAGGGTGCTCATGTCTCTCCTCCCTCAGGCTCAGACGGCCAGCAGTTCGACTTCGAAGATCAGGGTAGCATTCGGGGGAATCACACCACCTGCGCCACGGGCGCCATAGCCCAGGCCGGCCGGAATGATGAGCTTGCGGATACCGCCAACCTTCATGCCCTGAACGCCTTCATCCCAGCCCTTGATGACGTGGCCGGCACCCAGCGGGAACGCGAACGGGTCATTGCGGTCCTTGCTGGAGTCAAACTTGCTGCCGGCACTGCCGTCTGCATTTTGCAGCCAGCCGGTGTAGTGCACGCTGACGTGGCTGCCGGCCTTGGCTTCATCGCCAGCGCCAACGTTGATTTCTTCATATTGCAGCCCGGAAGCTGTCGTGATCGTGGACATCGGTTTCCTTTCGGTGAGGGGATGGGTTGGCAGCCGGATCGTCCGTATCCTGACCGAAACTGACGACGCAGGATGTCCACCGGAAACATCTTGCGCACCAGCTCGTGCATCAGGTGCCGCAGGCGTGCTGCGACTGGCTTTCAGGCCGCCCCGGCGCGTCATGCGACCGGATCGGCAGGCAGTGTAAACCAAAAATCTAGAAATTTTTCATATTGCCTCAGTGGGCTGTCAGCGGGAACGTGTCAGCCAGCGTTAAGAGCCGAGGACGTGCCCTGTGGCCTGTTCACACTTGATCTGCGAGATGTGCAGATCAAGTGTGAACAGGCCCTATCACGATAGATCAGGCATTTTTGAGTAAAGTTCGTCATGTTGCGTCGATTCAGCCAACTTTTATCCCTTTCCTTCCGCGCAGCATGCGTCTCGGCGATCTTGGCCGTGTCGGCCCATGCCAACGTGGTGGTGGTGCTCAATTCCGGTGACGCATCGGTGTCGCTGCTGGACGAAACCGGCGAGAAGGAGTTGTCGACCTTCTCTGTGGGCAAGGAACCGCACCACCTGATGGCCACCCCGGACAACAAGTCGCTGATCGTGGCCAGCGCCACCGGCAACCAGCTCTTGTTCCTCGATCCCAGGACCGGTGCGGTGCAGCGCAAGCTGCGCGACATCATCGATCCCTACCAGATCGGCTTCAGCCCCGACCAGAAGTGGTTCGTCGCCACCGGCCTGCGCCTGGACCGTGTCGATGTCTACAGCTATGACGGCCACGATCTGAAGCTGTCCAGGCGCATCCCGCTGGCCCGGACCCCCAGCCACATCGCCTTTGACAATGCCAGCACTACCGCCTTCGTGACCCAGCAGGGCAGCGACCAGATCAGCGCCATCGACCTGGCCACCCAGCAGGTCAAGTGGACCATGCCGGTAGGCAAGCTGCCGGCCGGCATCATCATGACCCCCGACAACAAGTACCTGATGGTGGGCATCATGGGCAGCGACTATGTCGAGGTGATCGACTGGCGCACCCAGAAGATGGTCAAGAAGATCAAGACCGGCGTCGGCGCCCACAACTTCCGTGGCCAGGGTGACAAGCGCTACGTCTATGTTTCCAACCGCGTGGCCAATACCATCAGCGTGGTCGACATGACGACGCTGGAAAACGTCGGCACCATCAAGGTCCCCGGGGGGCCGGACTGCATGGAAGTGACCGCCGATGGCAAGACCATGTGGACCACCCTGCGTTGGAGCAAGAAGGTCGCCGTGATCGACCTGGCCAGCCGCTCGGTGACCAAGGTGATTCCGGTGGGCCGCTCGCCGCACGGCATCTACCTCTACAACCGCGCCCCGGACCTGTAATGCCTTGTTCACCCAGGAGGACCGACCGATGACGCTGCGTCCTGTCAATCCCTCCCTGCGCGGCCTGTTCCTCTTCGCCATCCTGGCGGCAGGGCAGGCCGTTGCGCAACCGGCAAGCCCGCAAGTGCCCGCCTGCAAGGGCAGGATCTATCTCACCTTCGATACCGGCAGCCAGTCCCAGGCCGAGCTGATCGAGCAGACCCTGCTGCGCCACCATATCAAGGCCACCTTCTTCCTCGCCAACGAGAAGACCATCCACGGCGACTATTCCCTAGACCCTGCCTGGGCGCCCTTGTGGAAGCGGTTGGTGGCCGAGGGAAACGCCTTCGGTACACATACCTTCGACCATGTCTACGTGCTGCGCGACCTGCCCGAAGGCCGCATCGAGGTGCGACCGCAATTCGGTGCCCAGGCCGGCAAGAAGCTACAGTGGACGCCGGCCCAGTATTGCGAGGAAATGAAGCGCGTCGACCAGCGTTTCCAGCAACTGACCGGCCACAAGCTCGATCCGCTCTGGCGGGCGCCCGGGGGACGGCTGACGCCCAACCTGCTCAAGGCCGGACAGGCCTGCGGCTATGCCCACGTGGCCTGGGCCCCGGCCGGTTTTTCGGGCGATGAACTGCCCAGCGACAGGTTTCCCAACGAGATGCTGTTGAAGAAAGCGCTCGCCGGACTCAAGGATGGTGATATCTTCCTGGCCCATATGGGCATCTGGTCGCGCCAGGATCCGTGGGCGCCAGCCGTGCTGGAGCCGCTCATCAGCGGGCTGGAGCAGAAGGGGTTCTGCTTTGCCACCCTGCGCGATCATCCGTCCTACCGACATCTGTTTGCCGCCGCCAAGGAACACTGAGCCCGCACGTCAGTCCAAGCCGGCGCCGGCCCAGGGGAGGGGAGCTGCTGTCGGCACCGTCTTACCGAATCCATGCTATCCATGATCCAGACCATTTCCGACCTCTTTGCCACCGTCCAGGGCTGGCTCTTCGAGACCCTGGTACAACCGCTGGTGTTCTTCACCGGCATGGGCGAATTCGTCGAGGAAGCCTTCACCGGCACCGAATTCGTCCTGGTGGGCATCTGTGAACTGGTGATCCTGTTCCTGATTCTGCGCCCGCTGGAGTCCATGATCCCGGTCCATCCCATCACCGACCCGCGCGCGCGCTGGAACGATTTCATCTACACCGTGCTGCAGCGCCTGGGCATCATTCCCATCCTCGCCTTCCTGCTGCTGGATCCGACGCTGTCCTATCTTCAGGACGCCCTGCACCTGGAAGGCTGGGGCACTTTCAATCTCGACCAGATCTGGCCTGGCGTGACCGATCGCGCCCTGGTCAGCTTCCTGCTCTACATGGTGGTGCTGGACCTGTTTGAATACCTCTACCACCGGGCCCAGCACAATGTGCGCTGGATGTGGGCGCTGCATAGCCTGCACCACAGCCAGCAGAACATGAACCTGTGGAGCGACGACCGCAACCATATGCTGGACAACCTGGTGCACGACATCATCTTCGGTCTCATCGCCCTGGTGATTGGTGTGGAACCCTCGCAGTACATCCTGCTCATCTCGCTCTCGCGCATGCTGCAAAGCCTGCAGCATGCCAACGTGCGCATCCACTTCGGCCGCCTGGGCGAATACCTGCTGGTGTCGCCGCGCTTCCATCGCACCCATCACGCCATCGGTGTGGGGCATGAAAGCCGGGGCCGCAACTCCTTGGGCGGACACAACTTCGGGGTGCTGTTGTCGATCTGGGATCTGCTCTTCCGTACCGCCCATTTCAGCCAGAGCTTCGCCATGACCGGCGTGCGCGACCAGCTGCCGCCACCGGCCGGCAAGGGCCGCGACTACGGACGCGGCTTCTGGGCACAGCAGTGGCTGGGCTTGAAACGCCTGGTCGAACTGACCCGCAGGAAGCCCCGCTGATGCGTCTTTTCATCGCCTCCTTCGGGCGCGCCCTGCTGGCGCAGCTGCATATCCGCATGCTCTGGCTGACGGCGCTCCCCTTCGTGGTTTCGTTGGGTCTGTGGGCGGTGTGCCTGTGGCTGGGGCTGCAACCCATCATCGACTGGCTGCAAGGCTACTTCGTCTCGCATGGCATGTTCGGCGAGATCGGCGGCATGCTGGCCTGGTTCGGCATGGGGGCGCTCAAGACGGTGCTGGTGCCATTGCTGGCCATGTGGACGCTGCTGCCCCTGATGATCCTTACCGCCCTGGTATTCGTGGGCCTGTTCACCATCCCGGCCATCGCCCGCCATATCGGTACCCGCCACTATCCCATGCTGGACAAGCGCCATGGCGGCAGCGTAGCCGGCAGTCTCTGGACTTCGCTGTGGTGCTTCGCCGTTTTCACGGTGCTGTGGCTGGCCACGATCTGGGTATTCCTGATCCCGCCGCTGGCCTTCGTGATCCATTCCCTGCTGTGGGGCTGGCTGACCTATCGGGTGATGGCCTATGACACCCTGGCCGACTACGCCAGCACCGAAGAACGGCGTGCCGTGCTGCACCTGCATCGCTGGCCGCTGCTGGCCGTGGGCACCATCGCCGGTGCGCTCGGCGCGGCGCCCACGCTGCTGTGGCTGGGCGGGGTGCTGTCGGTGATTCTGCTGCCCGCGCTGGCGGCGGTGGCGATCTGGCTGTATGTGGTGGTGTTCGTCTTCACCGGCTTGTGGTTCCAGTTCTACTGCCTGGAAGCGCTGCTGCGCTACCGCAGCGGCCAGGCGCCCGATGCTCCAGCGCAGGTGGACGTCATCGATGTGACGCCACGTTGACGCCACCTTGACCCTGGTTTGATGGCGTCTGCCTGAGACGAAGGCGGGGCAGGGCGATCCGTCCGCGGCCTGAATCGGGCATAATCGCCGCAGTGTTTCATCAACCTTTCGGGCAGACAGACTCATGGCATTCGGACTCATCATCATCGGCGACGAGATCCTCTCGGGCCGCCGTATTGACAAGCATTTTCCCAAGGTCCTGGAGTTGCTCGGCCAGCGCGGACTGCAACTGTCCTGGGCCGAGTACCTCGGCGACGACCCCGAGCGCATCACCGCCACCTTGAAGCGCACCCTGGCCAGTGGCGACGTGGTGTTCTGCACCGGCGGCATCGGTGCCACGCCCGACGACCATACCCGCCAGTGTGCCGCGGCGGCGCTGGGCGTACCGGTGGTCCTGCACCCCGAGGCCAGGGAGAAGATCC
This sequence comes from Herbaspirillum sp. C7C8, assembly GCF_022627875.1. Lineage (NCBI taxonomy): Bacteria > Pseudomonadati > Pseudomonadota > Betaproteobacteria > Burkholderiales > Oxalobacteraceae > Herbaspirillum > Herbaspirillum sp. C7C8. Next base: position 330,419 of record NZ_JABXGG010000002.1, read on the forward strand.
AGGAGCGCATCGCCGACATGGGCCGCGAAGCCGGCACCACGCCCGACTTCAATGCCCCCGACAACCTGCACCGTCTCAAGATGGGTGAATTCCCGCAGGGCGCCTCCATCATTCCCAACCCCTACAACAAGATCCCCGGTTTCTGGCTCAACAACACCAGCGGCACCGGCGCGCACTATTTTGCACCGGGCTTCCCGGTGATGGCCTGGCCGATGTTCGAATGGGTACTGGAAACCTATTACGCCGACCAGTTCCACCGCCAGGCCTGGGCCGAGCGCTCCATGCTGGTGTTCGAGGCGATGGAGTCGACCCTGACGCCACTGATGGAAGCCATCGAGGCGCAATTCCCGCTGGTGAAGGTGTTCAGCCTGCCGCACGTGGGCGACAACCAGACCCGCCGCCACATCGACCTGGGCGTCAAGGGGGACCCGTCCCAGGTGGAGCCGGCTTTCGAGACGATGCAGGAAGGCTTGCGCGCGCTGCGTGCCGAATTCCAGATCAGCAACTGAGGCGACGGCAAGCGCGGGTGAAGACGCAGGTCAAAAAAATGCCCCGGCCAGACCGGGGCATTGCTTTCTGCGGGCGAACCCGAAGATTACTTCTTGGCAGCGCGGGTCACCTTGGCACCGGCCTGGGACATCTGTTCCACGGCATTGGTGACGTTGGCTTCCATCACTTCGGCAGCCTGCTTGGCGTTCTTGGTGAACTGTTCGTAGCCGGCGCTCATGTTGCCGATGGCCGACTTGAACATGGAGATGGCCTGCTCGGAACCAGCCGGGGCGTTCTTGGCCACTTCGTCGATCATCGCCACGACCTTGCGGTTGACTTCGGCGATCTGGGCTTCGGCAGCCTTGGTCAGTTCAGCCTGGGTGCTGGAGAAGATACCGCTGAGGTGACGGCCATAGGCGACCGACTTTTCCAGCGTCGGCTGGGCGTGCGAGCTGGTCAGAGTGAAAAATTCCTGCGGATCCTTGGCCGAAAACAGCTTCTGGGCTGCGGCCTGGCTTTCTTCGAGCGAGGACTTGGCCGCCTTCAGGTTCAGGTCCACCAGTTTTTCCATGCCTTCAAAGGTCTTGCTTGCCAGCTGGCTGAACAAAGCGATTTGCGCTTCAGCGTTGGCTTTGGCAGCAGCGGAAAATTGCTCGGTGTAGGTCGTCATGTTGAAACATCCTTCTCGTTGATGGGTTGATGACAAGGCAGCGACAGTGATTGCTTACGGACCGATCAGTGTTGAAAGGTGGATCTCCGATGTAATTTCTTGTTTGAATATGATGCGATGCACAAACGGATTCTAGTTCAATCGTGCATAAAGTCAAACGTTTCATCGCGCGGGAATCACGAAAAGCGCTTCAAAATTGATCCAAGTCTAATCAAGGACTTAGCGCATTTTTGAGGATTTTCTGAAAAGAGATGCCATTCCGGACTACCTTTTGCGTTGCAGCATCAAAAGCAGTTATCGTTCCGCGTCGCGCAATCGTTTGCGCTGCGCAGCAAGCGTTCTTGTTGCGGTGCGGCAAGCATGAAAACAAGATGGGAAAAAATTGTGAAGGCTTACTACAGTGATCACTTCGTTTTGCCCTTGCCACCGGGGCACCGCTTCCCGATGGTGAAGTATCGGATGATCCGTGAGGGCGCGGCGGCAGCCGTACCGGATCTGGATTTTCACGAAGCCCAGCCTGCCAGTGATGGCGAACTGGCGCTGGCGCACCATCCTGACTATATCGCCCGTGCCAGTGCTGGCCAACTCACATCTGCCGAGCAGCGCGAGATTGGCTTCCCCTGGTCACCGCAGATGGTGGAACGCTCGCGCCGGTCTTCCGGCGCCACCATCGCCGCCTGCCGCGCCGCCTTCAGCGAGGGCCTGGCCGTCAACCTGGCTGGCGGCACCCATCATGCCTATGCCGATCATGGCGCCGGTTTCTGCGTCTTCAACGACGCTGCCATCGCGGCCCGACTGATGCAGGCTGAACGTCGTGCCGCGCGCGTAGCCATTGTCGATCTGGACGTGCACCAGGGTAATGGCACCGCCTCGATACTCGCGCGCGATGAATCCGTATTCACCTTGTCGCTGCACGGACAGAACAATTATCCATTCGAGAAAGAGCAGAGCGATCTCGACGTGGCCCTGCCCGACGGCGTGGGCGACGCCGATTACCTGCAAGCCCTGCGCCTGGCCCTGCATACGCTGCAACAGCGCTTCGCGCCGCAGTTGCTGATCTACCTGGCCGGCGCGGACCCGCACGAGGGGGATCGTCTGGGCAAGATGAAACTGAGCCTGGCGGGCCTGGCGGCGCGGGACGAAACTGTCTTCGGCTACGCCCACGAGCACAAAATCCCGGTTGCGGTTACGATGGCGGGCGGTTACGGAAGAGATATCGAACAGACCGTGGCCGTCCATATACAAACGATAAGACTCGCCAGCCTCCATGCCGCCCGCTGGAGCGAACGATGAGATGACCCGGGCGCACCGGCGTGCGCCCGCTGATGGAAAAGAAATGATGCAATCCGCCGCCGGTGCCCGCCGGCCTCGCCAGCTCCTGATGAGCCTGGTGCCCTTGTTGTTCGTGCTGATCTGGAGTACCGGCTTCATCGTGGCCAAGTTCGGCCTGCCGTATGCGCCACCGCTGACCTTCCTGCTGCTGCGCTTTACCGGTGTGCTGGTCGTGCTGCTGCCGCTGGTACTGCTGTTTCGCGCCCCCTGGCCGCATGGTCGGATCCGCCATGTCGCCGTGGCCGGCGTGCTGCTGCAGGCCGGTTACCTGGCCGGTGTCTGGTGTGCCATCAAGATCGGCATGCCGGCCGGCCTGTCGGCTCTGATCGTCGGCCTGCAACCCATCCTGACCGCGTTCGCCGCCCCCTTGCTGGGCGAATCGGTGCGCGGTCGGCAGTGGGTCGGCCTGGCCCTGGGGCTGTGCGGGGTGGGACTGGTGGTGGCCAACAAGATTTCCCTGATCGGCCTGTCCACCGCCAGCATTGCGCTGTGCGTGTTCGCCTTGCTGTGCATCACCGCCGGTACGCTGTACCAGAAACGCTATTGCTCGCACTTCGATCTGCGCACCGGCACCGTGATCCAGTTCATGGCCTCCATCGTGGTGGTGCTGCCCTTTGCCGTGGCCATCGAAGGGTTGGACTGGCACCTCGGCAACGTCCACTGGACCCCGCAATTCATCGGCGCACTGCTGTGGTCGATCCTGGCGCTGTCCATTGGCGCCATCTTCCTGCTGTTCGCGCTGATCCGCCGCAGTGCCGCCACCAGCGTCACCAGTCTGCTGTACCTGACGCCGCCGACCACGGCCATCATGGCCTGGCTGATGTTTGGCGAAGCCTTCAGCCTCATCGGCGCGCTGGGCATGCTGGTGGGCGTGATCGGCGTGGCCTTCGTGGTCCGCAAGTAGGCAGCTCGGGCCTGCTTCAGTCGGCGCTGGCCGGCATCAGCGTCACCAGCTTCAGCTCCGGTCGGTTGGTGACGCGGAAATTGACCTGGTGATAGCGCAGCTCCCCCAGTTGCGGATGTTGGAAGTGGCGCTCGCCGCCTTCGCGCTCGACCACATCCTGCAGATGCCAGGCCCGCTGGAAGAGCGGGCAGGTCGCCGACAACTCCGTCACCAGCGCCAGCAGTTCCGGATCATCCAGCAGGCTGGCGCTGTCGGCCCGAAATTCCGCCACCAGGCGTCGCGCCCGCTGTTCCCATTGCACCGTCAAGCTACGTGCGGCCGGGCTGGAGAACATGAAGCGCAGCAGGTTGGGCGGCTTTTCCCGGCCATCCAGCCAGCCCGTGAAGAGCTTGCGGGCGGCCGGATTCCAGGCCACCGCATTGCAGTAGCGATCCAGCAGATAGGCGGGGGTGCGGAACTGGCTGACCACCTCCAGGATTTCCGGCGCTACCACCGTGGCCGCCTGCTGCTCCGGCAAGGCCGGATCTTTCTTGCCCGCCAGTTCAAACAGATAGGCACGCTTGGCGCGTGGCAGGTGCAGTGCATCGGCGATGCGCGCCAGTGCCTGGGGCGAGACCGAATCGGTGCGTCCCTGCTCGATCCAGGTGTACCAGGTCACGCTGATGCCGCACAGTTGTGCCACTTCCTCGCGCCGCAGACCCGGTGTGCGGCGGCGGCCATGGGCCAGGTGCGGCAGGCCGGCCTGGGCCGGAGCGGTCTGTTCGCGCTGGGATTTGAGAAAGTCGCCGAGGGCGCGGCGGGCGAGATCGGGTTCCATGAGGCGGGTAGGGTGGTGGTCGGGGTAATAGTATAAATGCTTCACTTGTAACAGGATAAGAAATCGCTAGACTGGCGATTCCTCCACAGCACAGCTGTGTTTTCCTTCATATCGCCCCGGAGCCCCGCCATGCGCAGCCATCAGCAAGTCGTCACCGAACAGTTCGGCACTACCGCCGCCGCCTATCTCACCAGCAGCGTCCACGCCCAGGGCGCGGACCTGCAGGAACTGGCGCAGATCGCCGCTTCCCTGCCGGGCGCACGGGTGCTGGATTTGGGTTGCGGTGGCGGCCACGCCAGTTTTGCCGTGGCGCCGGTGGTGGAGAAGGTGATTGCCTATGACCTGTCCGAAGAGATGCTGGCCGTCGTCGCCACCGCGGCCGCCGAGCGCGGCCTGGACAATCTGGCGGTACGCCAGGGTAGCGCCGACCGCCTGGATTTTCCCGATGCCAGTTTCGACCTGGTTTGCACCCGCTTCTCGGCCCACCATTGGCGTCAGTTGCCGCAGGCCCTGGATGAAGTGCTGCGCGTGCTCAAGCCGGGCGGACGCTTCATCGTCATCGATACCGCCGCCCCGGCCGATGTCCTGGCCGATACCTATGTGCAGGCCATCGAGCTGCTGCGCGATACCTCCCACGTCCGCAATATCAGCCTCCACTCCTGGCGCAAGCTGCTGGTGGCCGCCGGTTTTGCCGTCACCAGCGACAAGACCTGGAAGCTGCGCCTGGAATTCGACTCCTGGGTGGCCCGCATGCGCACTCCGCAAGACCATATCACCGCCATCCGCGCGCTCTGGCAGGCCGCTCCGGCTGAAGTGAAGGACTATTTCGCGCTGGACCAGGCCTGTTCCTTCTCCATCGACGTGGCCATGCTGGATGTGCGCAAGCCCTGATCAACCGACCTCTGCCGACGCTCCGCCCGGCCCCTGGCCGATGCAGGCGGGGCGTCAACGTCAGGTGACATTCCCCCGTTATCCGTTCACTCCAGAACATCGTAAAGCGAATATCTGGGACAGCTATTGCCGTCTGTTATCGCGATTGTGACAAGCAGCTGACAGCTACACTGGCGGCCAATTCGTTTCGTTGGCCTGGGAATTGCTTGATAAAAATCGAAAAATATCGAGCACCAACCCGGCAAAATTGCAGGAAAATCCCGAAAAAGTGTGGGGCACCGTATCGGTCGCGGAGATAGAAACGCGTTTAAAAAAATGCGCTAACGTCTTAATTCTCTTGCGAAAAATCTGCATTTTGCTACACTGCCAACGTTTCTCTTGTGTACTTTCAGGGTAAATTGGGGGGAGTTCCACCTATGATCAAATCAGCGCTGGCCATTTTCACATCACTACTGTTCATCCACGCTGGTTTGGCACCTGCCGCCGCCCAGACGGTCAACAATGCCGCCCGGAAAGCGCCGGCCAAGAAAGTCGTCGCCAAGCGCCCGGCCCAGGCGGTCAGCAAGACGGTGGCCAAGGGCTCCCTGAACAGCCGCGAAAAACTGGTTCGCAAGGTCAGTGTGGTCAAGGGCAAGCGTCATATCAGCTACCAGCGTGTCTCGGCCGCGCCTTCGGTGCCGGTGGTGCCGCCGGTGATGACGGCGGGCGACCTGGCCGGGCTGAACCTCACCCCTGATCCCTTGGCCCTGCGCTCCAATGTCGCTCTGGTGATCGACGAGGCGAGTTCGCAAGTCCTGTTCGAGAAGAATTCTTCAGTCGCCCTGCCCATCGCCTCGGTCACCAAGCTGATGACGGCACTGGTGGTGGTGGAAGCGCGCCAGAACATGGAAGAAGTGCTCACCGTCACCGATGACGATGTCGACCGTGAGAAGCACAGCAGCTCGCGCCTGCGCGTGGGGGCCACCCTCAGCCGCGACGACATGCTGCATATTGCCCTGATGAGTTCCGAAAACCGTGCCGCCTCGGCCCTGGGACGCAACTATCCGGGCGGCCTGCCGGCCTTCGTGGCGGCGATGAATGCCAAGGCGCGTTCGCTGGGCATGATGGATACCCATTACGTCGATTCGACCGGCCTGTCCAGCCAGAACGTGGCCAGCGCCCGCGACCTGGCCAAGCTGGTGGTGGCGGCGTATCACTATCCGATCATCCGCCAGTACTCCACCGATCCCAAGTACATGGTCGAGCCCAGCGGCCACGCCATGCAGTACAACAGCTCCAACCGCCTGACCTCCAACAAGGAGTGGGACATCGGCCTGCAAAAGACCGGTTTCATCAACGAAGCCGGTCACTGCCTGGTGATGTACACCCGTATCGAGGGACGTCCCATCGTGATGGTATTCCTGGACTCCAAGGGCCGCCTGTCTCACGTGGGCGATGCCACGCGCATGCGCAAGTGGCTGGTGGAAGACCAGCCCAACCTGACCCGCGTAAAAATGGTACGGGCCGACGAGGGTTAATTTCTGCTTCCGTTTTCCCAATAAAAAAGCGAACCCGCGGGTTCGCTTTTTTTATACTCTTTCATTCCCTTCATTCCCTTCATTCTCTTCCATTAGCTGCAGCATGAAGCTTCAGTCGCGTTCCTGGCGATACCCCAGCGCCGACGAAATCTGGCTGGCCGTGCTCACCAGGTCATCCACCCATTCATCCTGCAGGCGGTCGGCCGGTGCCGAGATCGACAGGCCCGCCACCAGCTTGCCGCTGTCGTCGCAGATGCCGGCGGCCATGCAGCGCACGCCCAGCTCCAGTTCCTCGTTGTCGCGCGCGTAGCCGAGCGCGCGCACCATCGACAGTTCGCGCTCCAGCTTGCTCAGATCGGTGATGGAATTCTTGTTGTGCCCGGCCAGCCCGGTACGGGTGGCATAGGCGCGCACGTTCTTGGGATCATCCACCGACAGAAACAGCTTGCCGGTCGAGGTCAGGTGCAGCGGCGCCCGGCCACCGATGGCGCGCACCACCTGCATGCCGGAACGTTCAGAAAAGGAGCGATCGATATATACGATTTCGTCCGCCTGGCGCACCGACAGGTTGATCGTCTGGTGCGTCTTGCGATGCAGCGCGCGCATGAAGTCCAGCGCCGCCTCGCGCACCGACAGCCGGCTCTTGACGATATTGCCCAGCTCCAGCAGGCGCATGCCCAGCCGATAGGTACCCGGCTCGACGCGATCAACGAAACGCTTGACCACCAGATCGTTGAGGATGCGGTGCGCCGTCGACGGATGCAGATCGGTCGCCGCCGACAATTCCTTCAGACTGACCGGGTCGGGATACTCCGCCAGCGCGTCGAGCAGCGAGACCATGCGCTCGATGACCTGGATGGAAATGTGTTCTGTCTCGCCTGCAGCTTCTTTTTTCATGGCGCGGCCTGGTGCGTTGCAATATGACGGTTATACCACAATGTGAAAAGAACAAAAAGTCCGAGCGTGCTTTTCTTGAATGACGGGAGCTTCACCCGGAACATCGATCCCCCCGCAAAGTGGCGCCGGACGGGGAGGGTGGGATGGTGGTATTTCCGCACGCTCGTCCCGGTACGCAAGGCTTGGGCGAGATGGATCGGTGGTCTTGTTGCTGCGCCCTGATCTTTCATATCTGTTTTGTGCATATCGAGAGAAGAAAGTATTCGTTCTTTTTGGTCAGCCGGCTCATTAACCTGTGTTCTCCAAAACAACAGAACATGCGGGAACGGATATGCTCAAGAAGATCATCAAATCGGTCGCCGCCGCCCTGGTGCTGGCACAAGCCGCACACGTGGCACAGGCGGCCGATATTTCGCTGCTCAATGTCTCCTACGACCCGACGCGCGAACTCTATGCCGACTACAACAAGGCTTTCGCCAAGTACTGGAAGCAAAAGACCGGTGACAACGTCACCATCAAGGCTTCCCACGGGGGCTCGGGCAAGCAGGGCCGTTCGGTGATCGACGGCATCGATGCCGACGTGGTGACGCTGGCGCTGGCCTACGACATCGACGAAATCTCGGAAAAGGCCAAGCTGCTGCCGGCCGACTGGCAAAAGCGCCTGCCGCACAACAGCTCGCCCTATACCTCCACCATCGTGTTCCTGGTGCGCAAGGGCAACCCCAAGGGCATCAAGGACTGGGACGACCTGATCAAGCCAGGTGTGTCCGTCATCACCCCCAACCCCAAGACCTCGGGCGGCGCCCGCTGGAATTATCTGGCGGCCTGGGCCTATGCCAAGCGCAAGGGCGGTAGCGACGACGCTGCCCGCGACTACATCGCCAAGCTCTTCAAGAATGTTCCGGTGCTGGATTCGGGCGCTCGCGGCGCCACCATCACCTTTGTCGAACGCGGCATCGGCGACGTGCTGCTGGCCTGGGAAAACGAAGCCCTGATCTCCCTGAAGGAATGGGGGCCCGACAAGTTCGATATCGTCGCGCCCTCCCTTTCCATCCTGACCGAGCCGCCGGTGGCGGTGGTGGACAAGGTGGCCGACCGGCGCGGTACCCGCAAGGTAGCCGAAGAATACCTGAAGTACCTGTACTCGGACGCGGGCCAGGAGATCATCGCCAGGAACTACTACCGTCCCATCGATCCCAAGATCGCTGCCAAGTACGCTGCGCAATTCCCGAAGCTGAATCTGGTGACCATCGACAAGGAGTTCGGCGGCTGGCAGAAGGCGCAGAAGACGCACTTCGCCGATGGCGGCACCTTCGACCAGCTCTACGCGCCCAACAAGAAGTGACCTGAACCTGCAAGAGGGACCGGCCTGGCCGGTTCCATCTACCCCTCAGCACAAGCACACGACATGAGCATCCTGTTACTGGCCGGCAGCCCCTCTGCCCCCTCCCGTTCCACCCGTCTGCTGCACCACGTCGGCGACAAGCTGGCCCGGCGCGGCCACCGCTACGCCCGCCTGGACGTGCGCGATCTGCCGGGGCAGGCCATCCTGCGCGCCGACTGGAACGATGCCCATATCCAGGCCGCGCTGGCCACTGTCGAAGAAGCTTCCGCCGTCGTGGTGGCCACCCCGGTCTACAAGGCGGCCTACAGCGGCATCCTGAAAGCCTTCCTGGATTTGCTGCCGCAGTTCGGGCTGACCAACAAGCTGGTATTGCCCCTGGCCACCGGCGGCAGCCAGTCGCACATGCTGGCGCTGGATTATGCGCTGCGCCCGGTGCTGTCGTCGCTGAACCCCCGGCACGTGCTGCCCAGCATCTACGCTACCGAGGTGCAAGTGAGCTGGAGTGAAGAAAAAGGTCTGGTGCTGGACGCTCCCATCGAAGCCCGCGTCAATGAGGGCGTGGAGCAGTTGTCGGCCAGCCTGTCGGCTCTGCATCAGGTCGCACCTGAAGAATTTGGCGAGATTCCCTTCTCGCAGCTGCAATACAGCGTCTCTTACTAAGTAAGTAACTAATAACTAACTAACTAACGAACGAACTCACGGCCCCTGCGCCTGGCAAGACCGCCGGCTGGTATGGCGGAAGGGCCGCGCTACGTCCAAACATCTGGAATCAGGAGAAAAACGTGTCCGCCAACAAGAAAAAGAGCATCCAACTTTCCCGTCGCCGCTCGCTGGGGCAACTGTCCGCCATCGCCCTGGGCGCGTTGACCATCGGCCTGGGCAGCAGCCCGGTACAGGCGCAGCAAACCAGGCTGCTGCGCATCGGCTATCAGAAGGCAGCCAATACCCTGGTGCTGTTGAAAGCCCATGGCGCGCTGGAAAAGCGCCTGCAAGTACTGGGCGTGGAAGTGAAATGGGCCGAGTTCACGGCCGGTCCGCAATTGCTGGAAGCCTTGAACGTCGGTTCGGTCGATTTCGGCTATGTCGGTGAAGCCCCGCCGATCTTCGCCCAGGCCGCCGGTGCCGACTTCGTCTACACCGCCTATGAAATCCCGACCCCGGAGGCCGAGGCACTGCTGGTCCCCAAGAATTCCTCCATCCAGAGCGTGGCCGAACTCAAGGGCAAGAAGGTCGCCTTCAACAAGGGTTCCGACGTGCACTGGCTGGTGGTGGCCTTGCTCAAGAAGGCCGGTCTGCAATACGGCGATATCGAGCCGGTTTATCTGGCGCCGGCCGATGCCCGCGCCGCCTTCGAGCGCGGTGCGGTGGATGCCTGGGCGATCTGGGATCCGTTCCAGGCCGCTGCCGAAAAACAGATCGGCGCACGCCGCCTGGCCAGTGGCGCGGGGGTGGTCAGTCATCATCAGTTCTTCCTGAGTGCGCGTCCGTTCGCGGTCAGGAACCTGCAGGTGCAAAAGATCCTGCTGGAAGAAGTGACCCGCGAAGGGGAATGGGTGCGTACTCACACCGCCGAGGCGGCGGCCCAGCTCGCCCCGATCCAGGGCTTGGATGCGGACATCATCGAAACCGGCCTGAAGCGCTACGCCCACATCTACAAACCGGTCGATGCGCAAGTGCTGGCCGAGCAGCAGAAGATCGCCGATGCCTTCTATCAGCTCAGGCTGATCCCCAAGCCGCTCAAGGTCAGTGATGCCGTCCTCAAATGATCTGCAGTTTTAAATTATTTAAATAATGTAAATAATTTAAATAATTTGAACAATTAAAATAATTTTTATCACACCGGTTGAATTGTCGAAGCACAGGAGTCTTTCATGAACGTTTTCTGGTTTATCCCCACCCACGGCGACAGCCGCTATCTTGGTACTGCCGAAGGGGCGCGCCCGGTCACCCATGACTACATGAAACAGGTCGCCGTGGCCGCCGATACGCTGGGCTACGACGGCGTGCTGCTGCCCACCGGCCGCTCCTGCGAAGACGCCTGGGTGGCCGCGGCCAGCCTGATCGATGCCACCCGGCGCCTGAAATTCCTGGTGGCGGTGCGCCCCGGCCTGACTGCACCTACGCTGTCGGCGCGCATGGCCGCCACCTTCGACCGCCTCTCCAATGGCCGCCTGTTGATCAACGTGGTCACCGGCGGCGATCCGGTGGAGCAGGAGAGTGATGGTGTCTTCGGTAGCCACGCCGAGCGTTATGAAATCTCCGATGAATTTCTCAAGATCTGGCGTGAGGTCCTGAGCAAGACCCATACCGGCGAAGAGACCCATTTCACGGGCAAGCACCTCAGCGTCAAGGGCGCCAAGGCGCTCTATCCGCCGGTGCAGCAACCCTATCCGCCACTGTACTTTGGTGGCTCCTCGGAAGAGGCCATCGACCTGGCCGCCGAGCAGGTTGATGTCTACCTGACCTGGGGCGAACCGCCCGCCGCCGTGGCCGAGAAGATCGCCCGCCTGCGCGAACGCGCCGCCCGGGCAGGGCGCACGCTGCGTTTCGGCATCCGCCTGCACGTCATCGTGCGCGACACCAATGAAGCCGCCTGGCGCGCCGCCGATGAACTCATCAGCCGTCTCGATGACGAGACCATCGCCAAGGCCCAGGCCAACTTTGCCCGCATGGATTCGGAAGGGCAGCGGCGCATGACCGCTCTGCACGGCGGCAGACGCGACAAGCTGGAAGTGAGCCCCAACCTGTGGGCTGGCGTCGGCCTGGTACGCGGCGGTGCCGGCACGGCACTGGTGGGAGACGGCCCGACGGTGGCTGCACGCATGAAGGAATATGCGGATCTCGGTATCGATACCTTCATCCTGTCCGGTTATCCGCACCTGGAAGAATCCTACCGTTTCGCCGAACTGGTGTTCCCGCTGTTGCCGCGTGCCCGGCGCGGGACCCCGACCGGCTACAACCTGACCGGTCCCTTCGGCGAGATCGTCGGCAATACCGAACTGCCCAAGGCCGCGCCGGTGCGCGTGTCGGCCAGCTGAGGTCAGCATGACGAGTGCCTCCGATACCGTACTGCCGGGCGCTGCCAGCGCCGCGCAGCCATCGGCCAAGACCAAGGCCGTCGCCAAGAAATCGCGCCCGCAGCGCGATGCCTGGATTGGCTGGATCCTGCCGCTGCTCTTGCTGGTGGGGTGGGAAATCGCCGCCCAGGCCGGCTGGCTCTCCAGCCGCATCCTGCCCGAACCGTTCGCGGTGCTCAAGGCTGCCTGGCAGCTCTCGGCCACCGGTGAACTGTGGCACCACCTGGCCGTCTCCAGCGCGCGCGCAGCCTCCGGCTTTGCCGTCGGTGCCGGGCTGGGGCTGATCCTGGGACTGCTCTCGGGCAGCCTGCGTTGGGCCGAATTGCTGCTCGATACCACCCTGCAGATGGTGCGCAACATCCCGGCGCTGGCCTTGATTCCGCTGGTGATCCTGTGGTTCGGCATCGATGAAACGGCCAAGCTGTTTCTGGTCGCCGTGGGCGTGTTCTTCCCGGTCTATCTCAATACCTTCCACGGCATCCGCGCGGTGGACCGGGGTTTGATCGAGATGGCGCGCAGCTATGGTCTGTCGGGCTGGCCGCTGTACCGCGACGTGATCCTGCCGGGCGCCTTGCCCTCCATTCTGGTGGGCCTGCGCTTTGCGCTGGGGCTGGTGTGGGTGCTGCTGATCGTGGCCGAGACCATTTCGGCGCAGGCCGGCATCGGCTACATGACCATGAATGCCCGCGAATTCCTGCAGACCGATGTGGTGCTGGTGGGCATCCTGTTGTACGCCCTGCTGGGCAAGCTGGCCGATACCGCGGCGCGGGTGCTGGAGCGCTACTGGCTGCGCTGGCATCCCGGCTACCAATGACATCCCCCATGAACGCATCAGGAACCCATCATGCGCAATGACCTCCAGGAACACCAGCAGTTGAGCCGCACCGCCACCCGGGGCGTGGGCCTGAGACTGCGCGCCGTGTCCAAGGTATTCAGCGGCCGCAGCGTGCTGCACGACATCGATCTGGATATCGAACCCGGCGAATTCGTCGCCATCGTCGGTCGCAGCGGCTGCGGCAAGAGCACCTTGCTGCGCCTGGTGTCCCGGCTCGATGGCGCCAGCGGCGGCGAAGTCCGCTATGAACACGCCGGCAGCGGCCCGGCCGAGGTTCGCATCATGTTCCAGGAGGCGCGCCTGCTGCCGTGGAAGCGGGTCCTGGCCAACGTGGCGCTGGGCCTGCCGGCACAGGCGGCGCCACAAGCGCTCAAGGCGTTGCGCCAGGTCGGCCTGGAGCAGCGCGCCGGTGAATGGCCGGCGGTGCTTTCCGGTGGCCAGCGTCAGCGTGTGGCGCTGGCGCGCGCGCTGGTGCACGACCCGCAATTGCTGCTGCTGGATGAACCGCTGGGCGCCCTCGATGCGCTTACCCGCATCGAGATGCAGACCCTGATCGAATCGCTCTGGCGCGAACGTGGTTTCACCGCCTTGCTGGTGACCCACGACGTACAGGAAGCCATCGCCCTGGCCGACCGCGTGCTGCTGATCGAGGATGGACGCGTGGCGCTGGACCAGCGCATCGACCTGGCGCGCCCGCGTTCACGCGGCCAGGCCCAGTTTGCCGCGCTGGAAGAAGCCATCCTGGCGCGGGTGCTGCGGCACCCCGGTAGTGAGGCGGTGACAGAGCCATCTGAAGCTTTCTTCACACCACGTGGCGTACAGCAGGTGCAGTGGGCGGTGTGAGTTTGAGCGCATGAAGGTTTGACCCGATTTTCGGTTCTGTAGTCGTATCCCATTTCAACCCCTGCGGCGCGGCAGGTGCCGACGCCGTTTCATCAAGGAGCAAAGCATGACCATTCAGGCAATCAACGTCCGTAACCAGTTCAAGGGCAAGGTCAAGGCCATCATCGAAGGCTCGGTGGTATCCGAAGTGGATGTGGAAACCCCGGCCGGCATCGTGACCTCGGTCATCACCACCCGCTCCGTGAAGGACCTGGGCCTGACCATCGGCAGCGAAGTGGTGGCGCTGGTCAAGGCCACCGAGGTGTCGATCGCCAAGTTGTGATCGCATGAGCTCCCCGCCGCTGCGCATCGTCAGCGGCGCGGGATCTTTGCCCGCAGCCCCATGGCCTCAGGCATACTGCATGAATCATCACTCGCTGTGGAGCCTGCATGAGTCTGACCTCTCCTTCTTCCTCCATCACGCCGGCGCGGCTGGCGGATTTTCGTGTATTGGTGGCACCGGGCCTCTCCGACAGCGGCCCGGAACACTGGCAGTCGCGCTGGCAGCGGCTGTATCCCGCCTTCGAACGGGTGCAGCAGGAGGATTGGGAAACCCCCGACCTGCCGCGCTGGTCGGCCCGCCTGGGCGAAGTGCTGGCGCGCGATGGCCGGCCTACGGTGATCGTGGCGCACAGCTTTGGCTGCCTGACCACCGTGCATCGCACGGCGGCCCTGCAGGCGGCCTCCGAGGGCTCTGCGCATCCCATCGTGGCGGCCTTGCTGGTGGCGCCCGCTGACCCGGTCAAATTCAGCCTGAGCGCAGCGGTGCGGCACAAGCTGCCGTATCCCGCCTTGGTGGTGAGCAGCGAGAACGACCCGTGGATGAGCGCCGAGCGCGCCCGCCACTGGGCCGAGGCCTGGGGCGCGCAGTTCCGCTCGGTGGGCGCACGCGGCCACATCAATTCCGAATCCGGACTGGGCGACTGGACCGAAGGGCAACAGTGGCTGCTGGAGTTGCTCGAACGCATCAATTGAGCGTTTGCTGTCGCCGTTCCCAAGCGCATCAGGCCCGGTGAAGACCGCGGTTTATGCGCTTTTCTTCTAAAGACATGCAAAAAGCTTCGTTCTCTTTATAACCAGTGGGTGCGAATATCGCGCATCCATAGTCGCATTGGTAATAACAAGAGAACGACATGTCTTCTTCCCCTGTATCCCTTGCCGCCCCCGGGGCGGTGCCGGCCAAGGCCGCTGCCGGCACCAGTGGACGTGTGCTGCCCGGTTTCCGGCTGTCGCTGGGCTTCACCATCTTCTACCTGGCGCTGATCGTATTGATCCCGCTGTCGGCCTTGTTCCTGAAGACCTTCACCCTGACCTGGAGCGGCTTCATCGACGCGGTGACCTCGCCGCGCGTGATGGCTTCCTATCGCTTGAGCTTCGGCGCTTCGCTGATCGGCGCCTTCCTCAACGTGATCTTCGGCGGCATCGTGGCCTGGGTGCTGGTGCGTTATCGCTTCCCCGGCAAGCGCATCATCGATGCCCTGGTGGACCTGCCTTTCGCCTTGCCCACTGCGGTGGCCGGCATCGCCCTGACCACGCTGTATTCGCAGAACGGCTGGCTGGGCAAGCTGCTGGTGCCGCTGGGCATCAAGGTCGCTTTCACGCCGCTGGGCGTGCTGGTGGCGCTGACCTTCATCGGTCTGCCCTTCGTGGTGCGCACCGTGCAACCGGTGCTGGAAGAAGCCGAGCGCGAGCTGGAAGAAGCTGCCGCCAGCCTCGGTGCCAGCCGCTGGCAAACCTTTGTCCGGGTGATCTTCCCGACCATTCTGCCGGCGCTCTTGACCGGGTTTGCACTGGCGTTTGCGCGCGCCTCCGGTGAATACGGCTCGGTGGTCTTCATCGCCGGCAACATGCCGATGGTGTCGGAAATCACGCCGCTGTTCATCGTCACCAAGCTGGAACAATACGACTACGCCGGTGCCACGGCCATCGCCATGGTGATGCTGGTGGTGTCCTTCCTGCTGCTGTTGACCATCAATCTGCTGCAAGCCTGGACCCGCAAGCGCGGCCAGTCGGAGAGGAACTGAGATGAGCGCCACCCCCGGTTCCGTCCTCCACCAGGCCCAGGCGATTGCGCGTGGCGAACCGCCCTTGACGCCGGCTGCCACCACCGAACCGTTTTGGGTCCGGGCGCTGCTGATCGGCATCGCGCTGGTGTTCCTGACCCTGTTCCTGTTCGTGCCACTGGTGGCCGTGTTCTACGAAGCCCTGCGCAAGGGATGGGATGTCTATGTTGCGTCCATCACCGAAGCCGATGCCTGGTCTGCCATCAAGCTGACCCTCATCACCGCCGCCATCGCGGTACCGCTGAACCTGGTCTTCGGGGTGGCTGCCGCCTGGGCCATCGCCAAGTTCGAGTTCCGTGGCAAGAACGTGCTGCTGACGCTGATCGATTTGCCGTTCTCGGTCTCGCCGGTGATCTCGGGCCTGATCTACGTGCTGCTGTTCGGCCTGCAAGGTTATCTCGGCCCCTGGCTGCGCGAGCATGACATCAAGATTCTCTTCGCCGTGCCGGGCATCGTGCTGGCCACGCTCTTCGTGACCTTCCCGTTCGTGGCGCGCGAGCTGATCCCGCTGATGCAGTCGCAGGGCAGCGAGGAAGAAGAAGCCGCGCTGGTACTGGGCGCCTCCGGCTGGCGCACCTTCTGGCACGTCACGCTGCCCAACATCAAGTGGGGCCTGCTGTATGGCGTGATCCTCTGCAATGCCCGCGCCATGGGCGAGTTTGGCGCCGTCTCGGTGGTGTCCGGTCATATTCGCGGCGAGACCAATACCATCCCGCTGCAGGTCGAGATCCTCTACAACGAATTCAACATCACCGGCGCCTTCGCCGTGGCGTCGCTGCTGGCCTTCCTGGCCCTGGCCACGCTGGTGATCAAGAGTGTCATCGAGTGGCGGCTGCACCAGCAGCACAGCGCCAGCGAACAAGTCTAAGGAGTCACCATGAGCATCGCAGTCCATCACATCCAGAAGCGTTTCGGCAGCTTCACCGCGCTCAACGACGTTTCGCTCGATTTTCCGACGGGCGAACTGACGGCCCTGCTGGGGCCGTCCGGCTGCGGCAAGACCACGCTCTTGCGCATCATCGCCGGTCTCGAATCGCCCGATTCCGGCCAGGTGCTGCTCGATGGCGAAGACGCCTCGGCACGCCACGTGCGTGAGCGCCAGGTCGGGTTCGTGTTCCAGCACTATGCGCTGTTCAAGCACATGACCGTGTTCGAGAACATCGCCTTCGGCCTGCGCGTCAAGCCGCGTGCGCAACGTCCCTCGGAGGCCATCATCGGCGAGAAGGTCAAGCGTCTGCTGGAACTGGTGCAACTGGACTGGCTGGCCGAGCGCTATCCGCCGCAGCTTTCGGGCGGCCAGCGCCAGCGCATTGCCTTGGCCCGGGCACTGGCGGTGGAGCCGCGCGTGCTGCTGCTGGACGAACCCTTTGGTGCCCTCGATGCCAAGGTGCGCAAGGAACTGCGCCGCTGGCTGCGGCGCCTGCATGATGAACTGCACGTCACCAGTATCTTCGTCACCCACGACCAGGAAGAAGCGCTGGAAGTGGCCGACCAGGTAGTGCTGATGAACAAGGGGCAGGTCGAGCAGATCGGCACGCCCGAGACGGTCTACAACCATCCGGCCTCACCCTTCGTCTACGGCTTTCTGGGCAATGTGAACCTGTTCCATGGTCGCCTGCATGAAGGCGTACTCGATGCCGGTGGTGCGCGCTTCGAGGCCCCCGGCCACGACGATATCCGCGATGCAGCCGGCGTCGGTTTCGTGCGTCCGCATGATCTCGACGTGGAACGCTATGCGCCCGGTGCCGAAGGCATCGTGGTACAACTTCGGCGCGCGCATGCCATCGGTCCGTTGGCGCAACTGGAACTGGAGCGCGATGACAATGCCGAGCTGATCGAAGCCGTCATCCCCAATGAACGCTTCGCGCAACTGGGCTTGAAGAACGGCGAGACGCTGGTGGTGCGTCCGCGCCGCCTGCAGGTCTTTGCACAGCAGGAAGGAGGGCAGGCACGATGAATTTCCAGCAGCTGCGTTCCATCCGCGAAGCCGCGCGTTGCGGCTTCAACCTGACCGAAGTGGCCAATGTGCTCTTCACCTCGCAACCCGGCGTGAGCCGCCAGATCCGAGAGCTGGAGGAAGAGCTGGGCGTGGAGATCTTCGAGCGCAACGGCAAGCGCCTGACCGGCCTGACCGAACCCGGCAAGGGCATCCTCGGCATCGTCGAGCGGCTCCTGCTGGAAGCCGAGAACCTGCGCCGTGCCAGCAAGGAATACGCCGGTGAGCAGAACGGTACGCTCTCCATTGCCACCACCCACACCCAGGCGCGCTACGTGCTGCCGCGCGTGGTGCAGGCGTTTCGCGATGCCTTCCCGCAGGTGCGCATCGCCCTGCAGCAGAGCGCGCCGGAACACATCGCCGAATGGGTCATCTCGGGCAAGGCCGACATCGGCATCGCCACCGAAGGCCTGTCGCAGTTCAAGGAACTGGTGTCCTTCCCCTGCTATACCTGGAGCCACGTGATCGTGGTGCCGCAAGGCCATCCTTTGCTGGGGCTGGAGCAGGTCACGCTGGAAGACTTGGGCACCTGGCCGCTCATCACCTACGACGTCGGCTTTACGGGCCGGGGCCACATCGATGAAGCCTTCCGCCAGGCCGGCATCGAACCGGACATCGTGCTCACGGCCATGGATTCCGACGTGATTCAGCAATACGTCTCGCTGGGCATGGGGGTGGGGCTGGTGGCCTCGATGGCGGTGGATCAGGGCAAGCATCAGGAGATGGTGGCCATCCATGCCTCGCACCTGTTCAAGGCCAATATCGCGCGGCTCGCAGTGCGGCGGGGAGCGTATCTGCGCGGCTATGCCTTCGATTTCATCCAGCAGTTCGCGCCGGAGCTCAAGCGCGCCGACATCGTCAATGCGCTCAATGAGGCCAATGCGCAATCCTGAAGGGATGGTCGGGCAGGGGAGGCTGGCCAGATGGTGTGGCATGTCGCGGGGGAGTGGAACTGTACCGGGCCACTTCCCCGAAGTGACAGAACAAAGGCCGGGCAGTGTTTGCGCACTGTCCGGCCTTTGTCATTGCGGGCGGGGTGGTGCCGCTTACACCGTGCGGGTCGGTGTCGTGGTGAAGGTGCTGGTATCCGTACTGCTGGGCTGGGCGGTAGTGGACTGGGCCACTTGGGTGGACTGTCCGGTGGCTTTCAGGATGTCGTTGAAATTGATGGCTGGCTTCTTCTGCGCCTGCTGGCCGCCGGCTGGTGCGTTGCCGTGATAAATGGCGGAAATGGAATTGATCGACATGCGTACACTCCTCAAGTAAGGCTGTCCCCCGGGCAGCGCCCAGACCGGTATTGCCGGGGCAGTATAGGGGGGGACTTGGTGTCTGCTGCGGCGGTTTACCGAAACTTGCGCATCTTTACCTGTCCTGCATGGACGGCGTGCGCTGCTTACTTGCGCAGGCGCGCGGCGCACTGATCGCGCAGGCGGGTATCTTCGGGCGCATCGTCATCGGCCTGTGCCCCGTCCGGATGTGCGCACCGCCGGTAGCGGGCGACGTAGCGTTCAAACTCGGCGCGTGCCTGGGCCTTGGGCAGGCTGGCCAGTTTCAGGATGAAGCTGCGGCTGCCGATCTCGAAGTGCTGGTAATCGATGGGTTGTTTCCACTGGCCGCCCCAGACCAGGAATCCGTGTTCATAAAAGACGCTCACCACCTCCTCGGCCATGCCCGGTTGCAGCGGCATGCGTTGCAGATAGGCTGCGCCCTTCGGCGGCAGGACCTCCTGTTCGGTGCTGCCCGCCTTGCTGACATACGGGTTTTGCAGCGGGTTGATGTCGATGGCCGCGCCATAGGCATGCTTGGACCAGCCACCACCGCCCGTCATGGGTCGGCCATTGAAGGCCGAACTGTTGTTGGCGGCCATGGAGCGCTGGTCGTCGCCTTCATAGGCTTCCAGCGGCTGGGCACCGGCCAGCGGGAAGGAGCGCAGCAGCAGCTCGCCGAACAGCGCTTCCACCTGGGGCGCCAGGGCATCGAGCACCACCACGCTGCCGTGGCGGGTGGCGCCGTCGAAATCGGTGTAGTCGAAGCTGACCGTGGCCAGTTGCGTGCAGCGCACCGGATTGCCCGAGGTGATGACCTTGTTGTTGCGCATCTGGGCGCACTGGGCGGGCGAGACCGGCCTGATGTCGGCATGGGCGGCCAGCGGCAGGCTCGTGGCCAGGACGCTGGCGGCCATGGCCAGCAAGCGGCAGACAGGCAAGCGGGCGAGGGCAGGGAAGCGGGCGGTCAGAGTCGTCATGGAAGGCGATGATACGGGTTTTTCGCCGGGAAAGTGTTGTCATGGATGCCACACTGCCTGTGATGGCTGACATCAAGATGCGCTGTTTTCTGACAGCCTGGGCGGGCCGGAGCGGGAATAATCGGGGTCCAGAAGCTGTCGAATTCCGGCAAGCGGGCGCTCTGTGCCTGGCGGGCCGCCATTTCGGCAAATCCCTTCAACAACCTTAGGAGGCATCACATGCAGATTCGTCACACCCTCTTGGCTGCCGCCGTATTCACCGCTGTTCTGGCAGGTTGCAACAAGCGCGACGAAGCGCCGGCCGCTCCTGCTGCCGCCCCGCCGGCCGCATCGGAACCGGCACCGGCAAGCACTGCCCCGACCACGCCGGCGCCGGCCGATTCCGGTACCGCTGCGGGCTCGACCGCCATGCCGGCTGCTCCGACCCCGACCACGCCTTCGGATTCCTCGGCCACCAGCCCGAGCACGCCGCCGGCCACCACTGGCGACAGCGGTACGCAAAAGTAAGCGCCACATCATAAGAGCCAACAAGAACGGCAACAGCCGCACCCTCTCCCGCAGTGGGAACAGCACTGCATACGCCGCGACGGGCGACTGTCGCGGCGTTTTCTTGTTTGGCGGGGGGGCAGGGTGGATTGCGGCTTTTTCAGGGAAATGTGAAGCTTCTTGCTGATGACCTGGCCTGCAGGCCGGATCTGTATCAGTGCGCGAAAAATCTTTCCGAACTTTTTTTTGCGGCCCGTAGTCGTACAGGTGGTTGAACTGTTCCTTCAACCTCCCTCTTGATAGGGAACTTGCCCGCAGTGTATTGGCTGCGGGCTTTTTTTTGTCTTGTGGGAGCCTTACGTGGTCATCCAAGTCCTCAAATTAACCTATGTTGCTACGCAAGTCAGTGATCTCGTAAAGATCTCGATGTAGGTTGAAAAGATGCCGAGTACCGAGATAGCTCGCTGGGCTCAAGATCCTGGTGCTTACCCCTGCAAGGTAATTCTTCCAGAAGCTGGCTGGTCAAGATCTAAGTTCAGTACTGCCATTCAAGTAGCGGTTTTCGCCGCTACTTCCCCCCATCCCCCTTCACCACCGCAATCATGGCCCCGAACGCCGGACCCATATTGGCTTCCAGCGTGGGATACATGCGCGAGATGCTGCCATCCAGGTACAAGGCGTCACTGCATTTGAGTTCATCCCGAAGGAAACTGGCGAAATCGTAAAAGCTGATCGGATTGCGCGCAATGGCCAGCGTGACCATGCCGCCCGCGTCCAGGCAGACCGCATTGCGCACCACCTTGTTGGCCGAATCGGGATCGAAGCGCGGATTGATCTGGCCGTCCACGATCATCAAGGGCCCTGATTGCGTGGCATAGCGCGTCACGGCATTCCACAGGCCCAGCTCGGCTTGATAGTCGGAGGTCTCGACGATGTAAGCCTGACGCTCGCTCAACACGAACACCCCATTGGGTTGCAGATAGAAATTGCCATACGCGTTCTTGCGCGTATTGAGGCGGCGCAGCTGGTTGCCGCCTTCCACATACAAGCCCAGCGGCTGCAACTGCTTGTCATAGATGCCGGCATTGGTGGCACACACCATCTGCTGACCCTGATCGCGTAAATGCGCGTCGAGCCGGCTGAAATTGCCCAGCGGCGTGCCGTTGGCATCCTTCCAGTACATGCGGATGCTGTCGCTGCGCGGATCGGCGCGGCAGGTGCTGATGAAGACCCGGTGATACTGGTACTGGCGCACCTCTGCCGCCTGCGCCCGCGGGCTGTTGCCTCCCAGGAGCAGTCCCGGTACCAGGCTTGCTGTGGCCAGCAGTCGCAGGAGGGCAGGGTGCAGGTGGCGGGAGGGAAAAAGAGGGAAGCGAAGCATCGAAACCAGGTCTTGTTCTGCGGGAATGCGGAGGGCGAGGCGGTATTGTAAATGGCGCAAGCCGGGCTTGCCACGGGAAATCCGGATCAGGCCGTAAAGCCAGTCCCATCAAGCCTTTCAGGACAATGCACCGAATTGGATCTTGTTGCAGTGCGGTTCTGCACCGAATGTGGGAAAATGAAGAAAAACAGCATGAAATGTGCGAAAAATCGAAGGCGGCAGCGCATAAATGATGGGGTTTGACGAAATTTCAAAAAAAATTTGCCCCAAATGACGGCAGTGTTACACTCTGCCCCCATGTTGCGGCCAGCCTCCCGTAAAACGGGGTCAGGTATCCACAACCCTACGCGCGCCGGCCTGCTGGCCAGGTAACGGCGCCTCTTGAATCCATTCCATCCCGGAGGAAACGACAATGAAGTTTGCAAGCCGTCTGACCAAGATCGCCCTGGCCGCCGCCACCTTCGCCGGCTGTGCCGCCTCGGCCGGCCTGGCCCACGCCGAAACCGTCAAGATCGCCATCGCCGGTCCCCTGACCGGTGCCGTGGCCCAGTACGGCGACATGGTCAAGGCCGGTGCCCTCACCGCCATCGAACAGATCAACGCCGCCGGCGGCGCCAACGGCAACAAGTTCGAAGCCGTCATGATGGATGACGCCTGCGAACCCAAGCAGGCCGTGGCCGTGGCCAACAAGATCGTCAGCCAGAATATCAAGTACGTGATCGGTCACGTCTGCTCCGGCTCCACCATTCCGGCTTCCGATATCTACGAGAACGAAGGCGTGGTCATGATCACCCCCTCGGCCACTGCACCGCAGCTGACCGAAGCCAAGCCGCACAAGTTCATCTTCCGCACCATCGGCCGCGACGACCAGCAAGGTCCTGCCGCCGCCCGCTACGTGATCGAGAAGCTCAAGCCCAAGAAGGTCGCCGTGCTGCACGACAAGCAGTCCTACGGCCAGGGCGTGGCCTCCTCGGTGAAGGCGGCGCTGGATGCGGCCAAGGTGCCGGTGGTGGTGTTCGAAGGCATTAACGCTGGTGACAGCGACTACTCGGCCATCGTCACCAAGTTGAAGTCGCAGGGGGTGGACTTCGTCTATTTCGGCGGCTACCACCCGGAGATGGGCCTGATCATGCGCCAGGCGCGTGAGCAGGGCGTCAAGGCCGTCTTCATGGGCCCCGAAGGCGTGGGCAACAAGGACATCACCGCCATCGCCGGCCCGGCCTCCGAAGGCATGCTGGTGACCTTGCCGGCCGACTTCGCCGCCGACCCGGCCAATGCCGCCCTGGTCAAGGCCTTCGCTGCCGCCAAGCGTGACGCCAACGGTCCGTTCCAGATGCCGGCCTACTCGGCCGTGAAGATCATCGCCGACGCCATCACCGGCAGCAAGTCCACCGATCCCGAAAAGGTCGCGGCCTACATCCATGCCAACAGCTTCAAGACCCCCATCGGCAACGTCGAATACGACAAGAAGGGTGACCTGAAGGCCTTCAAGTTCGTGGTCTTCACCTGGCACAAGGATGCCACCAAGACCGAAGCCAAGTGATTCTCTTCGAATCGCTGGCCTGACTGTCTGACCTGACGTCAAACCGCGAAATGCCCCATTGCTTCGGAATGGGGCATTTCCACTTTCCGGGTTCCCTCATGAATGAATTGCTCCCTCAACTGACCCAGCAGCTCGTCAACGGGCTCTCGCTGGGTGCGATCTATGCCCTGATCGCCATCGGCTACACCATGGTCTACGGCATCATCGGCATGATCAACTTCGCCCACGGCGAAATCTACATGATCGCTTCCTACGTCGGCCTGGTGACGCTCACAGCCATCGGCGTGCAGTCCGGTTATCCCTTGCCGCTGCTCTTGGGCGGTGCGCTCATCGTCTCGGTCCTGGTGACGGGCCTCTATGGCTGGACCGTCGAACGCGTGGCCTATCGTCCGCTGCGCGGCGGGCCGCGCCTGGTGCCGCTGATCTCGGCCATCGGCATGTCCATCTTCCTGCAGAACTATGTGCAGATCGGCCAGGGCGCACGCGACATGTCGGTGCCGGTGCTGATCTCGGGCGCGCTGGAGTTCCAGATGGGCAGCGACTTCACCGTCACCGTGCCGTATTCGCGCATGGTCATCGTGGGCGTGACGCTGGTGCTGATGGTGGCCCTGACGCTGTTCATCGCACGCTCGCGCATGGGCCGTGCCTGCCGCGCCTGCGCTGAAGACATGGGCATGGCCAACCTCCTGGGCATCGATACCAACAAGGTGATTTCCTTCACCTTCGTCCTGGGCGCGATGCTGGCGGCGGTGGGCGGCGTGTTGATTGCGCTGACCATCGGCAAGCTCAATCCCTACATCGGCTTCATCGCCGGCATCAAGGCCTTCACGGCGGCGGTGCTGGGCGGCATCGGCAGCATTCCCGGCGCCATGCTGGGCGGCGTACTGCTGGGTCTGGCCGAGACCTTCGCGGCCGGCTACCTGCCTTCCGAATACAAGGACGTGGTGTCCTTCGGCCTGCTGGTGCTGATCCTGCTGTTCCGTCCCACGGGCCTGTTGGGCAAGCCCGACATCGAAAAGGTCTGAGCCTGCTGCGCTCGACGGACAACGACAAATTCAAGGAGGCGTGATGCCTGAGACTTTCAAGAATGCCGTGGCGGCGGCGCTGGTGACCGCCGTATTGACCATCCCGCTGCTGGGCATGCAGCTGCAGCTGGAGGGCTACCGCGTGGTCCTCAATACCCACTGGACCCCGGTGCTGGTGGCGGTGCTGGCCGTGTTCCTGTTCCAGCTGGCCAAGCCGGCGCTCTTGCGCACCCGCGCCGGCATCAAGCTGCCGACGCTGCCGCGCATGCAGCCGGGCCAGCAGCGCGCGGCCATGATGATCCTGCTGATGGCCGCGCTGGTGTGGCCCTTCTTCGGTTCGCGCGGCTATGTGGACGTGATGACTCTGGCGCTGATCTACGTGGTGCTGGGCCTGGGCCTGAACATCGTGGTCGGTTTCGCCGGCCTGCTCGACCTGGGTTACGTCGGCTTCTATGCCGTGGGTGCCTACACCTATGCGCTGTGCAACCAGTACTTCGGCCTCTCGTTCTGGGAGTGCGTGCCGCTGTCGGCGGCTGCCGCCGCACTGTTCGGCTTCCTGCTGGGCTTCCCGGTGCTGCGCCTGCGCGGTGACTACCTGGCCATCGTCACGCTGGGCTTCGGTGAAATCATCCGTCTCTTGCTCAACAACATGACCAGCCTGACCGGCGGACCGGATGGCATCTCCGGCATCCCCAAGCCGACCGTGTTCGGCGTGGTGATGGCGCGCAATCCGCTGACCGAAGGCGGCACCACCTTCCACCAGATGTTCGGCCTGAGCTATCAGGGCGCGCATATGGTGATCTTCCTGTACTTCCTGGCCTTGCTGATGGTGCTCTTTACCTGGTTCGTCACCAGCCGCCTGCTGCGCATGCCCATGGGCCGCGCCTGGGAAGCGCTGCGTGAAGACGAGATCGCCTGCCGCTCGCTGGGCATCAATCCAACCCGCGTGAAGCTTTCCGCCTTCACGCTCGGTGCCGCCTTCGCCGGCCTGGCCGGTTCCTTCTTCGCCGCCCGCCAGGGTCTGGTGACGCCGGAATCCTTTACCTTCATCGAGTCCGCCCTGATCCTGGCCATCGTCGTGCTGGGGGGGATGGGCTCGCAGCTGGGCGTGATTCTGGCCGCCATCCTGCTGACCGTATTGCCGGAACTGGCGCGCAGCTTTGCCGAATACCGCATGCTGATCTTCGGCCTGGTGATGGTGCTGATGATGATGTGGCGTCCGCAAGGATTGCTCCCTGCAACCCGTCCGCACGTGGAGTTGCCGCAATGAATTCGTCCATGAAAACCATGCTGGAAGTGTCCAACCTGTCGATGCGCTTCGGTGGCCTCCTGGCCGTGGATGGCGTCTCGCTGGCCGTGCAGGAGCGCGAAGTCTTCGCCATCATCGGTCCCAACGGGGCCGGCAAGACTACCGTCTTCAACTGCATCAGCGGCTTCTATCAGCCGACCTCGGGCGAGATCGCTCTCGATGGCGTCTCGATTGCCCGCCAGCCCAGCCACCAGGTGGCGCAGCAGGGGCTGGTGCGGACCTTCCAGAATATCCGCCTCTTCAAGTCCATGACCGTGGTGGAAAACCTGCTGGTGGCACAACACCAGCAGGTCAACACCAACCTGCTGTCGGGCCTGCTCAAGACCGCGGCCTATCGCCGCTCCGAGCAGGAGGCGCTGCAACGCGCGGCCTACTGGCTGGATCAGCTCGGCCTGACCGCACTGGCCAATCGTGAGGCGGGCACGCTCTCGTATGGCCTGCAACGCCGCGTCGAGATTGCCCGCTGCATGATCACCAGGCCGCGCCTGCTGCTGCTGGATGAACCGGCTGCCGGCCTGAACCCGCAGGAGAAGCAGGAGCTGTCGCAACTGATCGACCGCCTGCGCCGCGAGCACGGCGTGGCCGTGCTGCTGATCGAACACGACATGAGCCTCATCATGGGCATCTCCGACCGCATCCTGGTCATGGAGCACGGCAAGCCCATCGTCACCGGCACCCCCGAACAGGTGCGTAGCGACGAGCGCGTGATCAAGGCTTATCTGGGAGAAGAATGATGCTGCAGTTTGACAAGGTGCATACCCACTATGGCGCCATCGAGGCCCTGCACGGCGTATCGCTGAAGGTGGAAAAGGGTGAGATCGTCACCCTCATCGGTGCCAACGGTGCCGGCAAGACCACCCTCTTGATGACGCTGTGCGGACGTCCGCGTGCCTCCGGCGGTCGTGTGATCTTCGAGGGCCAGGACATCACCCAGCTGCCGACCCACGAGATCATGCGCCGGGGACTTGCCATCTCGCCGGAAGGCCGACGCGTCTTCCCCAGTCTGACCGTGCTGGAGAACCTCCAGATGGGCGCCTTCTTCGCCAGCAATGACGAGATCGAGCAGGGCGTCGCGTACGTTTTCGGCCTTTTCCCGCGCCTCAAGGAGCGAGCGGCCCAGCGGGCCGGGACCATGTCCGGCGGCGAGCAGCAGATGCTGGCCATTGGCCGCGCCCTCATGAGCAAGCCGCGCCTGCTGTTGCTGGACGAACCCACGCTGGGCCTGGCCCCGCTGGTGATTGCGCAGATCTTCGAGATCATCCGCACCATCCGCGACAGCGGCGTGACGGTGTTCCTGGTCGAGCAGAACGCCAACAAGGCCCTGGGCGTGGCCGACCGTGGCTATGTGCTGGAAAACGGCCATGTGGTCATGTCCGATACCGGTGCCAACCTGCTGGCCAACAGCGACGTGCGCAAGGCTTATCTGGGCCACGGCTGAATTGTCCGTTGGCTGTCCGTTGACTGTCTGATCGCTGTCCGATGACGGCCCGGTCCTCACCCGACCGGGCCGTTGTCTTGTGGACCGGCCAGATGAAGCGGCAGGGCAGGGTGAACAGGTCATGTCAGGTGATGTGTACCGAAAACTGTCAGGGTACTGTATTGGTGCGTAGAGAGATTTGTTTGTAAAGTGTATGGGAGTGTCTGCTGCGAGTGACATCCGGGATTGTTTCGGGCTATCCTCGACGCTCGATGAGGAAAAGCATGAAAAAGATTTCGCAGCAACTCAAGCAACTGGGCATGGGCAGCCTGCTGTTGGCCGGGGCCTGGCTGGTTCCCGCTGCGGCGCACGCAGACCGCCTGGGGCAGATAGAGGCGCGTGGCGTGCTGATCTGCGCCACGCTGTCCAAGAATGAGCCGCTGGGATTTTCCGATCCGCTGACCGGCCAGATCGTCGGGTTTGATGTCGACATGTGCAGCGCGGTCGCTCGCAAGCTGGGCGTACAGATGCAGCACCGCAGTGTGACGGTGGAGGGGCGTCTGCCGGCGCTCATGAAGGGGGAGGTGGACCTGGTCTCGGCGGCCTTGGGCTATACCCGCGAACGCGCGCGCCTGATCGATTTCACGGCCTCGCATTACCAGAACCCGATCAAGCTGATCGTACAGAGTGATTCCGGCCTGAACCTGGTCTCCGACCTGGACGGCAAGCGCATCAGCGCCAATCGCGATTCCACCCCGGAGCAGGCGGTGCGGCGCGTGCTGCGCAAGGCCAGCTTGCTGACCTTCACCGACACACCGCAATCCTTCCTGGCGCTGGCGCAGGGCCAGGTCGATGCGCTGGCCATTTCGATGCCCTCGGGCATTCGTTTCGTCAATGAGTCGGGCGGACGGTTCCGCTTCGTCGAAGGCGCACTGGCCTGGGAGCCCACTGCACTGGGCGTCAAGAAGGGAGAGCACCGGCTGCTCGATGCCGTCAACCAGGCCCTGGCCGCACTGGAAAAGGAGGGCGAGATCGATGCCCTGTGGACCAAGTGGTATGGTCCCAAGACCAAGTTCAATATTCCCCGCGACAAGAAGTTGACGCCCATTTCGGCGTTCCGCTAAACGCCCTTTTCTTCCCTGTCTTCCCGGCGCCCCCGCGCAGAGTCATGTCTGTTACTTCCGTTCTTCCTTGCGTTTCTCCCGATCATGACGGCCTGCCGCCGCGCCAGCGCCTGCTGGCCATCGCCACGGTGGTGTTGGGCCTGACCATCGCCGTGCTCGACGGCTCCATCGCCAACCTGGCCTTGCCGGCCATGGCGGCCGATCTCAAGGCCAGCGATGCCGATGCGATCTGGGTCATCAACAGCTATCAGATCGCCATGGCGGTGTGCCTGCTGCCGCTGGCGTCGCTGGGAGAAGTGATCGGCTACCGGCGCGTCTACCTGGGCGGGCTGTTTCTCTTCACGCTGGCCTCGCTGGCCTGCGCGGCCAGCGGCGACATGCTGCAACTGAGCCTGGCGCGGGTACTGCAGGGACTGGGCGCAGCCGGGATCCTCTCGGTCAATACCGCACTGATCCGCTTCATCTATCCGGCCCGCCTGCTGGGTCGTGCCATCGGCTACAACGCCCTGGTAGCCGGCACCGGCAATGCCCTGGGCCCGACCGTGGCCGGCCTGATCCTGCATCTGGCCTCGTGGCACTGGCTGTTCCTCATCAACATCCCGCTCGGCCTGGTAGCGCTGGTCGTGGGCAACCGCGCCTTGCCGGCCAATCCGCTCTCGGAACGCCGTTTTGATCGCCAGAGCGCCTTGCTTTGCATGGGCTTCATCGGCTTGCTGCTCTATACCATCGATGCCGTCGGTCATCTGCAAGGCGGCTGGGTGGTGGCACTGTGCGCGCTGCTGACTGCCATCAGCCTGGTGCTGCTGTTGAAGCTGCAATCGCCCAGTGCGCCCATGTTGCCGCTGGACCTGTTGCGCATTCCCCTGTTTGCGCTCTCCATCGGTACTTCGTTCTGCTCCTTCGCGGCGCAGATGTCGGTCTTCGTGATGCTGCCCTTCCTGCTGCAGAATCAACTCGGCATGAGCGCAGCGCGCGCCGGTCTGTTGCTGACGGCCTGGCCGATTGCGGTAGCGCTCACCGGTGTGGTGGCGGGCAAGCTCTCGGATCGCATCTCGGCAGGCTTGCTGGGCGGGGTGGGGCTGGCGGTGATGTGCCTGGGCTTGCTGGCCCTGCTGACGGTGGACCGCAGCACGCCCGATGGCGTGATGCTGGCCATGTTTGCGGTATGCGGGGTTGGCTTCGGGCTGTTCCAGTCGCCCAACAATCGCACCATGATCAGCGCCGCGCCACGTGAGCGTACGGGCGGTGCCAGCGGCATGCTGGGAACGGCACGCCTGACCGGGCAGACTGTGGGTGCCTCGGTGGTGGCCATGCTCATGGGCATATCGGCCACGCCCTATGCGCCGGTGCTGTGCTTTGCCGCTGCCCTGGCGGGTGCGGCTTGTCTGGTGAGCCTGTCGCGGCTGCGTTATTGAGCCGGCAGAATCTTCAAGGAAGCGAAACCGGCCTCAAAGCACCGCTGCCGCCAGCTCGCCACGGGCATGCTGGTGTGCGGCATGGGCGGCCACCGACAGGGCCATGGTGAGATAGTTTTCGCCGCGCCTGCGCTGTCGCGCCTGCTGCTGTTCCAGCACGAACAACTGCTGGTAGAGCGTGCGGATCTGCTGCTGCAGCAACTGACGCTGCTGCTTGCCGTCGCGGTTGGCCGGGAAGCGGGCCAGGGATTGGGTCTGCTGTTGCAGCAGCAGGATACGATGACTCAATTGCGCCACCAGTTCGGCGGGGTCATGGTCCAGCGTGTCTGCCATGGCCGGTTCAGCTGGGGCGTGGGCAGGTTTTTCTTGTTCATACGCGACGTTCATGCGGACTCCGGCCCGTTGGGCGCAAGGGATTGCAAGGGGACAGCGGTGTTGCCTTTGCATGGATTTACGGCGCTCCCGGCGCGATCTTGAGTCTCGGAAAGTAAAAAAACGAAAAGACGCAGGCCCGGCCAGGGCGCTGCGTCTTTTGCATGGCGGCTGCAGGAGCGCGTTCGCCCGGCGGTCAGATCACGCCACGGCGCATCTGGTCCAGCTCGATGGATTCGAACAGAGCCTTGAAATTGCCCTCGCCAAAACCGTCATTGCCCTTGCGCTGGATGATTTCATAGAACACCGGGCCGATCAGGTTCTGGGTGAAGATCTGCAGCAGCAGACCCTGGCCCGCCGTGGGGGCGCCGTCGATGAGGATCTTCAGCTCGCGCAGGGCATCGAGGTCTTCGCCATGACCGGGGATGCGCCGCTCCACCAGGTCATAGTAGGTGGCGATGGTGTCCTGCAGCGGCACCCCACGTGCATACAGGGCGCGCACGGTCTGGTAGATGTCGTCGGTGCCCAGGGCAATGTGCTGGATGCCTTCGCCGTTGTACTGCTTGATGAATTCCTCGATCTGCGACTTGTCGTCGGCGCTCTCGTTGATGGGAATGCGGATCTTGCCGCAGGGGCTGGTCATGGCGCGCGAACGCAGGCCCGTGACCTTGCCCTCGATGTCGAAATACTTGATCTCGCGGAAGTTGAACAGGCGCGTGTAGAACGAAGACCAGGTATCCATCGCGCCGCGCATGACGTTGTGGGTCAGGTGGTCGATGTAGGTCAGGCCGACGCCCTTGGGGTTGCGCTCCACGTCGGGGAAGAACTGAAAATCGACATCATAGATGGAGCCGTTGTCGCCATAGCGATCCACCAGATACAGCAGCGAACCGCCGATGCCACGAATGGCAGGAATGTTCAGTTCCATCGGACCGAGCTTGGCTTCCACGCCTTCAGCGCCCAGTTCCAGTGCACGTTTGTACACATGGGCTGCATCCCGCACCCGGAAGGCCATGGCGTTGACCGAGGCGCCGTGCACCTGGGCAAAGGCGGCGGCATTGCTGTGGGGTTCGCCGTTGAGGATGAAGTTGATTTGGCCCTGGCGATACAGGGTGACATTCTTGGAACGGTGGCGCGCCACCGCCGTGAAGCCCATCAGCTCCAGCACGGCGGCAATGCCGGCCGGATCGGCGGCAGTGTACTCGACGAACTCGAAGCCGTCGGTGCCCATGGGGTTGTCGAACAGGTCGCCACTGACGGTGGTGGCGGTATTGGCGGTATTGACGGCTGCGGTGGCGAACTGGGTGTCTGCGTGGCCCATCTGGTGTCTCCTCGAATAGGGAGGGCCGACAAGCGCGGCCCATGCGAGGAGTTTATTGCGTCAAGACTGCAATTTGTGATTGTTTTTTGCGCGATATATTAGATAATATGCACAAATAATTCTTAAATATGAACTTTGGAGAGACAAATGAGCATCATCAACGTGGATCGCTACGACCTGGCCTTGCTGACCGAATTGCAGCGAGACGGCCATATTACCAATAGCGCGCTGGGTCTGAAAGTGCATCTGTCCACTTCGCAGATCAGCCGTCGCGTACAACGGCTGGAAGAAGCCCACGTCATCGAGCGCTATACCGCCGTGCTGGACCCGGCCGTGGTCGGCCTGGGCGTGACCGCCTTCACCACCGTGACCCTGGACCGCCAGGGCGAAACCCGTGGCGAACTCTTCGAGAAAGCCGTGGAATCCATGCCGGAAGTGACCGAGTGCTTTTCCGTCACCGGCGAGGGCGACTACATCCTGCGCATCGTCGCCCCCGACCTGGCGGCGTTTTCCGAATTCATGATGACCCGGCTGCTGCGCCTGCCGGGCGTGACCAACGTCAAGTCCAACATCACCTTGAAGAAGGTCAAGCAATCGCACGAGCTGCCGCTGGAACACGTGATGCAGCCGGTGAAGTCGCGCCAGCGCATCCGTTTCTCGCAGTGAGCTGAACCACATGATGTGAAAATTCAATGATGGATGGCTGCCATCATTGAATTGTCCGATGATGCGTTTCATCCACGCAGCAATTCAAAAGCAATGATCGGAGTGCATCGTCGGTAGCACGCGCCTAGAATCAGTGCCATCTGATTCCGGGAGCACTCCATGCTGACCATGACTTCTACCCCCATGCCGGGCCCGGCCACCGATGCTGCGCTCCTCGACCCGCAAACCTGCTGGCAAGCCGTGCAGCAGCGCGATGCCGGCTTCGATGGTCGGTTCTGGTATTCGGTGCGCAGCACCGGTGTCTATTGCCGGCCCTCCTGTGGCGCACGGACGCCCTTGCGCAGGAATGTGGACTTCCATGCCAGCTGTGCGGCGGCCGAAGCGGCTGGTTTTCGTCCCTGCCAGCGCTGCAAGCCTGACCAGCCCCCCCTGCACGAACGCCAGGCCCGCGCCATCGCGCAGGCCTGCCGCCTGATCGAGCAGGCCGGTGAACCGCCTGACACCGCCACCCTGGCCCAGGCCGCGGGTCTGAGTCGCTATCACTTCCATCGTCTGTTCAAGCAACAGACGGGGCTCACCCCCAAGGGCTATGCCGAGGCCTACCGCGCCGCACGCCTGCGCGCGCAACTGGGCGGCAGTGCCAGCGTGACCGAGACGCTCTACGAAGTCGGCTTTGCTTCCAGCGGAGGCTTCTATGCCCGCAGTACCGCGCAGTTGGGCATGCAGCCTGACGTCTACCGGCGCGGCGGCCAGGGCGAGAAAATCCGCTTCGCGGTGGCGCAATGCTGGCTGGGGGCCTTGCTGGTGGCAGCGACCGAACAGGGCATCTGCGCTGTCGCCCTGGGCAGCGAGCCCGAGCCCCTGTTGCAGCAACTGCAGGACCGCTTTCCCCACGCCGATCTCGCCCCCGGTGATGCCGCCTTCGAGCAGACTCTCGCGCAGGTACTGGCAGCGCTGGACGACCCTCGCCAGGGCACTGCCTTGCCGCTGGACATCCGTGGCACGGCCTTCCAGCAGCGCGTCTGGCAAGCCCTGCGTGCGGTGCCGCCAGGCATCACGCTGACCTACGCCGAACTGGCCGCGCGCATCGGTCAGCCCAATGCCGTGCGCGCCGTAGCCAATGCCTGTGCCCGCAACGAGATCGCCTTGCTGATTCCCTGCCATCGCATCGTGCGCCTGGATGGCACGCCCTCGGGCTATCGCTGGGGTATCGCGCGCAAGGCCGCCTTGCTCGCGCATGAAGCAGGGAGCCGGGACGACGCCCCCTCCTGAAGGCTTTGTCGTGCGCGGCTACAATAGGTTTTTCTTCATGGCTGGAGTTGCGCATGCACGTACTTGGCAAGGCCGGTCTCGCGTTCGCTGGCGCGGTACTGATCCTGGGTGGCGTCGTCGCCTGTTCACCGCTGACGGCCATCAATGCCCTCACGCCCACTTCCTCCTACGTCAAGACCGAAGGCGTGGCGTATGCCAACACCGATAACCCGCGTCAAAAGCTCGACATCTATCGCCCGGTCGGCGCCCCGCAAGCCGGTTCCGGTCCTGGCTTGCCGGTGGTGGTCTTCTTCTATGGCGGCAGCTGGAACGAGGGCAGCCGCAAGGACTACGCCTTCGTCGGCGAGGCCTTGAGTTCGCGTGGCTACATCGCGGTGCTGCCGGACTACCGCGTCTATCCCGAAGTCCGCTATCCGGATTTCGTCAAGGACAGTGCCCAGGCCGTGGCCTGGACCCTGCGTTCGGTGCGCGAGCTGGGTGGCGATCCCCAGCGCGTCTTTGTCATGGGACATAGTGCCGGTGCCTACAACGCCGCCATGGTGGCGCTGGACCCACGCTGGCTGCACGCAGCGGGCGCCTCGCCGGATGCTCTGCGCGGCTGGATCGGACTGGCCGGACCGTATGATTTCCTGCCCATCGAAAACGCGGACGTGAAACCGGTTTTCTTCGCCCCCGATTCCCCGCCGGATTCGCAACCGGTGCGCCACGTGCAGGCGGGTGCGCCCCCTGCGCTGCTGATCGCCTCGCACAAGGATCGGCTGGTCTCGGCCGAACGCAACACCGCTGGCCTGGCCAGGCTGCTGCGCGCCCGGCAGGTGCCGGTGGTGGAGCGCTACTTCGACAACACATCGCATGCCTCGCTGGTCGGCAGTCTGGCCAGGCCGCTGCGCTTCATCGCGCCGACATTGGATGAAGTGAGCCACTTCATCGACAATCCCCCCCCACGTCCGGAGCCCGCGCGGTGAGCGGCGATCTCTTCGCTGGCCTGGCGCGTGATCCTTCGATGGAGACCCTCACCGAGGGCGCGCTGCTGCTGCGCGCCTTTGTCGATGAAGACGAAGCGATCCGGTTGATGGCCGCCATCGACACCGTGCTGGAAGCTTCGCCCCTGCGCCACATGCAGACACCGGGAGGCTTTCGCATGTCGGTAGCGATGAGCAATTGCGGTCGGTATGGCTGGGTGACGGATCGTCGCGGCTATCGCTATCAGTCACGCGATCCGCTGGTCGAGCGCGACTGGCCGGCCATGCCCGCCCTCTTCGCGGCATTGGCCGGGCGGGCGGCGGCGGCGGCGGGTTTCGCCGGATTCGATCCTGACGCCTGTCTCATCAATCGCTATGAACCTGCTGCCCGCATGTCGCTGCACCAAGACAAGAATGAACTGGACATGACCCAACCGATTGTCTCGGTCTCGCTGGGCTTGCCTGCGACTTTCCTCTTCGGGGGCATGGCACGCACCGACAAGCCGCAGCGCATGCGCCTGGAAAGTGGCGATGTGGTGGTGTGGGGCGGCCCGGCGCGCCTGGCCTTCCACGGCATCGATCCGTTGCGCGAGGGCGAGCATGCGCTCACCGGACGCTGCCGCTACAACCTTACTTTCCGCCGCGCCCGTTGAGCGCTCCCCATCGTGCAGCATGTCTTGTCGGCAGAGAACTCGCCTCAGAATGTCCATTGCAGGTTGACGCCTCCCGTCACGGCGGCGGTCTGGAAACCTTGCGGCTTGGATAGCGGCGTGCCCACGAACATCTCATAGCTCAGCCTGGTTACGCTGCCGCGCAAGCCCAGTGCGGCGCCCGTCAAGCGCTGGCCGGTGAGGAACTGGGCCATCGGGCCTGCTACCGCGCCGGTATCGACGGCGGCAAACACTTCCTGCCCGCTCTCTCCCATTTCCAGCGCCAGCTCATCGCGCAGGAACCAGCCGCGTTCGGCCTGCAGGGTCAGCTCGCCGTCGAAACCACGGACCGTGTAACGTCCGCCGATGGAGAACTGATCCTGCGGCGGCAATCGGCCACGGTTCCACTGCGCGCGCAGCGTCCCGTCGTAGCGCAGCCTTGCACCGCCCAGCCGGAACGGCGCATTGAGCGAGGCATCCAGCAGCCACAGACCATAGCGGGTACCGATCTGCGGCAGGTCGAAGGAGGAGGCCGGTTCGGCCCCTTGCGTATCGAGCGAACGGCGATAGGCCAGAGTGGCGTCGGCAATCACATCGCCCAGGAACTGCCGGTGATTCAGGCCCGCCTCCCAGGCCGTGGTGCGGCGTTGCTGGGCGCCTATCTCGAGGTCATCGACGGCGTTGTAGGCCTTGCGCAGCAAGGCTTTGCCAAAGATCACGCTCTTGCTGCCGGCATCGCGGGAGAGCAGGCGTGACAGCTTGAACTCGGTGGTTTCGGCGCGCCCGCTGTAGACGAAATTCTCGAAGGCACCGGCGACCGTCTGGTGATAGCGGTTGCCCGACATGGTGAGGGCGGCCATCCAGTTGCCCCAGGGCAGGGAGTAATGCAGCGTGTAGGCCTGGCTGCCGTGATCGCCATCGTGATGCAGGCTGCGGCTCACGCTCGCGTAGAAGAGGTCATTGAGGGTCCACCAATTGTCATAGGACAAAGTAATCCCGGCCAGGTATTTGCCGGTGGCCTTGCTGCCGCCATCATCGAGCGATGCCGTGAGACGGAAGGGGAAGGACTGCCGGTAATGGATCACCAGGTCACTATCACCTGCCTGGGCGCCCTCATCCTCGGAGGGCGTGATCTTGATATCGGCCTGGACGGTAGGCAGACGCTTGAAGTTTTCCAGTCCCTGCTCGATATCGCGCAGGTTGAGGATATCGCCAGGACTGACCGGCAGGGCATTGAAGGCGGTCCCGCGCGCGTCGGCATCGGCCGCAAAGCGGATGTGGCGCACACGGCCCGGGACCACGCTCAACACCAGCCGTCCCGTGGACAAGTCCTGCGGACGCGCCAGCACGCGGGTGGTGGTGTAGCCGCGCGCGACGATGGCGCTCTCCACGCGAGCCAGCACCAGGTTGACCCCTTGCGAACCGAGGCAGCGGCCAGTCGCACCCTGCGGCCCGGTCACGCTGTCGAGCGCAAAGCGGAAGCGGTCGGCCTCCTCACCCTCCAAGGTAATCAAGGTGATCCTCCGGCACGGTTGCTCGTGCTCGGGAAATTCCTGTGCCATCACGTCGTCGGCGGGCACGCCCAGCTTCACGTCGGGACGCGGCTCTTGTTGCTGGCGCAAAGCGCGTTCTCGCTGGCGTTGCAACTGCTCCTGGTTGACGGCGGTTTGCGCGACGGCAAGTGGAATGACCAGGTTCAGACCGAGGATCAGCGCAAGGTGGCAAGAGGGAGAGCGAAAAATTGAAAACATGTAAAGACGTCCCTGAGCCGCACCGGACAAGGATTCAAAAGGAATTGAGATGCCAGAAAAACAAGTGTTGGATTTTGCCGACAGGAAAACTTCCCGCGTGATGAAAAATCACCCTTCCTCGTTAACCTAAATTAACATCCAGCCCCTGGCAAGCAAAACATTTCCAACCGGCAACGAAAAACAACAAAGCGCTGACCGGTCACAACAACAACAGCTCCAGGGGTGTTCCATGAATCGTCAGCGTTACCGGCTGGTTTTCAACCGGCCTCGTGGCCAGTGGATGGCCGTTGCAGAAATCGCCTCCGGCCTGCGGCCGCACGGTGGCAGCGCGTGTGGTGGTACGGCCACGGCGGGCCTGTTGTCGTCGGTCCTGCGCTTCTCGCTGCTGGCCGTATCGGTGGCGCTGACCATGAACACGGTGGCCCATGCGCAGATCCTCGGCGACCGCAACGCCCCGCGCAACCAGCAGCCCACCGTGCTGGTCACGCCCAATGGCGTGCCGGTGGTCAACATCCAGACGCCCAGTACGGCCGGGGTGTCGCTCAACAGTTATCGGCAGTTCGATGTCGGCGCCCGTGGCGCCATCCTCAACAATGCCCGCAGCACCACGGCCACGCAGCTGGGGGGCTATGTGGCTGGCAACCCGTGGCTGGCCACGGGAGCTGCGCGGGTGATCGTCAACCAGGTCAACTCGGCCAACCCCAGCTACCTGCGCGGTTACCTGGAGGTGGCGGGGGCGCGGGCCCAGGTGGTGGTGGCCAATGCGGCCGGCATCAGCTGCGCGGGCTGTGGTTTTCTCAATGCCAGCCGCGCCACCCTCACTACGGGCGTACCGCAGATAGTCAGCGGCCAGCTGGAGAGTTATCGGGTGGCGCGCGGTGCGGTCCGCATCGAGGGCAATGGCATGGATGGCAGCCGCACCGACTACGCCGAGATCATCGCGCGCGCAGTGCAGGTCAACGCGGGCATCTGGGCCCCGGAACTCAAGGTCAGTACGGGCCTGAACACGGTGAGTGCGGATCACACCAGCGTGGT
This sequence comes from Herbaspirillum sp. C7C8, assembly GCF_022627875.1. Lineage (NCBI taxonomy): Bacteria > Pseudomonadati > Pseudomonadota > Betaproteobacteria > Burkholderiales > Oxalobacteraceae > Herbaspirillum > Herbaspirillum sp. C7C8. The sequence continues at coordinate 368,108 of NZ_JABXGG010000002.1, forward strand.
CCCTGGCGTAGCCGCCACCGAGGCCGCACCGGCGGTGGCCATCGATGTGGCGCAACTGGGCGGCATGTACGCGGGCCACATCTACCTGAGCGCCACCGAACATGGGGTGGGTGTGCGCAATGCGGGCGCCATCGGCGCATCGGTAGGGCAGGCCGTGGTGACGGCCGACGGTCGCCTGGAAAACAGCGGCAGCCTCACCGCCAAGGGTTTGCTGACCGTGCAGACGAACGACGGCATCAGCAATACCGGCGAGCTGGGCAGCCAGAGCGCGGCCCGCCTGGCCACCAGCGCGCTGGACAATCGCGGCAGCATCGTCAGTGCCGGTGCCTTGAATGTGCAGGCCAGCGGGGCGCTGCAAAACACTGGCAGCATCGGTGGTGAAGGCAAGGTGCAGATGAGCGCGGCCAGCATCGACAACCGCAGCAGCATCGGCAGCAGTACCGACCTGGCGCTGCAGGCGTCGGCGGACATGCGCAACAGCGGACAGGTGAAGGCGGCGCAGTCGGTCGATCTCAAGGTCGGTAGTCTCGACAACAGCGGCGGCCTGATCCGCTCGGATGCCACCGTCCACGTGCAGGCCGCAGTGCTGCGCAACGATGACACCCTGGCCAAAGACCAGGGCATGGAAGGCGCCACCGTCAGCGTCGCCGCCGCCGAGATCAGCAACCGTCAGGGCGCCATGCGGGGCGATGCCATCACGCTGGTGGCCGACAGCCGCATCGACAACCAGGGCGGCCTGATTTCCGCCACCCGCAGCGCCACCCTGAGCGATGCCAACCCGAGCGGCCGTGCGCTGGTCATCGACAACGACAAGGGCACCGTCATCGCCGGACAGCAGACCAGCGTGTTGGCCTATTCCTTCACGGGGGACGGCAGGTTCCTGAGCCAGAAGGACCTGCGCATCGATCTGGTGGGATCGATTCTTCATACCGGCCAGATAGGGGCCAGTGGCGACCTCGACCTGCGCACGACGGGCCGGTTTGCCAATGCCGGTGCCGTCGGGGCGGGCGGCACGCTCATGCTGACGGCAGCCACCATCGACAATCGCGCCAGCGGCTCGCTGGTGGGCAATAGCGTGCGGCTCAAGGCCACGGACATCCACACCTTCATCAACCGTGGCGTGATCGATGGCGTCAACACCGTCATCGAGAGCAGTACCGTCAACAACCTCGGCACGGGGCGCATCTATGGCGACAACGTCGCCGTCGGTGCCGATGTATTGAACAACCAGGCCGAGACCGTCGACGGCGTGACCAGCGCTCCGGTGATTGCGGCGCGCAAGCGGCTCGACATCGGTGCGGGCGTCATCAACAACAGCGAGCACGCGCTGATTTACTCGGTGGGTGACATGGTCATCGGCGGGGCGCTGGATACCGACAAGAAGGCCAGCGGCAGCGCGCGCGAACTCAACAACAGCAGCGCCACCATCAACGCGGAGGGTACAAGGCAAGGAGATCAGCGTCACGGCAGGCCGCGATATCAACGCTCAGGCAGCCTACGTCAACGCCGAAGGCTCGTTGTCCGCCACGGCGGCCAACAACATCAACATCGGCACCGATGTGAGCACGGCCAGCGCGCGAGACCAGCACAAGAAGAGCGACAGCGGCGGCATGCTGGCCTCGCGCACGGTTACCACGGATGACAGCAGCAGCCAGGCCATCAATCAGGGGACAACCTTCTCGGGCAATACGGTGGCGGTGCGGGCGGGCAATGACATCAACGTCAAAGGTAGCAATGTTGTTTCCACCGAAGGCACTGGCCTTGCCGCAGGCAACGACATCAACATCGTGGCTGCCGTTGATAACAATACGCAAAGCAATTTCCGTCAGGAGAGAACCAGCGGCGTGATGGGATCAGGCTTCGGCGTGACCATAGGCACCCGAGAGCAAAGCCATGACGGAAAGACACAAGACCAGACGGCTTCTGCGTCTACCGTGGGTAGCACGGATGGGAACGTCAGCGTTGTGGCGGGCAATCGCTATGCGCAAGTCGGCAGCGATGTGCTGGCGCCGAAGGGGGATGTGGATATCGCGGCCAAGTCGGTCGAGATCCGTGCGGCAGAGCAAGCCAGCAAGAGCACCACGGAAGACAAGTATAAGCAAAGTGGCCTGACGGTGGCGGTGACCAGCCCGGTGATCTCGGCTATCCAGACGGTAGACCAGATGGCGGAAGCGGCGAGCAAGACCAAGGATGGTCGCGTAAAGGCATTGGCTGCGGCGACAGCAGGCATGTCGGCCTACAGCGCCGTGGGAGAGATGCAGAAGGGCGCTACCGAGGGTTCAGCCAACATCGGCATCAGCGCTACGATTGGCAGCAGCCAGAACAGCAACCGCACGGAACAGAATACGGTGACGCAGCGGGGTTCTGCTCTTGCTTCGGGTGGCAACATGAGCATCCGTGCTACAGGCGATGGCACCAACAGCAACATCACCATTGCGGGCAGCGACATCAACGCCAAGGGCGATCTGGCATTGAGGGCGGACAACGATATCAATCTCATCGCTGCGCAGAACTCGGACGAACAGCATAGTAACCGGTCGTCCTCGTCCTGGGGTGTGGGTATCCATGAATATTGATTTTGCAATGGCTAAAAAAATGGCGCTTGATCATCTTGAGCGTCTTTCCCAAGAACCTGGCGGGGTCCCATATGCAATATTTGAATCTCTTGTTCGAGAAGAAGATGATGGTTGGTATTTTCCATACCAGTCTACGAAGTATATGGTGACAGGAAATTTTGGAGATTCACTTGTAGGTAACTGGCCAATATTTGTAAGTCGGAGGGGGGATTATGTTGGATCCCGTCGGCCGGGAATGCCGCTTTTAAGAAGTGAACGCCCCTTTGCGTAACCCTTATGAACCGTTGACCTTGACGTGAGCTGTGACCTGCCCCTGATTTTTCGGACCGCCAAGAATTGGAAAAGCCCGCGACCCAACGCCGCTAAAGTGCTACCAACATCAATAGGAGAACACATGCCCCTGCCCGAAACTCCCTTCCAGCATCTCGACGCACGCTTTCGCCGCATGGTCATCGACACCGCTCAGGTCGATTGCCTCTACCGGGGTTGCCGCTGGGCCGAAGGTCCGGTGTGGTTGCCCGCTACCCAGGAACTGATCTGGAGCGACATTCCCAACAACCGCCTGATGCGCTGGTCCGAAGGTGCCGGGGCGGGCGTATTTCGTCAGCCCTCCCACTTCAACAACGGCAATACGCTGGATCGCGAGGGTCGCATCGTCGCTTGCCTGCATGGCGACCGCGCGGTGGTGCGTACCGAGCATGACGGCAGCATCACGACGCTGGCCTCGCACTGGCAGGGCAAGCGCCTCAACTCGCCCAATGACGTGGTGGTCAAGTCCGATGGTTCGATCTGGTTCACCGATCCGGACTACGGCATCAACAGCGATTACGAGGGCTACCAGGCCCAGAGCGAGATCGGCGCCTGCAACGTCTATCGCATCGATGGATCGAGCGGCGAGATCAGTCTGGTTTCCGGCGACCTGGAGCGTCCCAATGGCCTGGCCTTCTCCACCGATGAAAGCCGGCTCTACATCGCCGACACCGGTCTGACTCACCGTGCGGGCGGGCCACATCACATCCGTGTGTTCGATGTGGTCGATGGCACCACGCTCAAGGGCGGGGAGGTGTTTGCCACCATCGATCCGGGCCTGGCCGACGGTTTCCGGCTGGATGCGCAGGGTAACATCTGGACCTCGGCCGGCGATGGCGTGCATTGCTATGCGCCGGATGGCACCTTGCTGGGCAAGATCCTGATTCCGGAAGTGGTGTCCAATGTGGTCTTCGGCGGAGCGCGCGGCAATCGCCTCTTCATCACCGCCACCACGTCGCTCTACGCGGTGTACCTGGCGGTCAACGGGGCCGTGCGGCCCTGAGCGGCCGCAGCCGCGCCGTCTGCATCACTGGCCCGGTGTGCGCACCGGGCGCGTCTTTTTCATGGTCACGCCCAGTCCGGCGACGATGGCCACGGCACCGGTCATCATCGACACCGACAGCGTCTCGCCCAGGATCCACGCCGAGGCCAGTACGCCAAACAGGGGCGAGAGCGCATTCAACATCAGCGCCTTCACGCCCAGGCGCGCTACCACCCAGTTGAACAGGGCGACACTGACGATGCTCACCAACACGCCGTGATAAGCGCTCTGCAGCAGCAGTGCCGACGTCGGCTTGCTGAAGGTCTGCGTGCCCAGCCACGGCAGCGCCAGCAGCACGCAGAGCAGTGACAGCACTTGCGTGAGCGCCACCGCATCCAGCGGCGCAATCTTCCAGGCGCGATTGAGCATCAGGTAACTCGACCACATCAGCGCCGAGAGCACGAACAGCAGATCGCCCCGCCACGCGCCATCCGGAACCAGTGCGCCGCTGGCGAGGATGCCATTGAGCGCCACCAGTACCAGCCCCGCCAGCAGCAGCGCCACACCCCACAGAGAGATGCGTTCGCGCTGCCCCAGAGCGAAGCGGCTGATCGCCATGCCGAACAAGGGTGTCAAGGCCGGATGGATCAGCGCGCCGTGCGAAGCCGGTGCGTAGTTCACGCCCGCCACCAGCACCAGGCTGAACAAGGGACCTGACAGCAGGAACAACACCAGCCCGCGTCCCCAGCCAACACCGCAGGCATGCCAGAGCCCGCGCCGCCATGCGAAGGGCAGGATCAGCAGGCCGCTGGTGAGAAAGCGCATCAAGGTCGCATCCAGGGGCGTGAGCCCTTGCTGGAAACCATAGCGCGAGATCACGGGCTGCACACCCCAGATCAGCGCGACCAGGATGCCGGAGAGGAGCGGAGCAGGCATGGCGAAATCGTTGAATGAAAACCGTACAGTAGGGTAGGTCGGGTTGACTGACTTTCGTACTTGGGTCAAGAATGTTTGAATTTCCGCCAAACTGCGAGGGGAGCTTCGTGATGGCGGTGTTTCAATGATCGGGCGCTCATCTTCGAATGTACGCCAAGCGAGACCAGACCATGCGCAAGCCTTCTCCCTCCCGTTCCCCGCTGCCCATCGACCGCGTGGATCGTATCGCGCGCCCCGTGGTGGCGGCCGGGGCCGATTATGCGCGCGGTTCGCTGCAGGCCTGGCACAGCCATCGCCGGGCACAGTTGCTGTTCGGACTGGGTGGATTGATGCAGGTGGTGACGCAGGATGGTGCCTGGGTGGTGCCGCCGCAGCACGCGGTGTGGATTCCTTCCGGGCGCGAGCACCAGAGCCGCATGCTCTTGCCGGTGACTACCTGCAGCGCCTTTGTCGAGCCCGAACATGCGCCCCGCGCCGCGCAGACCTGCCAGGTGCTGGAAGTGCACCCGCTGCTGCGCGAGCTGCTGATCGAAGCCACCCGCATCGATCCGCACTACGCACCCCATAGCCGCGAAGAAACCCTGATGCACCTGCTGCTCAAGGAGATCGGCCGGGCCCGCGAGATTCCAATGCACGTGCCGCTGCCGCAGGAGGAGAAGTTGGGGGCGCTGTGCCGGGATTTCATGCGGGCGCCGTCGATTCGCTCGCGTCCGGCCGAGTGGGCGGCGCAACTGCACATGAGCGAGCGCAGCTTCACCCGCAAATTCCTGGCGCAGACCGGCATGGGCTTCCAGCAATGGCGGCTGCGCGCCTGCATCGTCAACGCGATCTCGCGGCTGGCGCTGGGGCATTCGGTGACGGCCATTGCCTATGACCTGGGCTATGAACAGCCGGCGACCTTTTCGACCATGTTCAGGCGCATGACGGGGCAGGTCCCCTCCGCCCACGTGGCGGCCCTGGCGGCGCATGGTGGCAGCCCGTAAGCCGCTTGTTAGGTAAATTCCTTCATATTCTGGCTCACTCTGGTGTAAATTAGACCGACATCGTACAACCTGCCGGACCACCGGTGTGACGATGGCATTCGCGCAGGGGCTGCGGATCAAACAACAACGATAGTTCGCCTTACTCGGGAGGATTCACCATGTCATTTCTGCAATCGCTGCGCGTGTCTGCGCGGCTGGCCTTGCTGTCCGCTTTATTCCTGGTCGCCATGCTGTTCATGGTGAGCTGGAGCATCCTCAGTCTGCGCAGCATCAGCGCCCAGGAGCGCCAGATGTACAAGGAGCAGGTGGCGCCGATGCAGACGCTCAATACCGCCGCTCTGGCTATGGCGATCCACTTCCGGCGCGGTTATTCCTACCTCTATCCGAATGTGGGAGACCCCAATTCCCGCGCCGGTACGCGGGCTTTCAATCAAAAGGCGGAAGCACAGATCCAGGCTGCCTTTGATTATCTGCAGCGGGCTGAAAAGACTCCCGAACTGGAGCCGCTGGTGGCGACCCTGAACCAGGCCTGGCCGGTATATCGTCAGTCGTTCCAGACCTTGATGGAAAAGGCGGACCAGGGCGATACCGCAGGCGCGCTGGCCGAGTTGCAGAAGAATACCGATCCGGCGCACGTCAAGCTGCGCGACGTCTTCCTGAAGATCGTCAAGATCTATGACCAGGCGGTGCAGGACCACATCGATCGTTCGGCTGCAAGCGTCGAACGCACAGCCTGGTATCTGGTGGCCTTGCTGGGCGCGATGGTGGTGCTGGGGCTGGCCTTCGCGGCGCTGATCCAGCGCTCGATCACGCGCCAGCTGGGCGGCGAGCCGCGTTATGCGATGGAAGTGGCGCAGACCATCGCGCAGGGCGATCTGGCCAGTGCGGTGCGCTTGCGTGAGGGGGACCGTCACAGCCTGCTGGCTGCCATGGAAGGCATGCGCTTGCGTCTGTCGCATCTGGTGCAGGAGGTCTATAAAAGCTGCCACGCCATCGATACCGGCGCCTCCGAGATCGCCGACGGCAATCTGAATCTGAGCCAGCGCACCGAAGAACAGGCTTCCAATCTGGAGGAAACGGCGGCGTCCATGGAGCAACTGACCGGCTCGGTCAGGCATAACGCACAGACTGTGGGTCAGGCCGTGCAGCGTGCCGATGCGGTGAGCCATGCCGCCAGCCAGGGCGGCGAAGCGGTGGCGGGCGTGGTGGCGCTGATGGGCGACATCGCCTCCAGTTCGGCGCGCATCAAGGAGATCATCACGGTGATCGATGGCATTGCCTTCCAGACCAATATTCTGGCGCTCAATGCGGCGGTGGAAGCGGCGCGCGCCGGCGAGCAGGGGCGCGGATTTGCCGTGGTGGCGTCGGAGGTGCGCACGCTGGCCCATCGCTCAGCCCAGGCTGCGCGCGAAATCAAGATCCTCATCGAGGAGAGCGTGAGCAAGGTGGACAGCGGTTATGCCAAGGTGCAGGAGGCATCGGAGGCCATCGGAGGTGTGGTGACGCAGGTGCGTCAGGTGGCGGCGCTGGTCGGCGAGATTGGTGTGTCCACTCAGGAGCAGACCCAGGGCATTTCCCAGGTCGGCACCGCCGTGGAGCAACTCGACGATGTGACCCAGCAGAACGCGGCATTGGTGGAGCAATCCGCCGCCGCAGCGGAAAGCCTGAGCGCTCAGGCCAGCAAATTGGTTACGCTGATGCAGTCCTTCAGACTGCCCGGTGAGACGGGCGCGGCAGCACCCGTGATTTCGGCAGCACCCGTGATTTCGGCTGCACCGGCTGCGCTGTCGCTGACCTGACCGCACGCATAAAAAAGGCCGGAGCAATTCACTCCGGCCAACCATTCTGCGAGGGATGCAGAAGAGACTATCGAGGATGGACCCGTTCGCTCATCAGGCGCCTGCCAGGCGCGGTGTCTGCACGTGGCCGCCCGAGGACAGGTAGCGCGCTACCGACAGGTCTTCATGGGCGATGGCGGGGCGGCGGCCCGAGATCAGGTCGGCCAGCAACTGGCCCGAGCCGCAGGACATGGTCCAGCCCAGCGTGCCGTGGCCGGTGTTGATGTACAGGTTCGACACTGGCGTGGCACCGACCACCGGCGTGCCGTCCGGCGTCATCGGGCGCAGCCCGGTCCAGAAGCTGGCTTGACTGGTATCACCGGCACCGGGGAAGAGGTCGTTGACCACCAGTTCCAGCGTGGCGCGTCGCTTGGCCTTGAGGGCCGTGTCATAGCCGACGATCTCGGCCATGCCGCCCACGCGGATGCGGTCGTCGAAACGGGTAACGGCGATCTTGTAGGTCTCATCAAGAATGGTCGAGACCGGAGCGGCCGAGGCATCGGTGATCGGTACGGTGATCGAGTAACCCTTGAGCGGATACACCGGAATGGCAGGCAGCCCCGGCACCTCGCGCAACATCTGCGGCGAGTAGGAACCGAGGGCCACCACGTAGCTGTCGGCTTGTACCAGTTCCTTGCCGCAGACCACGCCGGCGATCTTGCCACCGGCCATGGTGAGGGCGTCGATGGAGACGCCATAGCGGAACTTCACGCCCAGTTGCTCGGCCATCTGCGCCAGGCGCGTGGTGAAGAGTTGGCAGTCGCCGGTTTCATCGTTGGGCAGGCGCAGGCCGCCGGTGAGCTTGCCGCGGACTTTTTCCAGTGCCGGTTCGGCGCCGCCCAGTTGCCCGGGCGTCAGCAGTTCGAAGGGGACACCGGCTTCCTGCAGCACGGCGATGTCCTTGGCGGCGCCATCGAGTTGCTCCTGCGAGCGGAACAGTTGCAGCGTGCCTTGCTGGCGGCCTTCATAGGGGATGCCGACGTCGGCGCGCAGGTCGCGCAGGCAGTCGCGACTGTATTCGGCCAGGCGCACCATGCGTTCCTTGTTGACGGCGTAGCTGTCGGCATTGCAGTTGCGCAGCATCTGCCACATCCAGCGCAGTTGATTGAGGGTGCCGTCCGGGCGGATGGCCAGCGGGGCGTGTTCCTGGAACATCCACTTGATGGCCTTGAGCGGAATGCCGGGTGCAGCCCACGGTGAAGCGTAGCCGGGGGAAATCTGGCCGGCATTGCCGAAGGAGGTCTCCAGCGCGGGGCCGGGCTGGCGGTCCAGCACGGTCACGTCGTGGCCGGCCCTGGCCAGATACCAGGCGCTGGTGACCCCGATGACACCGCTTCCAAGAATGACGACGCGCATGCTGAACTCCCCGTGTTGATGATGCCGCTGCAATAGGCTGCTGGATTAGAAGATTCAGCTATCATATGGGTGAATAAGCAGTGTTTGTTCGCGTATTTATGGCTGATTTCATGAACGATTCATGAAAATGGCGCTGAAACGGGAAAATTTCATGAGAACTCAGCAACAGTCCGTCCGCACCCTCGACAAACTCGATCATCGCATCCTGGCGGTGCTGCAAAAGGATGGCCGCATCTCCATGAAGGAACTGGGCGAGCAGGTCGGCCTGTCGGTCACGCCCTGCATCGAACGGGTCAGGCGCATGGAGCGCGATGGCGTCATCAGCGGCTATTACGCGCGCGTCAATCCGGAGTCATTGGGGGCGACCTTGCTGGTGTTCGTGGAAATCACGCTCAACCACAAGTCCGGCAACATGTTCGAACAGTTCCGCCGTGAGGTGCTGCGCATTCCCGAGGTGCAGGAGTGTCACCTGGTCTCGGGCGACTTCGACTACCTCATCAAGGCGCGCATCCGCGGCATGGCCGAATACCGCAAGCTGCTCGGCGACATCCTGCTGCAACTGCCCGGGGCGGCGCAGTCCAAGAGCTATGTGGTGATGGAAGAGATCAAGGAAACCCTGGCGCTGCCGCTGGATGATTGAGCCCGGCAGACGCCTGTACAGATTGGCGTACGGATAACAGTACAGTGGCCGGACAGTTCCGGTACGCAAAGCAGACACCAGCATCAGTCACTACAGTACAGATAGCTGCCATGTCCTTGCGTACGCGGCTTGACAGGCACTGTGCTTGAATCCGTCGTGTCTTCCTGTGCATTCCGGTTGGGACGTGTGTGACCTAGACTTCACCTACACTGGACTCCACTCCGACCCGAGACATCATGCCTTCCAAACCAAGAATCGAGCAATACAATCAACCCGCAGGCGGCTGGGGCGCACTGAAATACGTGGCGCTGAACCTGGTCAAGGAACACGTGGCCGACGGCAAGGGATTGCGTACCCTGTTGTCGCAGAACCAGCCTGACGGCTTTGATTGTCCCGGTTGCGCATGGCCGGACCGCGAACACACCTCCACCTTCGAATTCTGCGAAAACGGCGTCAAGGCCGTGGCCGCTGAAGCCACCAAGAAGCGTGTCACCCCCGAGTTCTTCGAGCAGCACACCGTGACCGAATTGATGCAGCAATCGGATTACGAGCTGGAAGAACACGGCCGCCTGACCCATCCCATGGTGTACGACGCCGCCACCGACAAGTACAAGAAGATCGACTGGTCCGCCGCCTTCGAACTGATGGCCAAACACCTGAACGCCTTGCCCGATCCGGACATGGCTGACTTCTATGTCTCCGGCCGTGCCAGCAACGAAGCGGCCTTCCTGTTCCAGCTGTTCGTGCGCCAGTACGGCACCAACAATTTCCCCGACTGCTCCAACATGTGCCACGAGCCCACCAGCGTGGGCCTGCCGGGAACGGTCGGCATCGGCAAGGGCACGGTGCTGCTGGAAGACTTCGATCATTGCGACACGCTGCTGCTGTTCGGCCAGAACCCGGCCACCAATCACCCGCGCATGATGGGCGAGCTGCGTCATGCTTCCAAGCGCGGTGCCACCATCGTGGCCATCAACCCCTTGAAGGAACGCGGCCTGGAACGCTTTGCCGATCCGCAGAGCAAGGTCGAGATGCTGACCATGGGCAGCACCCGCATCAGTTCCATGTTCATCCACCCCACGCTGGGGGGCGATCTGGCGCTGATCAAGGGCGTCATCAAGCGCACCATCGAACTGGATGACGCGGCCAAGGTGGCCGGTACCGAGCGCGTCATCGACGTGAAGTTCATCGAGGAACACACGGCCGGCTTCGAGGAATTCGCCGCCCAGGCGCGCGCCGAAAGCTGGGACGACATCGTCGCCGAGTCCGGCGTCTCGCGCGAGGACATCGAGAAACTGGCCCAGGTCTACGTCAAGGGCAAGGCCGTGATCGCCACCTGGGGCATGGGCCTGACCCAGCACAAGTACGCGGTGGCTACCATCCAGCTGCTGTCGAACATGATGATGCTGCGCGGGAACATCGGTCGTCAGGGCGCCGGGCTGTGCCCGGTGCGCGGCCACTCCAACGTGCAGGGTGACCGCACGGTCGGCATCGACGAGAAGCCGACCCCGGCCTTCCTGGATCGTCTGGAACAGGTGTTCGGTTTCAAGGCCCCGCGCCATCACGGCAATGACACCGTGGGTTCGGTCATGGCCATGCTGGAAGGGCGCACCAAGGTCTTCATCGGTCTGGGTGGCAATTTCGCCATGGCTACGCCCGACACCCCGCGCACCTTCGAGGCCATGCGCTCCTGCAACCTGACGGTGCACATCACCACCAAGCTCAACCGCAGCCACCTGGTGCATGGCAAGGATGCGCTGATCCTGCCGACCATGGGCCGCACCGAGATCGACGTGCAGAAGTCCGGTCCGCAGGGCGTGACGGTGGAAGATTCGATGAGCATGGTGCACGTCTCCTACGGCATCAACAAGCCGGCTTCCGAACACCTGATGTCGGAGACGGCCATCGTGGCGCACCTGGCCGAAGCCACCATGAAGTCTCGCAACAATGGTCCGAAGATCGACTGGCTGTGGTACGCCGAGGATTATTCGCGCATCCGCGATGCCATCGAGAAGGTGTATGACGCCTTCAAGGGCTACAACGAGCGCATCGCCAATCCGGGCGGCTTCCACCTGGGCGTGGCCTCGCGCGACCGCGTCTGGAAGACCGGCAGCGGCAAGGCCAACTTCATCGTCCATGAGATCCCCAAGGACACGCCCATTCATCGCGCCCGCGCGATCCATGGCGAGAAGCTCTTGACCCTGATGACCACTCGTTCGCACGACCAGTACAACACCACCATCTATGGCATGGACGACCGTTATCGCGGCGTGTTTGGCCAGCGCCGCGTGGTCTTCATCAACCCGGCGGACCTGCAGATGCTGGGTTTGAAGGATGGTGAATGGGTCGACATCACCAGCGTCTGGGATGACGGCGTGGAGCGCCGCGCCGATGGTTTCCTGCTGGTGGAATATGACATTCCGCGCGGTTGTATCGGCAGTTACTATCCCGAGACCAACCCGCTGGTGCCGCTGGAAAGCTTTGCCGACAAGGCGCGTACGCCTACTTCCAAGTCCATTCCGGTGCTGTTGTCGCGTTCGGCGGTACAGCGTTCGGCGGCGTGATGGAGGCGGACATGAGCATCATCGAGATGTCCGCCCCGCAGGATGCGGATTTGCAGGCCCGCGCGCAGCAGATGGGCGTGCCACCCGAAGTGCTGCTGATCGTCGAAACCCTGCAGGCCGATGCCGAAGAGAAAGAGGGCGGGGCGCTGTCGCTGGCGCGCTTGTCCAAGCGCACGCAATTGCGCATGAGTACCTTGCGGCGGTTTCTCTCGGCGCTGGAAGAGGCTGGTGTGGTGAAGGTCGAGATGAATGAGGATGGGACCGGCAGCGTGAGCTTGCTGGTGTCGCCTCAGTAAATGCGGTTTGCGGTGCACCGATCAGGCGCGCCGCACACTCACCCCGCCAGTTCTTCCACCAGTTTCCCCACCAGCTTCAAGGCCTGCTCGGTTTCCTTCGACCAGGCATAGCTGTAATTCAAGCGAATGAAGTGACTGTACCGGTTGGTCGCCGCAAAGATGCGCCCCGGTGCCACCGTGATCCCCAGCGCCAGGCTGCGGCGATACAACTCCATCGCATCGACCCGATGCGGCAATTCCACCCACAACACATACCCGCCTTGCGGCTCGGACACCTGCGTGCCCGCCGGGAAGAAGCGCAGCACGAAATGCCGCATCATGTCGCGCTGCTGGGCGAAGGCGCGGCGTACGCGTCGCAGGTGGCGCTCATAGCCGCCCTGCGTCAGGTATTCGGCAATCGCGCGCTGCGGCGCCGTCGGGGTGGCCAGCGTGTTGAGAAACTTGAGTTTCTCGACCTGCGCCCGATAGCGTCCCGGCATGGCCCAGCCGATGCGATGCGCTGAGGTCAGGCTCTTGGAGAAGGACGAGCAGTGCAGCACCAGCCCTTCGCGGTCGTAGTTCTTCAGCGAAGAAGGATGGGCATTGCCGTAATACAGTTCGCTGTAGACGGCGTTTTCGATCAGCGGCATCTGGTGCTGTTCGGCCAGGCGCACCAGTCTTTCCTTTTCGCTGTCCGGCATCTGGAAGCCCAGCGGATTCTGGAAGTTGGGCATCACCATGCAGGCCGCCACCGGTTGCGTCTTCATTCGTTCTTCCAGCACCCCCACGTCGATGCCGCGTTGCGGATCGGTCGGGATCTCCAGTGCCCGCATGCCCAGGCGTTCGATGGCGTGCAGCATGGCGTAGAAGGTCGGCGTCTCCACCGCAATCGTGTCGCCGGGACGGGCCACGGCTTGCAGGCAGAGATTGATGGCCTCGGTGGCGCCGACGGTGACGACGATTTCCTCGGGATCGACCTTGAGTCCGTTTTCCAGATAGCGGCGGGCGATCTGGCGCAGCAGGTCGGGATGTCCCGGCGGCAGGTCGTCGAACACGCTGGACTGGCTGGCGTGACGCGCGATGCGGCCGGCATATTGCGCCAGCCGGTGCGAAGGAAACAGCGCCGGATTGGGATAGGGTGAGCCCAGCGGCACGGTGCCATCCTGCTGGATGGTCTTGAGCGTAGCCAGCACCAGGCGGCTGACGTCGACTTCGGTGGATTCCTGCCAGGCCGGGTGATCGGCCTGCGAGGGCGGCCTGATGACCGGGCGGGGAACGGCCTCGGCCTGCTCGCGCACGAAATAGCCGGACTGCGGCTGGCTCTCGATGATGCCGCGGCTTTCCAGCAGTTCGTAGGCGCGCACCACGGTAGTGACGCTGACCTTGTGCTGCTGGCTGGCGATGCGTACCGAAGCGATGCGCTCGCCCGGGCGCAGCACGCCGTCGCGGATGGAGGCCGCGAGCTGGTCGGCAAATTGTTTGTAAAGAGGCGTGACGGCCATGGGGCGGGTTTCTTGATGGTGTTAGAGTTGTCGCCTCGCATTTTACAAGGACCGCGCCATGATCACCGTGCATCACCTGAACAACTCCCGCTCCCAGCGCGTGCTGTGGCTGCTCGAAGAGCTGGGCCTGGACTACGAGATCAAGTTCTACCAGCGCGACCCCAAGACCATGCTGGCCCCGCCGGAACTGCTGAAGGTGCATCCGCTGGGCAAATCCCCGGTCATCACCGATGGCGATCTGACCATTGCCGAATCGGGCAACATCGTCGAGTACCTGCTGGAGCGCTATGGTGCCGACAGCGGCCTGCTGCCCGCAGCCGGTACCCCCGAGCGCCTGCGCTACCGCTACTGGCTGCACTTCGCCGAGGGCTCGGCCATGCCCTGGCTGCTGCTGGGGTTGATCTTCAGCAAGATGCCCAAGGCCGTGCCGGCCCTGATCCGTCCGATTGCCAACATGCTCTCCACCGGCATGCGCAGCCGCCTGGTGGCGCCGCAGATCGAGCGCCAGATGCGCTACATGGAAGCCGAACTGGGCAAGGATGGCTGGTTCGCCGGCCAGACCCTGAGCGGCGCGGACATCCAGATGAGTTTCGTGGTGGAAGGCATGCGGGCGCGCGGCGGGCTGGATGGGCGCTCTCCCAACCTGCTCAAGTTCCTTGAAGCCATCCACGCGCGGCCGGCCTATCAGCGTGCGTTGGAGAAGGGCGGACCGTACGAGCTGCTGCGCTGAATCACGCCTCGCATTGCAGTCCTGACGGCATCTCCTTCCACTGCGGTGGGGCGGGATGCCGTTTTTGTATCTTCATGTATCGCAAAGTAAAAGTGCTTGCTATGGCTGGCGATGCAAGGATGAGTCCAGATATAATTGAGAATTATTATTATTTGGTGCGGGGCTGCCCATCCTCGTGCCGTTCTCTTTCCCAACCTCGCTGCCGTCTCATGAAGCCCGCTGCCGCCCATTCGCTCCCCGTCGTCGCCGACCAGAAACGTCGCGCCTTCTGGCTCAAGCAGCTGCACCAGTGGCACTGGATCAGTTCCGGTATCTGCCTGGTGGCCATGCTGGTCTTCGCGGCCACCGGGCTGACGCTGAACCACGCCGCCCAGATCGAGGCCAAGCCCCAGGTCACCCATCGCAAGGCCACGCTGCCCGCGCCCCTGTTGGCATCGCTGCGTCAACAGGCTGAAGCGGCCGATGCCAACGGCGGCAGCAAGTCGCCACTGCCTGCGGCCCTGCGTGACTGGACCGAGCGCGAGCTGGCGGTGAGCGTCGATCATCACGACGCCGAATGGTCGGCCGACGAGCTCTACGTGGCCCTGCCGCGACCGGGCGGCGATGCCTGGCTGCGGGTGGGGCTGGAGGATGGTCAGGTCGAATACGAAAAGACCGACCGCGGCTGGATCTCCTACTTCAACGATCTGCACAAGGGCCGCAATACCGGCGTGGCCTGGAGCTGGTTCATCGATGTGTTTGCGGTGGCCTGCCTGGTGTTCTGCATCACCGGCCTGTTCCTGCTGCAGATGCACGCCGGCAAGCGCCCGGCGACCTGGCCGCTGGTGGCGCTGGGGCTGGTGGCGCCCTTGCTGCTGGCGCTGCTCTTCATTCACTGAATTCGTCGTTTCCCTCAGCCAGACAAGCTCTTGCGGCTTGCAGCCAATCATTCTGTCTTCTTTAGCGAGGTCCCATGAAGCGTAGCAAGTCCGCCCTGTTGAAACCGACTGCCCTGGCCCTGGCCATGGCGGCGCTGTTTGCCGCTGCCGCCCCGGCCGGTGCAGCGGAGATGACTCTCCGGATCGATATCCCGACCCTGAACGTGGCCGAGTATCACCGTCCCTACCTGGCCGCCTGGATCGAGCGTGCCGACCAGAGCGTGGCCGCCAACCTGGCGGTCTGGTACGACATGAAGAAAAAGGACAAGGAAGGCGAAAAGTGGTTGAAGGACATGCGCCAGTGGTGGCGTCGCAGCGGGCGCGAGCAGCAGATGCCCATCGATGGCGTCAGCGGTGCCACCCGCGCCCCGGGTGAACAGAAACTCAATTTCGGCTCCGGCAAGGGACCGATCGCCAACCTCGCTCCCGGCGACTACGTGCTCATGGTCGAAGCCGCGCGTGAAGTCGGTGGCCGCGAACTGGTGAAGCTGCCGTTCCAGTGGCCGCCCAAGTCGACCCAGAGCGCCAAGGCTCAGGGCAGCAGCGAATTGGGGGCCGTGACGCTGGACCTGAAGCCCTGATCCCGTCCACCCGCTTTGATTTCCTCACCAGATCAACCAGAACAATCAGATCAACCAGCTCAATCAGAACAAGGAAGCTGCCATGTCGTTATCCCTCCCGCATTTCGCTGCTCGCTCCATGAAGATCGCCGCCTTGGCCCTGGCCATGAGCCTGCCACTGTCGGCCCATGCCCACCGCCAGTGGCTGCTGCCCTCGGCCACCGTTCTCTCGGGCAATCAAGCCTGGGTCACGGTCGATGCCGCCGTCTCCAATGACCTGTTCTATTTCGAACACTTCCCCTTGCGCCTGGATGGGCTGGTGGTGACCGGTCCCGATGGCAAGCCGGTGCAAGCCGTCAATGCCTCTACCGGCAAGTACCGCAGCACCTTCGATGTGCAACTGAGCCAGCCGGGTACCTACAAGATCGCCGTGGTCAACCATGGCGTCTTCGCCAGCTACAAGGTGGATGGTCAGCAGAAGCGCTGGCGCGGTACTGCCGAGACCCTGGCCAAGGAAATCCCGGCCAATGCCACCGACCTGAAGGTGACCCAGATGAACAGTCGCGTGGAAACCTTCGTCACGGCCGGCAAGCCGAGCCAGGCCGCGCTGGCCACCACCGGCGTGGGCCTGGAGCTGCAACCGCTGACCCATCCCACCGACCTGGTCGCCGGCGACACCGCTAGCTTCCAGCTGCTGCTCGACGGCAAGCCGGCGTCGGATGTGGACGTGGAGCTGGTGCCCGGCGGCATCCGCTACCGCGACAAGCTGCAGGACACCAAGCTCAAGACCGATGCCCAGGGCAAGTTCAGCGTGAAGTGGACAGGTCCCGGCATGTACTGGATGGAAGCCAGCGTCTCCGACCAGAAGACCTCGCTGCCGCAGGCGACCCAGCGTCGCGCGACCTATATCGCAACCTTCGAAGTGCTGCCCTGATCGCGCCTGACTGCATTTGATTGACCCCGATGGCGCCTGTATTGCAGGCGCCGTTTTCATTGCCGAAGATGACGATGTCCCACCGCGTCCTGATCCCCGTCGACCTGCAAGCCCCGTCCATCCTGCCGCCCGATGTGGCGCTCCGGCGCCTGTCCGGGCAGACCATGGGGACCACCTGGAGCGTGCAGGCGCTGGCCCCGCGCAGCGTCACGCCGCAGACCATTGCCGCAGCCATCGAGGCGCAGTTGCAGCGGGTCATCGACGAGATGAGCACCTGGGAGCCCGATTCCCTCATCAGCCGCTTCAACCACGCCCCGGCAGGCAGCTGGCACGCGCTGCCGCAAGCCTTCTTCACGGTGCTGGATGCCGCGCTCACCATGGCCGTGGACAGCGATGGCGCCTTCGATCCGACCATCGGTCCGCTGGTGGATTTATGGGGTTTCGGCGCCGGCAGCGTTGCGCGGGAGGCCCTGTGCCTGCCGCAACCGGCGCTGCTGGAGCGCACCCGCCAGCGTTGCGGCTGGCAGCGCATCCTGCTCGACCGGGCGCAGCGCCAGGTGCAGCAGGCGGGCGGAGTGCATCTGGATTTCTCCGGCATTGCCAAGGGGTATGCAGTGGACCTGGTGGCGCAGGCGCTGCGCGACTGCGCTTGCGTGAGCTGGCTGGCCGAGGTAGGCGGGGAACTGGTGGGGGAAGGGGTCAAGGCCGATGGCCAGCCCTGGTGGGTGGCGCTGGAACGCCCGCCGCAGGATGATCATCCCGGCATGGTGGTGGCCCTGCACGGCCTGGCCATCGCCACCTCGGGTGACTATCGTCGCTATATCGACCGCGACGGCCAGCGCCTTGCCCATACCATCGATCCCCGTACCGGTACACCGGTGCGCACTGCACTGGCCTCTGTTACGGTACTGCACCGGCAATGTATGGTGGCCGATGCGCTGGCGACGGTGCTCACTGTACTGGGCGAAGAAGCCGGACTGTCCTTTGCCCGTGAACGCGGCATTGCCGCCCTGTTCATCAGCCGCCAGGCCAATGGCTTCCGCGAAAGTCTGACCCCGGCGCTGGCCGCCATGCTGGCGTGAGCGGCATGATGCAGACCCGTTACCTGATGGCCGCGCTGGTGGCGCTGACTTACCTGGTGTTCTGCGTGATGACCTTCATCGTCCATCGCCGTGCGCAGCAGCGTCGACAAGCAGAGTGGGGAAGTGTACAGGCCACTGGCCCGCAGACCGTACTGGTCGTTTTTGCCAGCCAGACCGGTACAGCTGAGCGACTGGCCTGGCAGACCGCGCAAAGTTTGCGCGCAGGTGGCCTGGTGGTGTGCGTGCTTCCTGCCGGACAGTTGACCGATGCCCATCTGCAAGCCACGCGCCTGGCCCTGTTCGTGGCCAGCACCACAGGCGAGGGTGACGCCCCCGATGATGCCTCCGCACTGGCCCGGCAACTGGGCAGCAGCGACAGCGCCGCTTTGCCGGACCTGCGTTTCGGCGTGCTGGCCCTGGGCGACCGCAGCTATCAGCAATACTGCGCGTTCGGCCATGCGCTGCACGCCTGGCTGTGCCGCCGCCACGCACAGCCGCTATTCGATGCCATCGAGGTCGACAACGGCGACGAAGGTGCGCTGCGTCACTGGCAGCATCAACTGGGTGTCTTGAGCGGCCACAGCGATGAAGCCGACTGGAGCGCGCCCGCTTATGGCCGCTGGCGTCTGGCCGGGCGGCGCGTGCTCAATCCGGACAGCCAGGGGGATCCGGTGTTTCACCTGAGCCTGACGCCGCTCGACTTGCCCTCGCCAGAGTGGCAGGCAGGCGATATCGCCGAGATCGGCCCGCAGAACAGCGGGGCTGCCGTGGATGCCTTCCTGCATGCGATCGGGCGCCAGGGCGAGTCCCTGCGTGCTGCGCTGGCCACTCGGCTGCTGCCGCACGAGGCCGACCAGCTCGCCGCATTGCGCAGCTTGCCCGATGAAGAATTGCTGGCAGCCTTGCCGGCGCTGCCGCATCGTGCCTACTCGATTGCCTCGCTGCCCGCCGATGGCGCGCTGGAATTGATGGTGCGCCTGATGCACCTGCCCGATGGCCGCCCCGGCCTGGGCTCCGGCTGGCTGGGGCTGCATGCGCGGCCGGGTCAGGAGATCGCCCTGCGCGTGCGCAGCAACGGCAGTTTCCACGGCCCCGGCGATGATCGCCCCTTGATCCTGATCGGCAACGGGACCGGCCTGGCCGGCTTGCGTGCGCATCTGCGCCAGCGCGTGGCAGCCGGACAGCGGCGCAACTGGCTGCTGTTCGGCGAGCGTTCGCGCCAGCATGACTTCTTCCATCAGCAGGAACTGCTGGACTGGCAGGCCCAGGGCTGGTTGCAGCGGCTGGACCTGGCGTTCTCGCGTGACCAGCCCGAGCGTATCTACGTGCAGGACAAGGTGCGCGAGGCCGCCGACGCATTGCGGCAGTGGGTGCAGGAGGGCGCCAGTCTCTACGTCTGCGGCAGCCTGCAGGGCATGGCCGGCGGCGTGGCGCTGGCCTTGCAGGAGATCCTCGGTGAACCTGCCCTGCAGACACTGGCCGAGCAGGGCCGTTATCGGCGCGACGTGTATTGAGGCGGGGAGCGGGCACCTGGCAGGCATGCACAAGGCTTCATCTGATCCGTGTTTGGCGTGAAATTTGCTTTTTCTCCCCGTTGCGCGAGAGAATGTCACGTCAAATCAATGAGATAAGAACAACATGAACAACATGAGCATATTCACCAGTCTGCTGCTGATCCTGCTCCTGGTCGTGGTCAGCGCCTTTTTGTCCTGCGCCGAGATCTCCATCGCCGCCTCGCGCAAGATCCGTCTCGAAATGATGTCCAAGGAAGGCGTACAGAACGCCGACCGCGTCTTGTCCTTGCAGGCCCAGCCGGGCAATTTCTTCACGGTAGTGCAAATCGGCCTGAATGCCGTGGCCATTCTGGGCGGGGTGGTGGGTGAGCCCGCACTCACGCCGCACATGCGTGAGCTGATCAGCACCTTCTATACTGGCCCGCTGCTGGAAAATGCCAGCTTCGCCATGTCCTTCCTGGTGGTGACGGCCTTCTTCATCCTCTTTGCCGACCTCATGCCCAAGCGCCTGGCCATGGTCGCGCCCGAGCGCGCGGCGGTGGCGCTGGTCAAGCCCATGCTGCTGCTGGAGACAATCTTCAAGCCCCTGGTGTGGTTCTTCAACAGTCTGTCGAAGTGGATCTTCACGCTGTTCGGACTGCCGCAGGTGCGCCAGGAAGTGATCACGCCCAACGAGATCCACGCCATGGTCGATGCCGGCGCCCAGGCCGGTGTGCTGCTCACGCAGGAGCATCACCTCATCGAGAACGTGTTCGAACTGGAAAGCCGCTACGTGCCCTCGGCCATGACGCCGCGTGACAGCATCGTCTATTTCCTGCTGACCGACAGCGAAGACATGATCCGCCAGAAGATCATCGACCATCCGCATTCGCGCTTCCTGGTCTGCGATGGGCATATCGATGCGGTGCTGGGCTATATCGACAGCAAGGATGTGTTGAAGCGCCTCTTGAAGGGCGAACAGTTTTCCCTGACTGACAAGGGGCTGGTACATACGCCCTTGTCCATTCCCGACTCGCTGAACCTGTGGGAAGTGCTGGAACGCATGAAGGCCATGGATGAAGACCTGGCCATCGTGGTCAATGAATATGCACTGGTGGTGGGCATCATCAGCATCACCGACGTGACGGGCGTACTCATGGGTAATCTCCTGGCCATCACCGAGGAAGAGCAGCAGATCGTGCGACGCGATGAAAACTCCTGGCTCATGGATGGTCTCACGCCCTTGAATGATGTGATGAACGAGCTGGACATCGACGAATATCCCAATCCGGTGGGTTATGAAACCCTCGCGGGTTTCATCATGTACATGCTGCGCAAGATCCCCAAGAAGACCGATTTCGTGCTCTTTTCCGATTTCAAGTTCGAGGTGGTGGACATCGAGGGCAATCGCATCAACCAGTTGCTGGTGACGCGCTTCAAGCAGGACAAGGCGGAAAAATCGGACAAGTCGGACAAATCGGACAAATCCGATCAACACCGGCAAGCGAGCAAAACCGAATAGCAGCCCGCCACAAATTCATTTCAATTTTTCAGAATTTTCCTATGCCCAAAGGCCGTGTAAATCTGGATACTCCCGTCCAGTCGCTTGCTTGAAAGACTGGTACTCGGGGAAAGCAGGCGGCTGTGATACCTGTAGCAATCTGTAGCAAAACGTAGCAGAGGTAGTCGTGGGCTGGCCCGCATCCGCAAGGATGCGGGCTTTTTTGTCTGGACGCGGCGTGAGCAGCCTTTGCAGCATTGCAGTACAGTCGAGAGTGTCTGCAGATGAATGAAGTGGAAACCGGAAGTGGGAAAAGACGTCAAGAGCCCCTGTGTCTCGCTGTGCAAGCTCAAACACGAAGTCTGTACCGGATGCGGCCGCACCCGGGAGGAAATCAAGGACTGGAAATCCATGAAGCGCAAGGAGCAGCTCCACACCGTGGAGCTGGCTGCCAGGCGCCTGAAGGCATTGAAGAAGAAGTAGGGCGCAGGACCGCAGGGCTCAGCTGCGACCGCCGTGATTGCGCTCGGAGATCTGGGCGTTGAGGGTCCAGAAGTCATAGAGCACCCCCAGCAGGAAGAAACCGCCCGTGAAGAAATACACGATGCCGCTGATCCACTTGCCGATGTACAGACGATGGGCACCAAAAATGCCCAGGAAGGTCAGCAGCAACCAGGCCACCGAATAATTGATCTCGCCAGCCACGAAACGGCGATCAGCCTCGCGGTCCATCGACGGGATCAGAAACAGGTCGACAATCCAGCCGATGCCCAGCAGGCCCAGCGTGAAAAACCAGATCGTGCCGGTGACCGGCTTGCCATAGTAAAAACGGTGTGCGCCCAGGAATCCGAAGATCCAGAGCAGATAGCCCAAGGTTTTGCTGTGGGTGTCGTTGTTCATTCCGGTTCCAAATGAGAGGGTGGCTGGAAATGCGGTGATATGAAGATTGCTTCGTGCAGCAAGCCGCACTGCATTGTGCCACGGGCGCATCGATAAAGTGCCTCGCCGGCCAGGTGAAGCTACTTGTCAGAAGGCGGCAGCCTGTCTGCCAAAGTGTTCATATCGTTGTGGCGATCCGACGGCTTGCCCGCAAGAAAAGGCCAACTGGTATAAACTGTTGAACTTCAGGAGGCCGAAGAACGAAGAGCCTCCCTGGAATTCCGCCACTGTCATTGTCCCCGTTGCCAACTGTGCGACCTTCGCTGCTCATTCCGCTCATTGTCGGCTGTGCGCTGTTCATGGAAAACATGGACGCCACCGTGCTGGCCACCTCGCTGCCCGCGCTGGCGCGCGATCTCAACCAGGACCCGATCACCCTCAAACTGGCCATGACTGCCTATGTCGCGGCGCTGGGCGTGTTCATTCCGATTTCCGGCTGGATGGCTGACAAGCTGGGGGCGCGCAAGGTGTTCAGTTCGGCCATGATCGTCTTCATGACCGGTTCCATCCTCTGCGCGGTTTCGGGTTCTTTGGTGACCTTCGTGGCTGCGCGCTTCCTGCAGGGTATCGGCGGGGCCATGATGGTGCCGGTGGGACGGGTCATCATCGCCCGTTCGGTGGACAAGTCCGAGCTGGTCAAGGCGGTCAGCTATCTCACCTTGCCGGCGCTGCTGGGGCCGGTGGTCGGGCCGCTGCTGGGCGGCTTCATCACGACTTACTTCCATTGGCGCTGGGTGTTCCTGATCAATATCCCGTTCTGCTTCCTGGGGTTGTATCTGGCGCACCGCTTCATCGAGAACTTCAAGGAAGACGATCCGGCACCGCTGGATGTGAAGGGTTTCGTACTCACCTCGGTGGGCGCGGCCATGATCATGCTGGGCCTGTCGCTGTTCGGCAGCCACCTGGTCGATGGCGCCACGCCGGTGGCCATGTGTTCCATCGGCGCCATCGCGCTGGCGATGTACTACCGCCATTCCACCCAGATCCCGTATCCCTTGCTGGACTTCCGCCTGCTGCGTATCCCCACGCTGCATGCCAGCGTGGTGGGGGGCTCTCTGTTTCGCATCGGTCTGGGCGCGGTGCCCTTCCTGTTGCCGCTGGCCCTGCAGGAGGGACTGGGCATGACCGCCTTCCAGGCCGGCAGCATCACCTGTGCCTCGGCCTTCGGCTCGCTCTTCATCCGTCTGCTGGCCAGCCGGGTGCTGCGTCGCTATGGTTTTCGCACGGTGCTGATGGTCAATGCGGTGTTCGCCGGTATCGCGCTGGCGGCCTATGGCATCTTCAGCATTCATACGCCTTACCTGCTCATCGTCACCATCGTGTTGATGGGCGGGGTGTTCCCGGCGCTGCAGTTCACCTGCCTGAACTCGATCGCCTATGCCGACATCGACAATCGTGACGCCGGCCGCGTGACCAGCCTGGCCAGCGTGATCCAGCAACTCTCGCTGGGCTTGGGCGTGACGGTGGCCGGTATCGTGCTGCAACTGTCCAATCATCTGCAGGGCCACGCCACCATCGTGGAAACTGACTTCTGGCCGGCCTTCCTGGTCATCGGCCTGTTTTCGGTGGCTTCGGTGCCGATCAGCGGCAAGCTGCCGCGCAATGCCGGGCTGGAGCTGTCACGCGGCAAATGAGGAGCAGGTGGGGGCAGCCTGCTATCATCCCCGCATCCTGAACCATGGAGTCGCGCATGCCCAATTCCCGTTTTCCCGTCTCTGCCGTGCGCCGCGCTTTGGCTGTCGGCCTTGTGCTCACCTGCAGTGGCGCATTCGCCTTTTCTCTCTCGGACCTGAGCAACCAGGACGCCACCGCCGGCCTCAAAGCGGCGCTGGAGAAAGGGGCCAGCAGCGCCGTGGCCAACCTGGGGCGGCCCAATGGATTCCTCGGCAATGACAAGGTCAAGATCCAGCTGCCTGGCGCCCTGGAGCAGGCCATGCCCATCCTGCGCATGACCGGCATGGGCAGCCAGGTCGATGGCCTGGTGGCCGACATGAACCACGCCGCCGAAGCCGCCGTCCCGCTGGCCAAGCCACTGCTGATGAACGCCGTCAAGTCCATGTCCGTGAGCGACGCCAAGAATATCCTGGCCGGCGGCGATACCTCCGTCACCGACTTCTTCCGTCAGAAAACCTCGGGTGAACTGGCCGTGAAGTTCCTGCCCATCGTCAAGCGGATCACCGACAAGAACGGCCTCTCCGGCCGCTACAACGCCGTCATGGGCCAGGTTGCCAAGTCCGGGCTGGTGGGCAGCTCACAGAGCACGGTCGAAGGCTATGTCACCCAGCGCGCCCTGGACGGTTTGTTCCTCATGATCGGCGAGGAAGAAAAGGCCATCCGCAAGGATCCCGTGGGCAGCGGCAGTGCCATTCTCGGCAAGGTCTTCGGCGCCATGCGCTGAACGCAGGACAGCGACGCGGCCCTCTGCTCGCGTTTCCCCAAAAAATTTCGCCGGCCTCGTACAGAGGTCCGGCGATTTTTTTTTTGCCCGCTCTTGTCGGATCGTCAAGCTCGGCGGGAACCGCGTGGGGCAAGGGATAGCGCCGCACTGGCGGTTTTCGGGATGCCCACTTTTAGTAGCATATTGCATGCTGTTGGGAACTTTTAAAAGTGCTTCAGATCTGTAAGTTATCGATTTACATTGCTACATTGCTGGACAGCATTAAGCGATTGCTTTAAACTACCGTTTGTCTACGCGACATCCTTGTTCAACAACGACCCTATAGCAGTGTCCGATCCGCAATGTGCGGGTTGTCCAAATTTCCGGCTGGCAGCGCGAATGCTCTCCCGTTCTCCACGGTGACCCGTTCCCATCCCTGTCCGGTAAGCATCATGCCGAGGCTGGCTTCATCGCTTCGGTTTCATCGCTGCCTTTGCAGCTTCGGTTCGCATCCAAACGATACGCCCAACGGGGCAAGCGAACCTCCAAAAAATTGATTCCAGAAACCCGTCGTAGCGGCGTCATGTCGCCTCGGCTATACCAACAGGGGGTAACATGACACGTGTTCGTCACGTCTTCGCCGGCGCGCTTGGTTTTGCGCTGGTTATCGCAGGCCTGGTCTGGTGGATAGGTCCGGACGTCATCCATAAGTATCGTGGTGACCTGGTCTACTACACCGGCAAGCATCTGGAACTGGTCTTCAGTTCGATGGTGCTGGCACTGCTCACCGGCATTCCGGCCGGGATTGCGCTGTCCCGCCCGGGTGCGCAACGCAGTGCAGAAAAGTTCATCCAGATCTTCAACATCGGCAACACCATTCCGTCCATTGCGGTGCTGGCGCTGGCACTGGCGGCCTTCGGCATCGGCAATGGTCCGACCATCCTGGCGTTGTGGCTGGCCTCGCTGCTGCCCATCGTGCGCAATACCTACGAGGGCTTGAAGAACGTGCCGGCGGCCATGAAGGAAGCGGCCCGCGGCATCGGCATGAAGCCGTACCAGATCCTGTTGCGGGTGGAATTGCCCAATGCACTGCCCATCATCGTGGGCGGCGTGCGCACGGCACTGGCGATCAATGTCGGCAGCGCACCACTGTCGATGCTCATCGGTGGCGAGAGTCTGGGCGGGCTGATTTTCCCGGGCATCTACCTCAACAACCATGGCCAGCTGCTGCTGGGGGCTTCCGCGACCGCCTTGCTGGCACTGGTGCTGGATGCCCTGGTGACCTCGCTGTCGGGCTTCTACCTGGCGCGTCGCGGACTGCGGGCCTGATCCGACATTTCATTTCCATCACAAGAACGACCGCACGCCGGCAGCATCGGGCACAGCGGTAGAGAGGAAAGCATGACAAGCAAGACCATTGCGAAATACGCCCTGTGCGCCCTGGCGCTGGCGCTGGCCATGTTCGGCACGGCCCGGGCGCAGGCGCAGACCCTGGTCATCGGCGGCAAGAACTTCACCGAGCAGTTGCTGCTCTCGGACATGACCGCGCAATACCTGCGCGCCAAGGGTTATGACACCGAACTGAAGAACGGCCTGGGCACCACCCTGATGCGTTCGGCGCTGGAAAGCGGTCAGCTCGACATCGTCTGGGACTACACCGGGACCGCCCTGATTGTCTACAACCACATCGAGGACAAGCTCGATGCCGACCAGATCTACCAGAAGGTCAAGGAGCTGGACGCGCCGCGCGGCCTGGTCTGGTTGAATCAATCGGAGCTCAACAATACCTACGCCTTCGCCATGCCGCGCGAACTGGCCGAGAAGTACCACATCCGCTCGCTGCAGGACCTGGCCGAGCGCATCAACGAAGATGAAAAGGAGGGGGGCAAGCCGCACCTCATGGGCGTGGACTACGAGTTCGCCTCGCGCCCCGACGGCCTGGGCCCGATGCAGCAGTTGTACGGCTTCAAGCTGGATCGCAGCGAAGTCAAGCAGATGGACCCCGGTCTGGTCTACACGGCGCTGAAGAATGAACAGCTGTTCGTCGGCCTGACCTACGCCTCGGACGGCCGCATCAAGGGTTTCGATCTGCAACTGCTGGATGACAACAAGGGTTACTTTGCCGCCTACAAGGCCACTCCGGTGGTGCGCCAGGAAATCCTTGAGAAGAATCCCGAGCTGGCCGCGCAACTGAATGCCCTGTCGGCCAAGATCGACACGGCGACCATGACCGAACTGAACAAGCGTGTCGACATCGACCAGGAACCGGTGGCCAAGGTGGCTGCCGATTTCCTGAAGCAAGCCGGCCTGATCTGAGGAGGGGACCATGAATATCTTCGACTACCTGCAATCGGACTGGCGCAACATCCTTGATCTGACCCTGCAGCATCTTGAGCTGGTGGGCATCGCGGTGAGCCTGGCCATTGCCATCGGCGTACCGCTGGGCATCCTGATCGTGCGGGTGCGCTGGCTGGCCGGTCCCCTGATGGGACTGGCGACCATCGTGCTGACGCTGCCTTCGATTGCGCTGTTCGGCCTGATGATCCCGGTGTTCTCGCAATTTGGCGCCGGCATCGGCCCCTTGCCGGCCATCACGGCCGTGTTCCTGTACTCGCTCTTGCCGATCATGCGCAACACCTATCTGGCGCTGGAGAACATCGAGGCCGGTATCAAGGAAGCCGGCATCGGCATCGGCATGACCTTCTGGCAGCGCCTGCGCATGGTGGACCTGCCGCTGGCAGTTCCCGTGATCCTGGGCGGTGTGCGCACTGCCGTGGTGATGAACATCGGCGTCATGGCCATTGCGGCCATCATCGGTGCCGGTGGGCTGGGCGTGCTGATCCTGCATGCCATCAGCCAGAGCAACATGCAGAAACTCGTGGTGGGCGCGGTGATGATCAGCGTGCTGGCCATCATCGCGGACACCCTGCTGGAACGTCTGCAGAAAATCCTGACACCCAAAGGAGTACAAAAATGATCGAACTGGACCAACTGAGCAAAACCTACACCCAAAAGGATGGTACGCAGGTCAAGGCGGTGGATGCCGTCAGCCTGAAGGTGGCTGAAGGCGAGATCTGCGTCTTCCTCGGCCCTTCGGGATGCGGCAAGACCACCACCCTGAAGATGATCAATCGCCTCATCAACCCGACCTCGGGCCGCGTGCTCTTGAACGGCCAGGACACCTCCGGCATCGATGAAGTGGAACTGCGCCGCCACATCGGCTACGTGATCCAGCAGATCGGCCTGTTCCCCAACATGACCATCGAGGAAAACATCACCATCGTGCCGCGCCTGTTGGGCTGGGACAAGAAGCGTTGCCAGGAGCGTGCCACCGAACTGATGGCCATGGTGGCGCTGGATCCGAAGAAATTCTTGAAGCGCTATCCGCGCGAACTCTCCGGTGGCCAGCAGCAGCGTATCGGCGTCATCCGTGCGCTGGCGGCCGATGCGCCGGTGCTGTTGATGGACGAACCCTTCGGCGCGGTCGATCCGATCAACCGTGAATCGATCCAGAACGAGTTCTTCCAGATGCAGCGCCAGCTCAACAAGACCGTCATCATGGTCAGCCACGATATCGACGAAGCCATCAAGCTGGGCGACCGGGTGGCCGTCTTCCGCGCCGGCAAGCTGGTGCAGTTCGATAATCCCGATACCTTGCTGGCGCGTCCCAAGGATGATTTCGTCAGCGCCTTCGTGGGGCAGGACCATACCTTGAAGCGCCTGCTGCTGGTACGTGCCGGCGAGGCCGCCACCACGCCGGCGACGGCCCATCCGGATGTGTCCTGCGACCAGGCCCTGGCGCTGATGGATGATCAGGATTCGCGCTATCTGACCATCATCGATGCCGACAACCGGGCGCTGGGCTATCTGACCCGTCGCGACGTGCGCGGCAACACCGGGGTGGCCGAGGACAAGGTGCGTCCCTTCACCATGAATGCCGATCCGGAAGAGAACCTGCGCGTGGTGCTCTCCAAGATGTACAAGCACAGCACCAGCTGGATGCCGGTCATCGCCAATGATGGCAGCTATGTGGGCGAAGTGACGCAGGATTCCATCGCCAGCTATCTGAGCTCCGGGAAGTCGCGCGGGATGGCGATGGCGGCTTGATCGTGCTTGGCCTGATGTGAAGCAAAAAGCAAAAAAGCAGGAAGACGGAAAGGGCGATGCGCAGGCATCGCCCTTTTTTTATTGCGCTTGCGGGAGGTCGAGGTCTTCGAGGAAGGCTGCCACGATGGGCGTGCGCTCGCTGCTGCGATGGGTGACCACGCTGATGTCCACGTCATAGGCCAGCTTGGCCCGGTTCAAGGCGCGCATCTGGCCGCGCGCCTCGTACTGACGACCCATTTCCTCGGGCAGGTAGCCCAGGTGCTGGCCGGAGAGGATGAGGATGGACATGGCTTCCATGTTGCCGGTCATGGCCATGATGTTGCGTTGTTGTAGCGGCAGGTGTTCGGGCGGCACCGGGTAGTCGCGCCAGGCCCAGGAGCAAGCGGCGGCCTGTTCCGGTGCGATCTCGCCGGGCTGGTCGAACAGGGGATGGGGCGGGGCGCAATAGGCCACCTGGCGTTCCAGTGTCAGTGGGGTGTACTGCAGGGCCGTCACACGGCGCCAGAAGTAGCCGATGGCAAGGGCGATGCTGCCCTTGAGCAGCATCTCTTCCAGTTCGCCGGGTGGGCGCACCAGCAGTTCGATGCGTACCGCTTCGTCGCGCTCACGGAAGCGACGGATCACTTCGGCCAGGCGGTGATTGTGTTGCGCCGGAGTGTGGCCCATGAGGCCGATGGACAGCGTGCCGACCAGGCGCTTGTCGAGATGGCGCGCCTGCATGCCAAATTCATCAAGCGCTTCCATCATGCGTCGTGCCGCCAGGGCGAATTTCTCGCCTTTGGCGGTCAGCCGGAAGCCGGAACGGCCGCGCTCGCAGAGGCGGTAGCCGAGCCGGGTTTCGAGCGTGTTCAACTGGGTGCTGATGGTGGATTGCCCGACGTTGAGCCGGGCCTGGGCCGCCGAGACACCGTGGGAATCGACCACCGCCAGGAAGACGCGGATCAGGCGCAGGTCCAGATCGAAGATGTTGTTGAGCATGGGGGTGCGGGGTTGGAGGCGTGGTCGATTTTACATCGATAATTATCGATGCGAGCGTCGTCAGATCGAGATATTTCCATCTTCAATGGCTCGCTAGAATCGACTGCATCTTACTGAACACTCAAGGATGCAAATCGATGGAACATGATCTCTATCAACCTCTCGGCGGTAACGTAATGCCGCGTTTTGGTGGTATCGCCACCATGATGCGGCTGCCGCATGTGGACAATCCGCTCGGGCTGGATGTGGGTTTCGTGGGCGTACCGCTGGATATCGGCACCTCCAACCGCTCGGGGACGCGTTTCGGGCCGCGCCAGATCCGTACGGAATCGGTACTGCTGCGCCCCTACAACATGGCCACCCGTGCCGCGCCCTTCGATTCCCTGAAGGTGGCCGATCTGGGCGACGTCGCCCTCAATCCTTACAGCCTGCTGGATTCAGTGCGCATGATCGAAGAGGCGTATGAGCGCATCTATGCCACCGGCTGCAAGACCATCAGCCTGGGAGGCGACCACACGCTGACCTTGCCCATCCTGCGCGCCATGGCGCGTCATCGCGGCCCGGTCGGGCTGATCCACGTGGATGCCCATGCTGACGTCAATGACACCATGAACGGCGAGAAGATCGCCCACGGCACACCGTTCCGGCGCGCCTTCGAGGAAGGCTTGCTGGACCCGCAGCGGGTGGTGCAGATCGGCCTGCGCGGTACCGGCTATCACGCCGACGACTTCGACTGGTGCCGCGCCCAGGGCTTCCGGGTGGTGCAGGCCGAAGCCTGCTGGCACCGTTCGCTGGTGCCGCTGATGGAAGAGGTACGTACCCAGATGGGGGATGGCCCGGTCTATCTCACCTTCGACATCGATGGCCTGGACCCCGCCTTTGCCCCCGGCACCGGCACGCCGGAGATTGGCGGGCTGACGGTGCAGCAGGGCTTGGAAATCATTCGTGGATGCAAGGGGCTCGATATCGTCTCGGCCGATGTGGTGGAGGTGTCGCCGCCCTATGACCAGGCCGGGACTACCGCGCTGGTGGCGGCCAATCTGGCGTATGAAATGTTGTGCATCCTGCCGGGCGTGAAATACCGGGCCTGAGGCAGCGGAACTAACGGGATGTGAAGGATCCGGCAAAAAAGCAAAAAGCCTGCATGGGTCGATGCAGGCTTTTTTGCAGGCAATCAGATTGACAGCGTTCAGCTCAGCGGCTTCTGCATGAACATGGCCTTGCCGGTTTCGGCTTTCAGTTCGTAGCCCTCGAAGCCGCAGGCGCGATACAGCGAGCGCGCCACTGCATTGCCTTCCAGGACCTCCAGCGTGAGCTTGCAGCAACCCAGCTGGCGGGCTTGTTCTTCGACCGCCGCCAGCAGCAGCCTGGCCACGCCCTGGCCGCGATAGGCCGGCATCACGGCCAGGTCATGCAGATTGAGCAGCGGCTTGCAGGCGAAGGTGGAGAAACCTTCGATGCAGGTCGCCAGACCCGCCGGGGTCTCGCCATCGAAGGCCAGGAAGACATGGGCGGTGGGACGTTTCTTCAGTTCGGCGGCCAGGTTCTCGCGCACGTAGTCGGAGAGCTGCTTGCCGCCGCCCATGGCGTCGCAAGCGTAGGCATTGAGCGTCTCGAACAGCGCTGCCGCGTGGGCGGCGTTGCCGAGGTCGGCCTTGATGACGGTCACACTCATGTCGTTCCTTTTCTTGTGATGGATGATGAACGTTGTTGATCAGCAGGGGCTGGCTGCGGACTTACTTGCCCGCTGCGCGCTGGCCGCCATGGGTCAGGGCCGACGGACGCGGACCACCCTGGCGCTGCTGCTGGCCGGCATTGCGCGGCTGGCCGTTGGCATTGGCAGGCTTGGGAGCGCGGTTGGCATTGTTGCCGCCGTTGCCCGCATTGCCACCGTTGCCGCCGCCATTGCCACGTCCACCCTGGCCGCGGGCGGCATTGCCGTTACCGTTGCTATTGGCTGCTGCGCGCGGCTTGGCGGCTTGACCATGACCGGCGTTGCCACCGGTCGGCTTGGGTGCTGCTGCATTGCCGTTGCCGGCTGGCTTGCGCGGGGCGCTGCGTTGACCACCACGTCCGCCACCGTTCTGGTGACGGCCCTGGCCGCTGCGCAGCTGGATCGGTTGCGGCTTGGCGGTCGGATCGGGTTCGAAACCGGCGATCACTTCCACAGGGATTTCGCGCTTGATGAAGCGCTCGATGTCGTGCAGCAGGTCGCGCTCATCCACGCAGACCAGCGAGACGGCTTCGCCGGTAGCGCCGGCGCGGCCGGTGCGGCCGATGCGGTGGACGTAATCTTCCGGCACATTGGGCAGATCGTAGTTGACCACGTGTGGCAGCTGGTCGATGTCGATGCCACGCGCGGCGATGTCGGTGGCGATCAGGGCGGTCAGCTTGCCGTCCTTGAATTCGGCCAGGGCCTTGGTGCGGGCCGACTGGCTCTTGTTGCCGTGGATCGCCATGGCGGTGATGCCGTCGCGCGCCAGTTGCTCGACCAGCTTGTTGGCGCCGTGCTTGGTGCGGGTGAAGACCAGCACCTGCTTCCACTGGTGGGTCTTGATCAGGTGCGCCAGCATGGGGTGCTTCTTGTCGCGGTCGACCGGGTGGATCTTCTGGGCGATCACTTCCACGGTGGAGTTGCGGCGCGCCACTTCGATCAGGGTCGGGTTGTTCAACAGGCTGTCGGCCAGCTTCTTGATTTCATCGGCGAAGGTGGCCGAGAACAGCAGGTTCTGGCGCTTGGGCGGCAGCGCGGCCAGCACCTTGCGGATGTCGCGGATGAAGCCCATGTCCAGCATGCGGTCGGCTTCGTCCAGCACCAGGATCTGGATGTGCTGCAGGTTCACGGTGCCTTGCTGCATGTGGTCCAGCAGGCGGCCGGGGGTGGCGACCAGAATATCGACGCCGCGCTTCAAGAGTGCGATCTGCGGATGGATGCCGACGCCGCCGAAGATGCAGGCGGAGGTCAGCGGCAGGTACTTGCCGTACTGGCGCACGCTTTCTTCGACCTGGGCTGCCAGTTCTCGGGTGGGCGCCAGGATCAGCGCGCGGATGGGCAGGTGGCCGTTGATCTTCTGGCGCGGCATGGCCGAGAGGCGTTGCAGCAGCGGCAGGGTGAAGCCGGCGGTCTTGCCGGTGCCGGTCTGGGCGCCAGCCAGCAGGTCACCGCCGGAGAGCACGGCGGGGACGGCTTGGGCCTGAATCGGGGTGGGGGAGGTATAGCCTTGTTCGGAAACGGCACGAACGATTTCGTCGGACAAGCCGAGCGCGGAAAATGACATGAGACTCTGAAATTGGGGTTTGGCCTGTGGCCCCTTGCGGGCGCCAGTCGCAGGCAAACGGGTTGGAACTTGAGGAGGGCGCGGACTTGACTGGCTATACGCCGCGCAGGCCGCAGTATAACAGCGCAGCCCGCGTACGACGTGAATTATTTTGAGACAGGCCCGCGCTCAGCTCATCGTTGACGCTGTGCCAGAAAGCTCAGCACGGGCGGCAAAACCAGTGCGCTCTGCATCAGCCCGCCGAAGTGGGTCACGCCCGGCAAGCTGACGAATTCACCCTGCGGCAACAAGGCCGCCGTACGTTGGACCGCCGCATGACGCGCATCGGCATCGCCGCAGAAGAGCAGGCAGGGCAGGTCCATGCGGGCCAGCAGGTCTTCCTGCGAGGGGCGCGGCTGCTGGGCGGCAGCGGCCAGCGCCTCCAGGTCATTGGCACGGATGAGCATCTTCACTTGCGCTGAAATCTGTTCGTCGAGCAAGCCTTCGAAGGTGGCGATGAAGGCTTCCGGATCGCGTCCGTCGATGCCGTGGAAGCCATCCCAGCTGCGATCTTCATACGGGTGCGCAGCACCCAGGATGAGGCTGTGCAGCCGTTCGGGCGCATGGCGCACCAGGCCGTAGCCGACCCAGCCGCCCAGCGAATAACCGAAGAAGTGGGTTCGTTCAATGCCCACTGCATCCAGCACGGCCAGGGCATCGCGGCAACGCTGCACTTGGGTGTAGGCGGCTGGATCATGCGGCTTGTCGCTCTGGCCGTGGCCCAGCGCATCGAACTGGATGACCTGGTAGTGCTCGCGCAACACCGCCGTGAAGCCGAAGAAACGCCAGGCTTCCAGGCTGCTTGTAAAGCCGTGGTGCAGCAGCAGGGACGGGCCCCGGCCCTCGACCTGGTAGTGAATCTTGCGGTTGTCGCTGAGGGCAAAGGGCATAGGGCTTCCGGTCGTATTCTGGTCAGGATGGATCAGTTCTTTTCGTCGGCCAGCTTCTTGCAGCGGCGCGCCAGCATCTCGCGCGAGCGCGCGCAGATTTCTTCATTGCTGAGATCTTCGATATGCGTGGCAATGGACCAGACATGACCGAAGGGATCGCGCAGGGTGCCGGAACGATCACCGTAGAACTGGTTCTGTACCGGGCGCAGTTGTACCGCCCCGGCGGCAAGCGCCTGGGTGAATACCGTATCGACATCGGCGACATAGATCAGCAGGCTCACGCCTGCGCCACCCAGGGTTTGCGGGCTCAGGAAACCGAGTTCGGGATGTTCGTCGGCCAGCATGATGCGGGCATTGCCGATCTGGATCTCGGCATGCCAGACCTTGCCGTGCGGGCCGTCCAGTCGCATGATCTCGGCCGCGTCGAAGGCGCGCCGGTAGAAGGCGATGGCATCAGCCGAGGTCTTGACGATCAGGTAGGGAGTGACGCTGTGGTAGCCGGGCGGCAACGCGCAATGGGCCTGCTCGTTGCTGGCTTGCTGGGAAGGAATGTTCATGTCGTCTCCTCGGTCTGCGCCGGTAGCCGCACTATAGCAGCAATGCCGGACGCCATGAGGAGACGGGTTTATTGCAATGGCGTCGTTCAGGCGAATTCGGAGAGCAGGTTCACTTGCTGCGCGAAGATCTTCGGACTGCCGGCGATGACGTCGCCCTTGTAGAGGTAGTCGGAGTCACCCTTGAAGGTGCCCACGATACCGCCCGCTTCGGTCACCAGCAGGGAGCCGGCGGCGATGTCCCAGGGCTTCAGGCCCTTCTCGAAGAAGCCGTCCAGGCGGCCGGCGGCCACATAGGCCAGGTCCAGGGCGGCCGCGCCCGGGCGGCGCAGGCCGGCGCTGTGCTCGGTCATGACCTTGAACATGGTGACGTATTCGTTCAGGCCATCGAGGTCACGGAAGGGGAAACCGGTACCGATCAGGGCATCGGCGATCTTGTCGCGCTTGCCCACGCGGATGCGCTTTTCGTTCAGGTAGGCGCCAGCACCCTTGGAGGCGGTGAACAGATCGTTGCGGGTGGGGTCGTAGACCACGGCTTGCGTGATGATGCCGCGCTGTTGCAGGGCGATCGAGACACAGTATTGCGGGAAACCGTGGATGAAGTTGGTGGTGCCGTCCAGCGGATCGATGATCCAGACGTTTTCGTTTTCATCGTGCAGGTTGTCGGACGCACCCGATTCCTCGGCCAGGATGGCGTGGTCGGGGTAGGCGTTCTTGAGCACGTCGATGATGGCATCCTCGGCTGCCTTGTCCACCTCGGTGACGAAGTCGTTGTGCGACTTCTTCGACACTTTCAGCAGCGACACGTCGAAGGACGCGCGGTTGATGATGGTAGCGGCGCGGCGGGCTGCCTTGATCGCCGTATTGAGCATGGGTGGGATGATCATTCCGATGGTTCCGTTAAAATTGCGGCCACCGAAGACGATGGCTGCGTTGCTCATCGTCGCCATGGCCGACCAGCCGGCTTTCCGCGACAAGCATGCGGAACAGCTGGCCAGGCGAAACCCGGCAGTCAAACCAGTGCGACGATGAAATTAATGAGCGTTGCGCCGCCCGCGGCTGTTATGCTTGCGGGTTTGCCAGGCAGTCCAGGGGCAGTGGCGTCGGTCAAGTCGGTCAACAAGTCGACCTGGGTTGACAGCCTTGCTGCAACATTGGCGTTTTGCCAACATCCTATCCTGGGGCGCGAATCCCGCTATTTTAAATGAACAAGCAAGTGTCAGGACAATCTCTTTTCAGCCGTTTGCGTTTCGTGCTGGTCAATACCAGCAGTCCCGGCAACATCGGCTCGGCCGCACGGGCCATCAAGACCATGGGCTTTTCGGAGCTGGTGCTGGTCAATCCGCGCTTTCCGGACGCGGTGAAGGAAGATGAAGCCATTGCCTTCGCCAGCGGCGCGCTCGATGTGTTGCAAAATGCACGCATCGTTGGCAGCGTGGAAGAAGCGTTGCAGGGATGCAACTTCGCTGCCGCTGTCAGTGCCCGTTTGCGTGAATTCTCGCCGCCGGTGGTGTCGCCGCGCGAGCTGGCGGGGCAGCTTTCCCGTGATACCGGCTTGAATGCCGCCCTCTTGTTTGGCAATGAGCGTTTTGGCCTGCCCAATGAGGTGGTGCAGAAGTGCAATGCCTTGCTCAATATTCCCGCCAACCCGGACTATTCCTCGCTGAACCTGTCGCAGGCGGTGCAGGTGCTGGCCTATGAATGCCGCATGACCGAGCTGGAAGTGCAGGGTGGCCCGATGCAGACCAGTGGCGATGCGCGTGCGCCGGGCGAGGTGGGTTTCCACGGGGAGAGCGCCAGCGTGGCCGAGATCGAGGGTATGTTTACGCATCTGGAGCAGGCTCTGGTGGCCATCGATTTTCTCAACCCGGACAATCCCAAGAAGCTGATGCCGCGCTTGAAACGCATGTTCTCGCGCGCCCGGCTGGAGACCGAAGAGGTCAACATCCTGCGCGGCATCGCCCGCCAGATTCTGGAACCGAAGCAGGCCAAGGCCGGCCGGCAAGAACAAAACGAACAAGGAGAAGGCTGACATGGCCAAGCTGACCCTGGACCGCATCCTGCAATCGCAGGGGTTCGGTTCGCGCAAATATTGCCGTGAACTCATCGAGGATGGTGAAGTGTCGATTCATGGCGAGGTGGTGGACGACTACCGCGCCACCCCGGATACCAACGGCCTGGTGCTGACCATCTTCGAGGAAGAGTGGGAATACCGCGAACACGTCTACATCGCCATCAACAAGCCGCAGAACATCGAATGCTCGCGCAAGCCCAGCCATCATCCGGGCGTGTTGACGCTGCTGCCGGAACAGTTCACCTGGCGCGACGTGCAGCCGGTGGGGCGGCTGGATCACGACACGACCGGCCTGCTGCTGATGTCCGACGACGGCGCGTTCATTCACGCGCAGTCCTCACCCAAGCGCCACGTGCCCAAGGTCTATGCGGCCACCACGGCCGAGCCGGTGACCGAGGCCTTGATCGCGCAACTGAAGGCCGGCGTGCAACTGCATGACGAACCGGCGCCGCTGTCGGCTACCCGTTGCCGTCAACTGGGTGAGAACCTGCTGGAAATCGTGCTGGAGCAGGGCAAGTATCACCAGGTCAAGCGCATGCTGGCCGCAGCCGGCAACCATTGCAGCGCCTTGCAGCGCACCGCCATCGGCGGCTTGCAGCTGGAGGCGCTGGAACTGGAAGAAGGGGAGTGGACGTATCTGGATGCCGGGCAGATGGCCTTGCTGGTGCCGGATGCAGAGTAAGCCAGGGCTCAGTAACGCAGGGCATCCGCTGACAGGGCGCGGCGTTCGTGCAGCACGCGCAGCAGACTGAAGGTGTCATCGCGCGCGCGATAGAACAGAAGGTAAGGGAAGTGATCCAGCCGCCACATCCGCAGCGAGCGATCCGGCAGAAGGTGGGCATAGCGCCGCGATCCCATGCCGGGTTGCCTTGTCAGGTCGTGTAAGGTGGTGGTGAGTTCTTCCGTGAAGCGTTCGCCCAGGTGTGGCGAAAGTGCAGTGTAATGGTCGGTGATGTCGAGGATGTCGCGTTGCGCGACGGGGGACAAACGCATGCGCATGCGCACCTGTCATGCTGTCTTGTTACGGATGCGCTCGCGTAGTTGACTGGCGAGCTCGTCAATGGTGATGTCGATGGCGGGGCCGGATTGCAGGCCCTCGTCGATCAGCGCCAGAAGCTTTTGCTCTTCCTCTGTCCGCGGGCCGATGGCGGACGGCCCGGCGTCGCGGGCCACAGGGTATTTGTCGGCGAGGAGGTGGGTGGCGGAAGTCATTCGGCGATTATAGACCTGGCCATTTGAAATACCGCTGTCGGTTTTTGCCGGAACCTTGTTCTTTCCGATTTTCCCGAAATTCTTCTGCCCCACCCACTCGCGCCCGCTCAATGCCGCGCGTCACTCGCCTCGCTCGCACCACCCACATCGGCCACGAACAGCTGTGCGCAATCGACCGCATCGAACTCGTAATGCTGGCCGCAGAAATCGCAGTCGATGGCCAGCTTTTCCATCTGTGACAGTGCCTCAGCCACTTCTTCCTGACCCAGCATCTTCAACATGTTGCCGACCTTCTCGCGCGAGCAGGAGCAGTGGAATTGCGGATGCACCGGGTCGAAGACGCGGATGGTCTGCTCCCAGAACAGGCGGTGCATCAGCGTGGCGATGTCGGTGGAGAGCAATTCCTCGCGCTTCAAGGTATCGCCCAGCATGACCATGTGGTTCCAGTCTTCCAGTTCACCTTCCGGCTTGGCAGTCGGCGCTGCGGTACCGCCAATGGAAGGCAGCTTCTGCAGCAGCAGGCCGCGCGAGACCTTTTCATCCGCGGCCAGCCACAGCTTGGTATCGAGCTGTTCGGAGCGCAGCATGTAGTTCTCGATGACAGTGGCCACGCTCTCGCCATCCAGCGGCACTACGCCCTGGTAGGCTTGCTGGCCGGGCAGCTTGTCCTTGGGATCGAGCGTGATGACGAAGCGCCCATGACCATTGGCGTTGACCAGATCGGTCAGCGTGGCATCGTCAGCCATCTCGGCACCGTCAGCCAGCTTGGCAGTGGCGCGCAGTTGCAGCTCGGAGTCGCATTCGACCACCAGCAGCTTGACCGGGCCGTCGCCATGGATCTGCATGACGATCATGCCGTTGAACTTCAGATTGGCCGACAGCAGGGCCGAGGCGGCCAGCATTTCGCCCAGGAGCGTACGGACCGCAACGGGATAGTCGCGGCGCGCTTGCACCTGGCGCCAGGTATCGGAAATCTCGACCAGTTCGCCTCGTACGGGCGCGTTGTCGACCAGGAATTTTTGCAGCGTGTCTTTCATCGTTTCCTTTGCTTGACCGCTCAGGCTATGCGCTTGAGCTGGGTCTTGAACTGTTGCGCGCGCTGCACGTAGCTGTCGGTGCCAGCCCGCATGCGCGCGATATCTTCTTCACTCAACTGGCGAACCGCCTTGGCGGGAGCACCGATGATCAGGGAGTTGTCGGGAAACTCCTTGCCCTCGGTGACCAGGGCACCGGCGCCGACCAGGCAGTTCCTGCCGATCTTGGCGCCATTGAGTACCACTGCCTGGATGCCGATGAGCGCACCTTCACCGATGGTGCAGCCATGCAGCATGGCCTGGTGCCCGACCGTGACGTTCTTGCCGATCACCATCGGATAGCCCACATCGGTGTGCAGCACCGCCCCTTCCTGCACGTTGCTGTTCTCACCGATGGTGATGAGCTCATTGTCGCCACGAATGGCCACGTTGAACCAGACGCTGGAATGCGCCTCCATCTTCACCTTGCCCACGACCGTGGACGACTCGGCCACGAAGGCGGTGTCGTGGATCTCGGGAATGTCCTCTGCCAATTGGTAGATCGCCATAATAAAATTGTCTCCTCGTTACCTGCTGGTCGGTGGGTGATGCCTCGGCTCTGCCTTGTCCCGGCTTGCATTATTGGACATTTATCTTCATATTTTTTCATATGGAGGCAAAGTCGGCGTCCTCAACCGCGTATTCTACCTTCCCTGAAAGTCAGTTCCTTGGATCACGTCTCGTCCCCAGATGAAGTCTTTTCATTCACCCGCCTGCGTAGCGCCGCGCTGTCTTGCCTGAGGGAAACGCGTCCTGCGCTCAAGTGCAGTTCCGTGCGGGCCTTGCGCCTTGCCTGGCAGGCGGGGCAGGTAGCGCTGG
This sequence comes from Herbaspirillum sp. C7C8, assembly GCF_022627875.1. Taxonomy (NCBI): domain Bacteria; kingdom Pseudomonadati; phylum Pseudomonadota; class Betaproteobacteria; order Burkholderiales; family Oxalobacteraceae; genus Herbaspirillum; species Herbaspirillum sp. C7C8. The sequence continues at coordinate 407,626 of NZ_JABXGG010000002.1, forward strand.
AAACAGACGACCTGGCCGCCACCGAATCTGCCACCGGCATCCCTGGCCGCCCGGCGCGTCCCGAGCTGGTTTCGCCGCTGGAGGTGAAGCATCGTTCCATGGGCACACCTGAGGGCAGGGCTGCGCTGATCCACGCGCTGGCGCATATCGAGTTCAATGCCATCAACCTGGCGCTGGATGCGCTCTGGCGCTTTGCCGGCATGCCGCGCCAATTCTATGAAGACTGGCTGCAGGTGGCCGACGAGGAAGCCTGTCACTTCAGTTTGTTGGCCGATCATCTGAAGACGCTAGGCTACCGCTATGGCGATTTCACCGCCCACAACGCCTTGTGGGACATGGCCGAATCGACCAAGGACGACGTCCTGGCCCGTATCGCCCTGGTGCCGCGTACGCTCGAAGCGCGCGGGCTGGACGCGGCGCCGCCGGTGCGCGCCAAGCTGGCGCAGGCCGGTGACCTGGCGGCCGCCGAGATTCTGGATATCATCATGCGCGACGAGGTCGGCCATGTACTCATCGGCAACCGCTGGTTCAACTGGCTGTGCGCGCAGCGCCAGCTTGATCCCGTGACAAGCTTCGCCGAGCTGTGCCGGCGCCACCGGGCGCCGCCGCTGCGCGGCCCCTTCAATCTGGAGGCGCGCCGCGCGGCTGGCTTTTCTGATGAAGAAATGTTGATGTTCAGCGACGTTTCGCGATGATCGACGGATTTGCAAGAAATGTAAGCAATTTTCGCAGCGGCAGGCAGGCGCTTGCCGCTGTGCTATCGTCACCCCCATCCCGATAGCTCGGGATCGTCAACCATGAATGGAAAGGATGAGAACATGAACAAGATGTCCAAACTGCTGGCCGGCGTGGCGGTGAGTCTGGCGGCCATTACCCTGCTGGCGGCCTGCCAGAAGAAGGAAGAGCCGGGTCCGGCCGAAGCGTTGGGCAAGAAGATCGACGGTGCGGTGCAGGACGCCGGCAAGAAACTCGATGAAGTGAGCGGCCAGACCAAGGACCAGGCTTCCGAGTCCGGTTCCAAGCTCGATGGCGCCATGGACAAGGCCAAGGCCGACGCCAAGGAAGCCTACGAAAAGACCAAGGAAGGCGCCAAGGAGCTGGCCCAGAAGACCGGTGAAAAGATGGAAGAAGCCGGTCAGAAGCTGCAGGACGCATCCAAGAAGTAAGCCCACCCTGGCCCCGCCGGAGGCGGTGCAGCCTCATCCGAGAAGCCGTCCCGCTCCCGCCGGACGGCTTCTTGCTTACAGGGCGCAAGCGGACGCTGCGCTCAGTCGCGGGCGTTGTGGATCAGGTCGATCACCATCTTCTGGATCGAGGGTTCCAGTGCCAGGGCGACGTGGCCGATGCCGATGACCGGGATGTTCCAGGCGCCCTCCAGGTGGGCCGAGCTTTGCGGCGAGATGATGTTGTCGTGCTGGGAATAGATCGACACGATGTGGCCCAGCGCATCGGCTTCTTCGGTGGCGGCCAGCTTTTGCAACCATTCGCTGCTGCGTCCTTCTTCGTAGCGGCCCAGCCAGTTCATTTCACCGCAGTTGATGCCGATGCCGAAGTTGGCAATGGCCGTGCCATGGTGTGGCGTGCCCAGGGTGATCACGCGGGCCACGCGGTCGCAGCCGTGATCGCGCAGGTAGGCGCGGGCAGCCAGTCCGCCCATGCTGTGGGCGAGGATGACGATCTTTTTCTGCCCGGTCTCGGCCAGTACGCGTTGCACGGCTGCATGCACCAGGGGCGCGTAGTCATCGATGCTGCCGAAGACCGGTTCCATGTCCAGCGCGTAGTGGGTAATGCGGGCTTCGCGCAGCTCCAGGCTCATCCAGCGCCAATAGCCGCTGTTGCAGCCGTAGCCGTGGATGAGCAGCACCGGCAGCGAGGTCGTGTCGGGGTAGCTGAACTGTTCGAAGCGCAGGAAGGGCATGCCCCAGGACGAGCACAGCATGGTGGCGCGGAATTCGCGCAGGAACAGTGTAGCGATCTGCAGCCAGGTGATCTCCACCGGGTTGGAGGTGCGGCCGCGATAGGGCCAGGTCAGGAAAAAGCTGTTGGCGGTGATTTGGGCGCGCAGCAGCAGCACGATCAGTACGCCCCCTCCTGCAGCGGCCAGGATGGGCCAGTCGAAATGCCGCAACAGGAAGTAGAACAGGATCGCGATGCCGAACTGGATGAGGAGCAGGGTTCTGGAGATGCGTGAAATCATGCGGGCGTCGGTCGGAGGCGGTCAGGTCCAAGGGCATGCGGCTGCAACCCTTCGGCCGAGAGCATAACAGAGCGCGGCGGGGCGCTCATGTCGTCTTCATGACTTGGCGTCAGGCGGACTGTCGGCGGCCCGGGGGCGCGGCGTGAGGTCGACCAGGCGGGTGCCGGCCAGGCGGTCGTGCAGGAACTGGCCATGCGGATCCATGCGCGCGGTCATGGCCCACAGCAGCAGGTTGGCTGCGGGGATCAGAAACAGCAACCAGGCCTGGCTGCGCGTGAGCGAAGCCAGCGCCAGGCCCGGCAGTATCCACAGCCAGGCCAGCAGGAAGCGCAGCAGGGCGCGCCAGGGGCGCAGCGGCAGGCCGTCGCGGTCGACCACGCGAAAACGCCAGGTCTTCATGGCCAGCGTCTGTCCGCCGTGGGTCCAGAACCAGATGAAGTAGGCCGCCAGTACCAGGAACAGCCAGCCCTCCAGGGCATGACGCAGGTAAAGCGCGTGGCGCTGCTGCAGCAGTGTCGAAAACAGCCAGCCCGACATGAACAGCACGCCAAACAGCAGCATGGATTCATAGAGCATGCTGCTCATGCGGCGGCGCAGGGAGGGCGTGGTCAGTTCCGGCATGGTTCCTGTGGATTCCGTTCTGGATGGGGTGATCTGAAGCCATCGGCGCGTGGTGAGCGACATGGCCGCCAGATGGTAATGCAATCAGGCGCGCTTGCCTATGCGCATGCTTGAGGCAGGGCAAGAATGTGCATCATGCGCTGAGTTGTCCTGGCTATGGATGTGCCAATGCCGCCGCATGCAGGGGGCGGCGGCAGGAAGGCTGAGAAGGTAGGGGCAGCAGGTGAAAGCGGGCAGTATCTGCCCGGGCTTACTTGCTATCGCTCGATTCCGTGGTGCCAGGGACGACGGCTGCACTGACGGCCACGGTCGTGGGTGCCGATGCCGTCGGCGCCATCGCGGGCACCGGGGTGGCTTGCGAGCCCGGCACCAGCGCAGGCGCCGGTGCTGTGGCAGGGGTGGGGGCGGGGACGACAGGCAACGGCCGGTCCAGTGCCTCGGCGGGCAACTGGATGGCCGGGGCTGCCGCAGAGGGCGAGGTCGGCAACTTGGCCACGCGTCTGGGCAGCCGGGATTCGGCCAGCTTCTTTTTCTGTTCTTCGGAAAGTTGCTGGTACTTGGCCCATTGCTCGTGCTTTTCTTCCGCATCCAGCTTCTTGGCGCGGGCGTAATTGGTACGGGCGGCGCTGCGCTCGGCCGGCGTGAGCTTGACCCAGTCGCGCATGCGCTCGTGCAGGCGCTGTTGCGCTTCCGGCTTCATCCTGGTGTAGCGCTTGCCGATTTCCAGCCATTTTTCCCGCTGCAGCTCACTCATGCGCGGCCATTCGCCGGTCAGCGGTTCCAGGGCCTGGCGCTGGGCGGGCGACAGGTTGGCCCAGGCCAGCTTGTTCTCCGGTTTGCGGGCAGCAGACTTGCCGGTCGACTTGTTGGCATGCGTGGCAGCGGCTGCCGGCGCGGGGGATGGTGTCGTCGCTGTTGTGCCGGGGGCGGCAGCCGGTGCCGGGGTGACGCTGGCTGCTGCCGGTGCTGCAGCGGTCGGGGCGCTTTGCGCCGGCGCATTCTGTGCCACGGTCCAGGCGCAGCTCAATCCACCGGCCAGCACCGCCAGCGCCAGCGCAATGCGCCAGGGGCGAACGCAAGCCTTTGCAGCAGTGCCGGTGGTCTTGTGCATCGTCTTATTGTCCCTTTTCGGCCAGGTAGGCGTTGAAACCATGATCCAGATAAGCCGACAGCGGCAGCTCGTCGGAGAGTACGGCCGCATCGATGTCAGCCAGGTAGCTCACGCGCTTGGCGTGTTCGTGCTGATAGATGCCGGCGAACAGAACGATGCCCAGCAGCAGCGGGGCAGCCACGCCCAGGCGATTCCACCACGACGGTTTTTCGGATGACATCATGGCGCCACCCAGGGCACCGGCCAGCACGGGCTGCTGCACGCGCACGTGGATCGGCGCCTGCTTCTTGCGCGCCAGCGCGACGCGGCGGGCCGCCGCCAGGCTTTGCAACGTGTCGTCGGACAGATTGTCCAGATTGGCGTCAAGCGCCAGCTTCACCTTGTAGGCGAACTGCATTTCCTTGTTGGTCATAATGAGATTCCTTTGGCTCTGAGAGCTTGAGCCAGCGCGTGTGTTGCGCGGGAGCAATGGGTTTTGACGCTACCTTCGGAGCAACCCATGGCGGCGGCTGTTTCCGCCACGTCCATGTCCTGCCAGTAACGCATCAGGAACGCTTCCCGTTGACGTGTCGGCAGCTTTTGTATCTCCGCATCGATGAGGTTCAGGGTCTGCTCGCGCTCGACCTTGTCGGCGCTGGATTCGGCCGCTTCCGTGCCGTCTGCCGACTCCAGGCTCTCGAGCAGGTCGAAATCCTCGCCGCCCTCGCCGTCGCCGCCATTGCCGCCAAAGCTGGAGAACAGGCTGACCCAGGTGTTGCGCACCTTTTCGCGGCGGAAGAAATCGTGAATGGTGTTCTGCAGGATGCGCTGGAACAGCATCGGCAGTTCCTCGACCGGCTTGTCGCCGTATTTCTCGGCCAGCTTGATCATTGCATCCTGAACGACGTCCAGCGCCACTTCATCCTTGCGCACGGCATACACCGCCTGTTTGAAGGCGCGGCGTTCGACACTTTCAAGAAAATCGGAGAGTTCTTTGTCAGTTGCCATGCAATACGGTGTGCCGGATGGGTCACCGGCCAGATCAGTTAAAAACCTTCATCCTGGCCAGCCTAGATGCGAAAAATGCAAGAAATCGTCAAAAAGCAGACCGAATGCTAGCAAAAATGGTCCTCCTTGTCCTGAAGTTTATCCGCGGCCGCGTCGGCGAACGCGAGTATTGACAACGATTTCACCGGAATTCGCTTGACCAAAATGATGCAACGCATTACTGTCCTGTTCTCCGCCTCCCACATCTGGGGCGTTTTTGTTCCTTGCCGGTGCTTCACATAAGGTCGTGCCGGTGCGAGGAAACGCTTTATAGGTTTAAAGCTTGTTTGTTCTAACCCGTGCCACAAGCGCGAGGAATCAGTAAAAGTCGAACTTGATCCAAGGCTGAACGAGTCGCGTTGAGCGGCGTTTCAAACTCCACTACGGTTGGAGCGCAGAAACGGCGTGACCGCACAATAAAGGGATGCTGCCGGCAAGACGACGAATGCGATTCCGTCAGGAGAGAACATCCGATCAATTTCCAATGGACCTTGAAAGGAAGCAGCATGAGTGCTGAGCAACTCACCGGCGCGGACATACTCGTCCGATGCCTGGCTGAAGAGGGTGTTGAACACGTCTTCGGCTATCCTGGTGGCGCCGTCCTCTACATCTACGACGCAATCTTCAAGCAAGACAAATTCCAGCACATCCTGGTTCGTCACGAACAGGCCGCCGTGCATGCCGCTGACGCGTATTCGCGCAGCTCGCAGAAAGTCGGCGTGGCCATCGTCACTTCCGGTCCTGGCGTGACCAATGCGGTCACCGGCCTGGCGACGGCCTACATGGATTCGATTCCCATGGTGGTGATCTCCGGCCAGGTGCCGTCGACCGCCATCGGCCAGGACGCGTTCCAGGAGTGCGACACCGTCGGTATCACCCGCCCCTGCGTGAAGCACAACTTCCTCGTGAAGGATGTGAAGGACCTGGCGGAAACCGTCAAGAAAGCCTTCTATATCGCCACCACCGGCCGTCCCGGCCCGGTCCTGGTCGATATTCCGAAGGACATCACCATGCACACCTGCGCCTACGAGTATCCGAAGGCGGTGGAAATGCGTTCCTACAAGCCGGTCGACAAGGGCCACTCGGGTCAGATCCGCAAGGCGCTGCAACTGCTGCTGTCGGCCGAGCGCCCGATGATCTATACCGGCGGTGGCATCATCCTGGCCAATGCCGCGCCGGAGCTCAACAAGCTGGTCGATCGCCTGGGCTATCCCTGTACCAATACCCTCATGGGTCTGGGCGCCTATCGTTCGTCCAGCGACAAGTTCGTGGGCATGCCCGGCATGCACGGTACCTACGAAGCCAACATGGCCATGCAGCACTGCGACGTGTTGATCGCCATCGGCGCGCGCTTCGATGACCGCGTGATCGGCAACCCGAAGCACTTCGCTTCGCATGCCCGCAAGATCATTCATATCGATATCGATCCGTCGTCGATTTCCAAGCGCGTCAAGGTCGACATCCCCATCGTGGGCAACGTCAAGGACGTGTTGCAGGAACTGCTGTCGCAACTGGATTCGGCCGAGACCCGCCAGAACGGCGCGGCGCTGGATGCCTGGTGGAAGCAGATCAACGAATGGCGCAAGCGTGACTGCCTCAAGTTCGCGACCTCCGACGAATTCATCAAGCCGCAATCCGTGGTGCAGAAGGTGTGGGAAGTGACCAAGGGCGATGCCTTCATCACCTCCGACGTCGGCCAGCACCAGATGTGGGCTGCGCAATACTACGGTTTCGACAAGCCGCGCCGCTGGATCAATTCCGGTGGCCTGGGCACCATGGGCGTGGGCCTGCCGTACGCCATGGGCGTGCAGATGGCCAACCCCGATGCGACGGTCGCCTGCATCACCGGCGAAGCCTCGATCCAGATGTGCATCCAGGAGCTGGCGACCTGCAAGCAGTATCACCTGACGCCCAAGATCATTCTGCTCAACAACCGCTTCCTGGGCATGGTGCGCCAGTGGCAGCAGATCGACTACGGTTCGCGCTATTCCGAGTCCTACATGGATTCGCTGCCGGACTTCAACAAGCTGGCGGAGTCCTACGGCCACGTCGGTATGAAAATCGAGAAACCGGGCGATGTCGATGGCGCGCTGCGCGAAGCCTTCGCCATGAAGGACAGGCTGGTCTTCATGAACTTCATCACGGATCAAACCGAGAACGTCTGGCCGATGGTCAAGGCGGGCAAGGGTTTGACTGAAATGTTGCTGGGTTCGGAGGATCTCTAACATGCGCCATATCATTTCTGTGCTGCTGGAAAACGAAGCCGGCGCATTGTCCCGTGTCGTGGGTCTGTTCTCCGCACGCGGCTACAACATCGAAACGCTCACCGTTGCACCCACCGAAGATTCGACCCTGTCGCGTATGACCATCGTGACCTCGGGTTCGGATGATGTGATCGAACAGATCACCAAACACCTGAACCGCCTGATCGAGGTGGTGAAGGTCGTCGATCTGACCGAAGGCGCGCACATCGAGCGCGAACTGATGTTGATCAAGGTGCGCGCAGTGGGCAAGGAACGGGAAGAGATGAAACGCACTGCGGATATCTTCCGTGGCCGCATCATCGACGTCACCGAAAAGACCTACACGATCGAGCTGACCGGCGCCAAGAGCAAGCTGGACGCCTTCATCGACGCCCTGGATCGCACCGCGATCCTGGAAACGGTCCGTACCGGCGGCTCCGGCATCGGCCGTGGCGAGCGGATCCTGAAGATCTGATCGACCGCGCCAGGCAGTACGCATCACACACATACACATACATTCAAATTCGAGTTACTCGGAACATAGGAAAAAATCATGAAAGTTTTCTACGACAAAGACGCAGACCTGTCCCTGATCAAGAACAAGAACGTGACCATTATCGGTTACGGTTCGCAAGGCCACGCCCACGCCCTGAACCTGAAGGATTCCGGCGTGAAGGTGACCGTTGGCCTGCGCAAGGGCGGTGCGTCCTGGTCCAAGGCTGAAAAGGCCGGCCTGAAGGTCGCTGAAGTCAACGACGCCGTCAAGGATGCCGACGTCATCATGATCCTGCTGCCCGACGAAAACATCGGCCAGGTCTATGCCGAAAACGTCGCGCCCTTCGCCAAGCAAGGCGCCACCGTGGCCTTCGCCCACGGCTTCAACATCCACTATGGCCAGGTCGTGCCGCGCGCTGACCTGGACATCATCATGATCGCCCCCAAGGCCCCCGGCCACACCGTGCGTTCGACCTACAGCCAGGGTGGCGGCGTGCCGCACCTGATCGCCGTGCACCAGGACAAGTCCGGCAGCGCCCGTGACCTGGCCCTGTCGTACGCCACCGCCAACGGCGGCGGCCGTGCCGGCATCATCGAAACCAACTTCCGCGAAGAAACCGAAACCGACCTGTTCGGCGAACAAGCCGTGCTGTGCGGCGGTACCGTGGAACTGATCAAGGCCGGTTTCGAAACCCTGGTCGAAGCTGGCTACGCGCCGGAAATGGCTTACTTCGAGTGCCTGCACGAGCTCAAGCTGATCGTCGACCTGATCTATGAAGGCGGTATCGCCAACATGAACTACTCGATCTCCAACAACGCCGAATACGGCGAGTACGTGACCGGCCCGCGCGTGATCAACGCCGAAAGCAAGGCTGCCATGAAGAAGGTGCTGGAAGACATCCAGACCGGCGAATACGCCAAGAGCTTCATCCTGGAAAACAAGGCCGGTGCACCGACCCTGATGTCGCGTCGTCGCATCAACGCCGAACACCAGATCGAAATCGTGGGCGAGAAGCTGCGCGCCATGATGCCCTGGATCAAGGCCAACAAGCTGGTCGATCAAAGCAAGAACTGATCTGCCGCTGGCAGCGCAAGACCCTGAAAACGCCACGGTTCGCCGTGGCGTTTTTTTTTCGTCCATGTGCGGTGTCGCCCATGGTCATTGCGTTACGGCTTGTTGCACTTGGCCAAGAACCAATTCTTGACACCTGTCGTCGAAGTGCCGGGTAGATGCTTGGCAGATGAAGCTATCATCACCCCCGTCACCGACCAAGAATAAAGAGGATCCCTTATGACACCTTCCCGCAAACTGATGCTGGGCGCCGTCCTGGCCACGGCCTGCATCGCTGCCCAGGCGCAGACATCGAACAGCGCCCCGGCGACTGTCCCGACCACCGGCACCCTGGTCGTGGTCCCGGCCAGCGGAGAAATCAGCGTACCGAACGATCAGGCGCGCGTGACCCTGCAGGTCGAAGAGCAGGACAAGGACAAGTCTGCCGCCGCCTCCCGCGTGAACCAGAAGATGAAGCAGGGCATCGAGCTCCTCAAGCGGCAGGATCCGCAGGCCGCGCTGAAGAGCTACGGTTATTACACCTACGCGGTCTATGCGGAACCACCGCAGGTCACGCCGCAGCAGCCCCGTCAACCGGCCAAGGCGCGTCAGGTCGTGGGATGGCGGGTCGGCCAGTATCTGGAGATGACCACCGAGAACCTGGCGGCGCTGCCCAAGACCGTCTCCTCAGCCCAGGCCCTGATGAGCCTCAATGGCCTGCAATTCGGCTTGAGCCCGGCAGCGGCCAGGAAGCTGGATGCGACCCTGGTCAATGCCACCTATCGCAACCTGGAAGAGCGCATCGGCTTCATCGCCAATGCCATGCACCGTGCGCCATCGGATGCGGTGGTTGAAACCGTGGACTTCGAAGGCTCCGGCAACTATGCCGCAGCGGCGCCCGCGCCCATGATGGCCAAGGCCATGATGCGTTCGGACATGGCGCAGGAAAGTACATCGGTCGCCGAGCCCAGCTTTGAGCCGGGTGAATCCACCGTCAACATGCGCCTGGTGGGCAAGGTGCGCTTCAAGTAAGCCAATGAACCGAAGCGTTCGGTCCGAACGCTTCATATCAAGAATCGTCAACCCGCTCGGGTTGGCAGGGGAGGGAGGCTATAATCGGCCTCCCTTTCCGTTTCAAGAAGATCATCTCATCATGCGGACCTTCACCAAGCTGCTCCTGCCGCTCTTCACCGCCCTGGTGGCCAGCACGGCCCATGCCGACATCTGTGCCGACCTGCGCGCCATCCACCAGCAGTCGCAGTCGCATTTTGACGGCTGGAAGAAAGACGGCCCCGATTCCGTCATGAAGAGCGAGAAGCGCGGCCCGATCTATCTGTCCAACTTCATGCTCGATGGTGCCGAGAGTTGCGCCATTGCCGACAATTCCTCGGTCTATACCTGCATCTGGCGCTATCCCACGTCGGCCGACATGGGTCGCGCCTATCAGCGCCTGGTCAACGATGTGAAGGCTTGTGCGCCGCTGGCGAAAGAGCCCCCCGGTATCATCGCCGACGAGCCGCAGGAGCGCCGTCAGGGCGACTTGCGCCAGATCACGGAAGTCACCGGCCTGGACTACGCCGACGCCGAAGTGACGATTCTGATCGGACAGATGCAGCTGACCGGTCCGCGCGGCCTGGCGCGCAATGAGCTCAAGCTGAGCTTCTCGCGCCCGCAACCGCGCTGAGGCGGTCCGCCCGGCCCGGATGGCCCGGCTCATGTCGTGCGGCGCCTCGAAACATTGTGCTCAATGGCCCGAGATGCACCGCCACCGGCCTGGTGGCGGTGCATTTCATTGCATTTAACGGGCGCTGGACTAGAATAGGCACGCTTTTACTTTTGAACTTTCCGCGAGTACCGCGCGATCCCTGGAGCAACATTGAACAACAACCACTATCCCCATCCCATCATCGCCCGCGAAGGCTGGCCCTTCCTGACCATCGCCGTGGTCGTGGCAGCGCTGGCAAGCTATTTCTGTGGCGCCTGGTCCTTCCCGCTGTGGATCATCGCGCTGTTCGTGCTGCAGTTTTTCCGCGACCCGCCGCGCGTCATCCCGCAAGCCGCCAATGCCGTGCTGTCCCCGGCCGATGGCCGCATCGTTGTGGTGGCCCGTGCCCATGATCCCTACACTGACCGTGAAGCCCTGAAGATCAGCGTCTTCATGAACGTCTTCAACGTCCATTCCAACCGTGCCCCGGTGGATGGCAAGATCGAGAAGGTGCAGTACTTCCCCGGCAAGTTCGTCAATGCCGACCTCGACAAGGCCTCGCTGGAAAACGAACGCAACGCCCTGGCCATCACCACCACCAGCGGCCACAGCGTGACCTGCGTGCAGGTGGCTGGCCTGATCGCCCGCCGTATCCTCTGCTACGTGAAGGCCGGCGACACCCTGGCCCGTGGTCAGCGCTATGGCTTCATCCGTTTCGGTTCGCGCGTGGACGTGTACCTGCCGCTGACGGCCACCCCCAAGGTCACCGTCGGTGAAAAGGTCTCGGCCACCGAAACCATTCTGGCCGAACTCTGATCACACCACGAAGGCCTCACCGCGGCCACCCCTGCATGCGCTTGCAGCGGTACCACGGATGAGGCCCAAGCGCAGACTGCGTACTGCGATTTCCGTCCTCCTCACTGATAGATATCGATGCCCACATTACGACGACGCAAGGCCAAGCCCGGCATTCCCTTCCCGAAATCCCTGCGCCGCCCCAAGGTCGCGCAACTGGACGAGGCCGGGCAGGTAGTGGCGCGGCGGCGCTCGCGCGGCATCTACCTGTTGCCCAACGCCTTCACCACGGCGGCGCTCTTCTGCGGGTTCTACGCCATCGTGATGGCCATGAACCTCAAGTTCGACTATGCCTCCATCGCCATCTTCGTGGCCATGGTGCTGGACAGCCTGGATGGTCGCGTGGCCCGCATGACCAATACCCAAAGCGAATTCGGCGCCCAGTATGACAGCTTGTCCGACATGGTCTCCTTCGGCGCCGCGCCGGCGCTGGTGGTCTATGAATGGTCGCTGCGCGGCATGGGCAAGCTGGGCTGGCTGGCGGCCTTCGTCTACTGCGCCGGCGGTGCGCTGCGCCTGGCCCGCTTCAATACCAACATCGCCGTGGTCGACAAGCGTTACTTCCAGGGCTTGCCCAGCCCGGCCGCGGCCGCCCTGGTGGCCGGTTTCGTCTGGCTGATGGATGACCTGCGCTTTGCCGGTACCGACCTGAGCTGGTACGCCTGGGTCATTACCCTCTACGCCGGCATCACCATGGTCACCAATGTGCCGTTCTACAGCTTCAAGGATGTCAACTTCCGCAAGCCGGTGCCCTTCATTGCGGCGCTGCTGGTGGTGGTGGCACTGGTGCTCATTTCCAGCGACCCGTCCAAGGTATTGTTCGGACTGTTCGTGCTGTATGGCCTGTCCGGCTATGGCGTCTATGTCTGGCGCCGCATGAACGGCAAGCCGGTCAGCATCGTGCAGACCACGGATGAGCACGGGGATGCCCCGCATTGATCCGGTTTTCTTGTAGAACAAGAAAAAAGGCAACGCAACACACCCGGCTCAGACCGGGTGTTTTTTCGCTGGCTATCGGGGCTATCGGTTTTTATCGTTTCCATTCAGACATCGGAAAATGTAACTGAAGGAAACAGCAGCGACATCTGACCATGCCCGGCCTTGCCCATGCCCCCGGAGTTGCCTAGAATCGACGGGTAGCAGTCTTTTCCTGCATATTCCACATTGGCGGCATGAACATGGCCATCGATACTTCATTGACAACCCTCGGCGGTTCCGACCCCTACGGCCTGCCTGCCGGTGTCGTCCCCGGCAATCCGGTCAAGCCAGCCAACAACCCTGCGGCCCTGGCTCAGGCGGTCGCGCTGTCGACGGATGCTTCGGTGATCGTCACTCTGGGAGGCGGCTCGGCCGACAATGCCGGGCTGACCTACAATGCTGCCGGTCTGTTCGACAGCTTTGTCAGTGCCGGTACGCCGGTGAGCACCCCGGACAGCACACAGACCGAGGCCACCCAATCCTATTACCAGGGCGTGCTGGGCAGCATTTCCGTCCCTTCTTCTTCCAACACGGGCATCTACGACGGCTCCGGCATGTTCAGCGGACAGGCCCTGGCTTCGCCGCTGTCCTTGCTGCTCAAGTCCAATCCCGACCTGACCGGTTCCATCGTCGAAGACATCGTCAATCAGAGCGTGGTCGGCGGCCTGATCTCGACGACGGCCTGAGTCCGTTCCCTTTTTCTTTCAGTGCGTTCAAGCGGCGATGAGTGTGGCCAGATGACTACACAGTGCGGGGTCCTGGGCGCTGCGTTCGCTGATGCGGTGATCCACACCCGGCAGGTCGATGATGCGGCAGTGGCTGGCCGAGGTGGCGTGCTGGCTGATCAGTTCGGCGATCTCCGCCGGAATGACGGCATCCTCGGCGGCGCGAATCAGGGTCAGTCGTCCGCGATAGGCGTGCATCATCGGCAGCAGATCGGCGTCGCGCCAGCTGTGTGGCCGTCGCAAGGCGGCGCTGAAGGCTGGTCCGAAGGGCAGGGCGAAGGCTGCACCATCGTAGAGCGCACCCACCAGGGTGACCACATGGGTGATCTGGTTGTCCGGCCGGCAGGCCAGGCGCAGGGCGATCTCGCCGCTCATGCTCACGCCCACGACGGTACGGGGAGCGACCGTCAAGCGATCCAGGGCGGCCTGCGCTTCGTCCAGGCGTTTGGTCAGGGAATTGGGTAGCAGGGCGCTGCTCTGCCCATGGCCGGAAAAGTCGATGGCCGCACTGGCGCAACCGCGTGCGGCCAGGGACTGGCGCAAGGGCCACTGACGCTGGCGATCGCCTTGTCCGGCACCATGCAGTACCAAGGTGTGAACCGACTGGCCCACCGTGCTGCCCAGGATATCGGCTGCCAGCGTTTCCGCACCGACCGCCAGGGTCAGTTCTTCACGCGCACAGGGTGCAGGCGCCGGCACGATGTCAGTCGTCCGGGTGGCGCCGTTCGACGCCGGGCGTGCTGGCGTAATAATGGTGTTTTGCTTCATACATCAGGCTGTCCGCCCGCTGCACCACCTGCTCCAGGCGCTCGCCTGGAGCGCCGGTGGCGGCGCCCATGGACAGGCTCAGCGGCATGCCCGAGTAGTACTGATTGTTCACTTCGACCAGTTTCTCGATCTGTTCCATCAGCAACTGGCAGCCACGCTCGTCGGTGGCCGGCAGCAGGATGGCGAATTCGTCACCGCCGGTGCGCGCCACGCTGCCGGGACGTTCCACCGCCTTGCCCAGCACTTCGCCCACGCGCCGCAGCAGGGCGTCGCCGGTGGCATGGCCCAGCTCATCGTTGACTTGCTTCAAGCCATTGAGATCGGCCACGATCACGCTGACCGGGAACGGTCCCTTGCGCTCTAGGCGGTTCAGTTCATCGACCATGTAGGCGCGATTGTGCAGCTTGGTCAGTTCATCGTGCTTGCCGAGAAATTCGAGATAGGCTTCGGCCTTCTTGCGGGCGGTGATGTCGGTCAGGGCCACCAGCACCAGGTCCCAGTTGTTCTCGTGACCGGGGAAGACCGAGAATTGCAGGTGCACGTGCAGGGTCTCGCCGGTGAGAGAGTAGTTGACCACTTCGCGGTGGTGCAGCAGGTTGCCGTTCCACAGCTCGATCAACTGTTCGTTGAAATGCGGTCGCATGTCGTCGCGGAACACGTCGGACAGGCGCGAGAGCAAGGTCGCCTTGTCCGGCGCGCCGAACATGGACAGCGTCTGCAGGTTCACGTCGATGACGCGGATCTCCTGCATGCAGCGTTCCACGAATTCCGGATGCACATCCGTGAAAGTGCGGAAATCGGTGATGCCGATGCGATGCAGGTCGTCGAAGAGGCGCTTGACTGCGCTGAAATCTTCCACCCACAGCGAGATGGGTGAATATTCAAACAAGCCGCGCGCATAGTTTTCGCTGCGCGAGAGTTTCTTGCGCGCGGTTTCGCGTTCGGTCACGTTCTCGATGGCCAGCAGGACGTAATCCCAACTCTCTTCACTGCCGGGCATGATGCGGCCGGAGAGCTGGATGTCCAGACGCTTGCCGCCCAGGGTGTAATTCACGGTATAACTGGAAAAGGTGCTGCGGCCTTCCCATAACTGCACCATCTCGTCGATGAAGGTGTCGATCATGTCATCCCGGAACACCTTGTCCAGGTTCGCCACCAGATGCGCCAGGTCGCGCGCTTCATACCATTCCAGGGTGCGACGGTTGACCGCGACCACGCGGATCTGCATGGCGCAGGCCTGCGCCCGGCGGGGATCCTGGCTCAGGTAGCTGCGCAGGTCGGTCACGCCGTCGGCGCGCCATTGGTCGAACAGCCGCTTCAAGCCGCTGTAATCCTCTTTCCACAAGGAAACGGGGGTCAGGTCGAAAGTCTCCTGTTCGGAAAGAGTCGGAACGGGGCGAGCGGGGGAGGATTCGTTCTGCATGACACTTCATCTTTTGCTGATGATGAAGTGTAATGGTTTTACGGAAACTTCTGCATTACTTCCCACCCCGGTTTTTCCGTTTTGCGCAACTTTATCGCTGAAATCCTGATCCAGATGCGTATTTATTAACTAAAAGTTAACTTCGATCACATCGGCTTTGCACATCCGGCATCCCGTACGCGGCGGCTGGCCGCCCAGCGCCGCATGCCACGCACCCAGCCCGGCAGGCGGTCAGACCAGGGCTGTCGCAGCGGCCGCAGGCACAACAGCTCGCCGCCTTGCGGGGCCAGGATGCCGATCCAGCCCTCATGCGCCAGCACCATCTGCTCGCCATCGGCCAGCCGGGTGTGGCGGCTGACCAGGCGTTCGCCTTGCCACTGCGCCGATTCGGTCACGCATACCTGCGGGGCCTGGCAGAGCAGCTGGCTGCCCGCAGGAAGCCACAGTTGCAGATGCTGGCCCATCGCCAGTGGCAGGACCTGGACGGTGGTGCGGGCAGGAAGCGGGGCAGTCATGGTGTTCTCCTTGTCGAATGGGTCAGCCTGCAGTCTAGGGAGGACGATGCAGGCGCAACAGGCACAGGAAAATTCACTCTGCTGCGTAACAGGCTGATTGTTTTTGCTCTGTTATCCCTGCTTTTCGCCTACTCTGTATCTGTTTCGGTTCCGACCTCAGGACGATGATGACTGTTATGGATACCAGCCTGCTCCTCCCCGACCTGCAGCCTGCGGCACCGCCGCCGGGCACTCCCGCCTCGGCGCTTGCCGCCGCTCCCGATTCCGACTCCGGCCCCGGCCGTCAGCCGCTGTACCGGCGTCTGGCCGGGCATTACCAGGGCGCCATCCAGACCGGCACGCTGGTGGCGGGTGACCGTATGCCGTCGGTGCGCGATCTCATGCGCCAGCACCAGGTGAGCCTGTCGACGGCCCTGCAGACGCTGCGGCATATGGAAGAGGGCGGCTGGCTGGAAGCACGTCCGCGTTCCGGCTATTTTGTGCGCCAGCCGCGCCGCTCGGCGATCCGACCGGTGCAGGAGCCCAAGAGCCTGATGGCCATCGATCCCGAGCAGTATGTCGGCATCCATGAAAAGGTCTCCAAGTACATCGCCCTGCGCCAGAGCGGCGCACCCCGCATCGACCTCTCCGGCATGACCTGTGCCCCCGAGCTGTATGCGGTGGAGACCTTGAAGCAGGCCGCCATGCGCGCCCTGCGCGAGCGGCCCGAACTGCTCACCAGCGCCATGCCGCACAACGGCAACGCCACCTTCCGCCAGGCGGTGGCGCGGCGCGCATTGCATCACGGCATGCGCATCGATCATGAAGAAGTGGTCGTCACCCACGGTTGTATCGAGGCGCTCAACCTGGCCCTGCGTGCCGTGGCCGGACCGGGAGACACCATTGCGGTGGAGTCGCCCACTTATTTCGGCCTGCTGCAGGCGCTGGAAAACCTGGGCATGAAGGCGCTGGAAATCCCGACCAGTCCGCACACCGGCATCTCGGTGGAGGCGCTGGAGCTGGCAGTGCGCAGCTACGGCAACATCAAGGGGGTGGTGGTGGTACCCAACCTGCAAAATCCGCTGGGCTGCATCATGCCCGAGGAGCACAAGGACCGGCTGGTCAGGCTATGTGAAGAATTGCGCCTGCCCCTCATCGAGGACGACGCCTACACCGAGCTGGCCGATGGCAACGTGGCGCCTTCCAGCCTCAAGAGTCGTGACCGCAGCGGCAATGTGATCTATTGTGCATCGTTGAACAAGGTGCTGGCCCCGGGCATGCGGCTGGGATGGATGAATGGCGGACGCTGGCATGAGCGGGTCAAGATGCTCAAGTTCACCCATACCCGCGCCAACGAGGAGTGGACCCAGGTCACCGCCGCCGATTTCATCGCCAGCCCGGCCTATGACCGCCATCTGCGCCGCCTGCGGCAGTTGTTGAAGGAGCAGCGCGAGCGCATGGCCGAGTCGATTGCGGCCTATTTCCCGGAAGGCACGCGCCTGAATGTGCCCAATGGCGGCGTGGGGCTGTGGGTGGAACTGCCGGTGCAGGTCTGCTCGCAGCAGCTGTTCGAGCGGGCGCTGGTGGAAGGCGTGGGGGTCTCGCCGGGGGCCATCTTTTCCAATTCCAACCGTTACGGTCACTTTTTGCGCATCTGCTGTGGCCATCCCTTCACCCGTGAACTGGACCAGGCCTTGCGCCGCTTGGGCAGCATCGGCCACAGCCTGGCCTTTCCCTAGCGGCAAGCAGGAATTCAGGAGAATCAGGCATTGCCCGAAAGGGCAGTCTGCTGCAGACTTGTAAAGACATGTAAAGAGCGCGGACAGTCCGTCCCGCGCCTCACGCGCTTTACGAGGGGGGAGCAGGCCATGCCTGAGCAGCAGACCACGCACATCCAGCAATCGCACGCGGCCCGCCTGAATGCGGCCATCGACGCCCACATGGCCGGGCGCCTGGAGGAGGCGCGCGCCGTCTACGAAGCGGTGCTGGAAGACGATCCCATCGAACCGGTAGCGCTGCACTTCTACGGCATCTGGCTGCACCAGGCCGGGCGTCATGCCGAGGCGCTGGACAAGCTGGAGCTCTCCAGCGCCCTCGAACCCGACAATGCCGCCTGGCACAACGACCTGGGCAATGTGCTCTTTGCGCTGGGCGAACTGGACGGTGCGGCCCAGGCCTATGGCGCCGCGCTGGAGATCACGCCTGCGGATCACATGATCTGGAACAACCTGGGGGCCGCGCACCTGCAGCAGGGGCGCCGCGACGAGGCCATCGCCGCCTTCCGGCGCGCCGTCGAGATTGCGCCGGAATTTCTGCCGGCGCTGCTGCACCTGGGCAATCTCTTCGAGGCGGCAGGGGACAAGATGCAGGCCTCGCACTACCAGTGCCGCGCTTATGTGCTGCCGCCGATGGAGGGCAAGTCCTGGGAGATGGTCGGGATTTCCTTCTACTTCCTGGGTCGCCTGGAAGAGGCTGCACAAGCCTATCGTGCCTGGCGTGACAGCGAACCCGACAATCCGATTGCCGCCCACATGCTGGCGGCCTGCTCGCAGCATGATGTGCCGATGCGCGCCTCGGATCGCTACATCGAATCGCACTTCGACCGTTATGCCGAGACCTTCGAGGCCAATCTGCTGGACAGTCTGGGCTATCGCGGCCCCGGCCTGATTGCTCAGGGCGTAGCGCTGGCAGCACCAGCGGCCGGCCAGTGCGCCACCGTCGACATCGGCTGCGGCACCGGGTTGTGCGGTGTTCATCTGCGGCCCTGTTCGCATCATCTGACCGGTGTCGACCTGGCCGGCAAGATGCTGCAGAAGGCTGCCGCCACCGGCTACTACGATCAACTGGAAAAAGCCGAGATCAGCGATTACCTGCAACGGCATCCGCAATCCTGCGACCTGGTCACGGCAGCCGATACGATGATCTATTTCGGCGATCTGCAGAACGTCTTCACGGCTGTCGCCACGGCTTTGAAGCCGGGCGGCCATTTCATCTTCACGGTGGAGGTGCTGACCCCGCAGGATGCGGTCAAGGAAGGCTATTGCCTGCATGCCAGCGGACGCTATCGCCACGGTCGCGCTTATGTGCAGTCCCTGTTGCAGGCCGCGGGCATGGAGGTACTGCACCAGAGCGACGAGGTCTTGCGCGAGGAAGTGCGTCAGCCGGTGGCGGGCATGCTGTTCGTGGCGCGCCGGCGGTGAGCCGGCGGCCACTGCGCAGGGCTTCGATCAGGCCGCTGCCTTGAGCGCCGCTTCTACCTGGTCACGATAGGGGATGGGCTGCACCGCACCGTAACCGGTGGTGGAGAGGGCGGCTGCGACATTGGCATAGCGTGCCGCCTGGAAGGGATCGCGCCCGGCCATCAGCTCGGCCATGAAGGCCCCGCCAAAGCAGTCACCTGCACCGGTGGCATCCAGTGCCTGGACCGGATAGGGGGCCACCATGCGGCGCTGCTCCGACGTGGCGACGTAGCAGCCTTCCTGCCCCAACTTGAAGGCCACCAGCTTCACCCCGTAGGCCAGCAACTGATCGACGATGGCGTCGCGATCATTCAGACCCGTCAGCATCGAGACATCTTCCCAGCTAGGCAGGCAGACATCACAGAGACGCAAGGCGGCGGCCATCTTCTCGCGGGCGCGTGGTAGCGGCCACAGGCGCAGCCGCAGGTTGGTATCCAGCGAAGTGGTCACGCCGGCTGCGCGCGCCTGGACCATCGCTGCCAGCCCGGCCTCGCAGGCACTCTCGCTGATGGCCAGGCTGATGCCTGACAGGTGCAGCGCACCGGCGCCGGCGATGGCCTGCAAGGGCAGATCGGCTGCGCGATAGCGGCTGGCGGCCGAACCGGCGCGACGATAGTGGAAGTGATGGCCCTGCGCGTCGTGCGTGACGAAATACAGGCCGGTACTGGCGCCGGCCTCCATGCTCACGTGCTGCACATCGACGTTCTCGCGCCGCCACAGGTCCAGCAGGTCCTGGCCGAAATGGTCGTCGCCCACCGCGCTGACATAGCCAGATACCGCGCCCTGGCGGGCGGCGGCGATGGCGAAGTTGGAGGTGTCGCCGCCAAAGCCCTGCAGGTACTGGCGCGGGGTCTCGATGCGCTGGTTGAATTCCACCATGGCTTCGCCGTAGGCGAGGATGGGTTTGCTCATTGCAGGTCTTCTCCGTGGCGATCAGAAGAAGGTCTGCACGATGTCGATGACATCGAAGTGTTGGTCCACCACCACCAGGTGACGCCACTTGTCGAAGGTCAGGCAGGGGTGCGAGATGTCGAAGGCGATCATGTCGCCGACCTGGATGTCGTCTCCCTCGGTAATCTTCAGATAGGCGTGCTGGTCCATCATGCCGGTCACTTCCCAGTGGGACGGGGTGGCTTGCGGTTGCGTATCCTGGCCCGGGCGGAAGCGCGTGACCGGGGCCGGCAGGCCGGCGTCGAAAGCGGCGTCGCGCTTGCCCAGGGCGATGATGGCCTTGTCGCGCTCGGGAATCGATTGCACGTAGGCCCACAGTTGCAGCGCAGGTTGCAACTGGCTGCGCATGCTGTGCGCCACCGGATTGCGCACCTGGATCTGCGATTGCGCGGCACGGTAGATGCCCACGTCATGGGTGAGATAGCAGCCCGGGCGCAGCACCACTTCCAGCGCCGCACCGATGTCGGCCTGGCCGAATTCTTCGGCCACCACGTCGTACCAGGCCGAGCCGGCCCCGGTCAGTATCGCCGGACCCTGCGCCAGGCGGCGCGCCAGGTGGCCTTGCGTGGACAGGTCCTGCAGGCAGGCTACCGCGCGTTGCAGGAAGCGGCGGATGTCGACTTCTTCCTTGAGCACGCCCTCATACACTTCCACGCCAGCCAGGGCAATGCTGTCCCAGCGCGCAATGGCTGCAAGTACCGCCTGCTGTTGCGCTTCATCGCGCACGCCGGTGCGACCGCCCGCGGGCCCCAGTTCCAGCAGTACGTTGAGGGTTTGCTTGCGCTCGGCGAAGAAGCGGCCCAGTTGATCGGCCAGTGCAGCCGAATCGACCAGGCAGAAGAATTCGAAGGAGGGATCGGCCAGCAATTCGGAGATGATGGCCATGTTGCGCTTGCCCACCAGCTGGTTGGCCATGATCACGCGGCGCACGCCGTGGTGATAGGCCGCCAGGGTCTGGTGCGCGGTGGCCAGGGTGATGCCCCAGGCACCGGTGTCGAGCTGGCGCGCAAACAGCTTGGGTGCCATGGTGGTCTTGCCGTGCGGGGCCAGTCTGACCTGGTACTGGCCGACGAAATCCTGCATCCACTTCAGGTTGTGGGCGATCTTTTCCTCATACAACACCGCGGCCGGCAGGCTGATGTCTTCATTGAGCAGGTTCCAGCGCACGTTGCCGCCCTGTTGCGGCGTCAGCGGTTGGGTCAGTGCGCCCAGCCCCTTGTTGAGCGGATCGATCATGCCGGCCTGAAACTGGTTCTGGTAGTTTGTATCACTCATCGCTTTAATTCCTGTGAAATTAGGATTGACGTAATAATATCCTTGAATTTACTATGTTTACGCCGTGTTAGTAAATAACATAAATTGTTTCCGCGGCGCCTTCCGGGGTCGCTGGTTTGATCGCCCGCCCATTCCCGCAGACTGAATTTTTCTTCCCATGGCACAGACATTGGACATCATTTCCCGCATCACCGAGCGCAGCAGCACCTTGCGCCTGGCCGAACAGAAGGTGGCTGAAGCGATCCTCGGCGATCTCGCCGCCGCTGCCAGTGCCAGCATCGGCGAACTGGCCGAGAAGGCCGGTGTGTCGGTGGCCAGCGTAACGCGCTTTGCCAAGGCCATGGGGTGCCGCGACGTGCGCGAGTTCAAGTTCCTGCTGGCGCAGGCGGTGGCCGTGGGACAGCGTTTCTTCGATGGCGCCAGGACGGTGCCCTCGGACCAGCCGCCCGAACTGGCTGACGTGGTGTATCGCGACATCCATGCCGTGCTGGAGCTCAACCGCGCCATGCTCAATCCGGAGATGCTGATGCAAGCCGCGTACCTGCTGCTGGGTGCGCGCATGATCTACTGCTTCGGCATGGGCGGCGGCTCCACCATGATGTCCGATGAGGCGCGCTATCGCCTGGTGCGCCTGGGCCGTCCGGTGGCCACCTATCACGATGCGGTGTTGCAGAAGATGGTGGCGGCGACCCTCGACAAGGAGGACGTGCTGCTGGTCTTCTCGACCACCGGCAGCGTACCGGAGCTGCTGGCCAGTTGCGAGGTGGCGCGCGAATACGGCGTCAAGCTCATCGCCATTACCGCGCTGGGTTCGCCGCTGGCCAAGATGGCCGATGTGCTGCTGCCCATCAAGACGCTGGAAACCGACCTGATTTTCAAACCATCCTCGTCGCGCTACGCCATGATGGCGACGCTGGACATGCTGGTGCTGGAGCTGGCCTTGCTGCACAAGGAAAGCAGCCAGGAACGCCTGCGCCGCCTCAAGTACGTGCTCGATGCCCATCGCGGCGGCGGCGACCTGCACCAGCCACTGGGAGACTGACATGACATCCATCCCGCATGCTGCCGCTAGCGACAGGCACTGCGACACCCTGATCCGCCATGCCCTGGTCATCGACGGCAGTGGCGCCGAGCCGGTCGCGGCCGACGTGGCCGTGCGCCACGGACGCATCGTCGCCGTAGGCCGGCTTGATGGCTGGCAGGCCCGGCAGGAGATCGACGGCACCGCCCGTGTACTGGCGCCGGGCTTCATCGACGTACATACGCACGACGATACCAACGTCATCCGCACTCCGGAGATGTATCCCAAGCTGTCGCAGGGCGTGACCACGGTGGTGGTCGGCAACTGCGGCATCAGTGCCGCCCCGGTCACGCTCAAGGGGGACCCGCCGGATCCGATGAACCTGCTGGGCAAGTCGGAGGCTTTTCACTATCCCAGCTTTGCCAGCTACGCAGAGGCCGTCAACGCCGCGCAGCCCGCCATCAACGTGGCGGCGCTGGTGGGGCACACGGCCCTGCGCAACAATCACATGGATCGTCTGGACCGCGCCGCCACCGACGCGGAAATCGCCGGCATGCGCGCGCAATTGCGCGAGGCGCTGGAACACGGCGCGCTGGGTCTTTCCACCGGCCTGGCCTATGGCAACGCCATCAACGCGCCCACCGAAGAAGTGCTGGCCCTGGCCGAGCCGCTGGCCGAATTCGGCGGCCTCTACGCCACCCATTTGCGCAGCGAATTCGCCGACATCCTCAATGCGATGGAGGAAGCCTTTCGCATCGGCAAGCATGCGCGTGTGCCGGTGGTGATCTCGCACCTCAAGTGCGCCGGCGTGGAGAACTGGGGACGCAGCAGTGAAGTGTTGCAGGCGCTGGAAGCCGCCTCGCGTCATCAGCACGTGGGCTGCGACTGCTATCCCTATACCGCCAGCTCGTCCACCCTGGACCTCAAGCAGGTCACCGCCGACTACGACATCCAGGTGACCTGGTCGGAACCGCATCCGGAGCAGGGCGGCAAGATGTTGCAGCAGATCGCCGCCGACTGGGGCGTGGACCTGCATGCCGCCGCCGCGCGCCTGATGCCGGCCGGCGCCGTCTATCACTGCATGTCGGACGACGACGTCAATCGCATCCTCTCCCATCCGGCCACCGTGGTCGGCTCGGACGGGCTACCCAACGATCCCTTGCCGCATCCGCGCCTGTGGGGCGCCTTCCCGCGTGTGCTGGGCTACTACAGCCGCGAACAGAAACTGTTTTCGCTGGCCACCGCCGTACACAAGATGACCGGCCTGTCGGCGCAACGTTTTGGTCTGGAGCAGCGCGGCCTGGTGCGTGAGGGCTATCACGCCGACCTGGTGCTGTTCGATCCCGAGACCATCCGCGATGCCGCCAGCTTCACCGATCCCATGCAGCCGGCCCATGGCATCGATGCGGTGTGGGTCAATGGACAGCTGGCCTATCGCGGGCAGGACAAGCAGGCCACCCGCGCCCGTGCGGGACGCTTCCTGGCGCGCACGGTGCAGAAAACGCCAGCCTGAGTGGCAGAAAACCTCAGGGCTGGATTGTCAACTTCAGGTTTCAAATCGACTTTTCAAATTCGAGTTCAACAAAGGAGCAGCAATGAGCATTCAACGATTCGGTGTGGAAGGTGGCAGCGGCACCGGTGGTCAGCATCTGCCGTTCGCGCGCGCAGTGGCCGCCGACGGCTGGTTGTACGTGTCCGGCCAGGTGGCCATGGAAAACGGTGAAGTGATCGACGGCGGCATCGTGGCGCAGTCACACAAGGCCATCCAGAACGTGCTGGCGATCCTCAAGGAAGCCGGTTATGGCCCGGAGCATGTGGTGCGCTGTGGCGTGTGGCTGGATGATGCGCGCGATTTCCAGTCCTTCAACAAGGTCTTCAAGGAATACTTCGGCGCCAACCCGCCTGCGCGCGCCTGCGTGGTCTCCAGCATGGTGGTCGATTGCAAGGTCGAGGTCGATTGCGTGGCCTTCAAGCGCTGATGTGGTCAGCACGGGGCAGGGCACGACTTCGCTTCGCGCTTGAACCAACACGAAAAGAATAAAAAGAAAAAAGAACAAAAAGAATAAACGCTATAAAAAATTTAAAAGATTTGCAGATTTTTTGTTCAAGTATGCCGGCAGGGGTGTGACGACGTCGGCGGTGTCTTTTACCTTCTGAAGAGGAGCAACAGATGGAGGCTGTACAAGGAAGTGCGCTACTGGTCTATGCGCTGGTGGCGGTGATCGCACTGATCGTGCTGATCGCCAGATTCAAGATGAATCCGTTCATCGTTCTGATCGTGGTGTCGCTGGTGCTGGGTCTGGCCGTGGGGATGCCCATGGGCGGCATCGTCAAGGCCTTCGAGACCGGCGTGGGCGGTGCCCTGGGGCATATTGCGCTGGTGGTGGGTCTGGGCACGATGCTGGGCAAGATGATGGCCGAATCGGGTGGTGCCGAGCGCATTGCCAATACCATGATCAAGGCCTTCGGTGAAAAGAACGTGCACTGGGCCATGATGACGGTGGCTTTCATCGTCGGTCTGCCGGTGTTCTTCGAGGTTGGTTTCGTGCTGTTGGTGCCGATCGCCTTCAACGTCGCCAAGCGTACCGGGACCAACATGGTGCTGGTGGGCATTCCCATGGTGGCCGGTCTGTCGGTGGTGCACGGCCTGATCCCGCCGCACCCGGCCGCATTGCTGGCGGTGACCGCCTATAGCGCCGATATCGGTCGCACCATTCTGTATGCGCTGATCGTCGGTATTCCCACGGCCATCATTGCCGGTCCCATCTTCGGCAAGCTCATTTCCAAGGTGGTCATTCCCAATCCGGACAATCCGCTGAGCGCGCAATTCGTCGACCAGAGCAAGAAGGACCGTGAACTGCCGGGCTTCGGCATCACGCTCTTCACCATCCTGTTGCCGGTGGCGTTGATGTTGATCGGCAGCTGGGCCGACCTGTTCTTTGCCCCCAAGAGCTTCGCCAATGATTTCCTGCGCCTGATCGGCAACTCCGTCATCGCGCTGTTGATCGCCACCCTGGTGAGCTTCTGGACCTTTGGTCGTGCCCGTGGCTTTGGTGCCGACCAGATCCTGAAATTCACCAACGAGTGCCTGGCGCCCATTGCCAGCATCACGCTGGTGGTCGGTGCGGGGGCAGGCTTTGGGCGCATCCTGATGGATGGCGGCGTTTCCAAGGCCATTGTCGGCGTGGCCACCGATGCCCATCTGTCACCGCTGCTGCTGGGCTGGTTCGTGGCTGCGCTCATTCGTGTGGCCACCGGCTCGGCGACGGTGGCCATGACCACAGCCTGCGGCATCGTCGCGCCCATCGTCTCCACCGTTGGCGGTGTGCGTCCGGAACTGATGGTGCTGGCCACCGGCGCCGGTTCGCTGATCCTGTCGCACGTCAATGACGGCGGCTTCTGGCTGGTCAAGGAATACTTCAACATGACCGTGCCGCAGACCTTCAAGACCTGGACCGTGATGGAAACCCTGGTCTCGGTGCTGGCGCTGCTGTTCACGCTGGCACTGGCGACGGTGGTGTAAGCCCATCGGGCAAGGCCGCAGAAAGAAGGCTGCCCGGCGTGAACCGGGCAGCCTTCTTTCGTTTGTGTGGGATAGATGTTCTGCGATCAGAAGCGCAAGCGTGAGTCGTCAAAGCGCGGGTCGGGGCCGT
This sequence comes from Herbaspirillum sp. C7C8, assembly GCF_022627875.1. NCBI lineage: Bacteria > Pseudomonadati > Pseudomonadota > Betaproteobacteria > Burkholderiales > Oxalobacteraceae > Herbaspirillum > Herbaspirillum sp. C7C8. Next base: position 433,457 of record NZ_JABXGG010000002.1, read on the forward strand.
TCTCCACCTTTTCCACGGTGCCCTGGTCGTTGAAGTAGACCGTCATCTGCGAATTCCAGACACCGCTTTCCTTGTAGCCATAGTTCCAGGCCTCGAAGGGGATGCGGGCATAGCGCGTCACCTCGGTGGGGCGACCAACCCGGCGCAGTACGTCAAGCTTGGTGTCCTGCTTTGGACGGATCGCGCGGAAATTCTCGATGGTCCACACTTGCGCATAGGAAATGAGCCGATGGTCGGGACCGATGCGCGCCATGTACTGGTACTGGCCGAAGGCGCCGGCCGCGTATTCGAAGACGCGCACGTTGCCATCCGGATACACATTGCTGGGCGGCCCCAGACGGGCGACTACCTGGTCTTCCGGTTCACCCGGTTGTACTGGCGGTTGCAGCAGCGAGGCGCAGCCGGCCAGGCTGGCTGTGGCCAGCAGGACGGCGGCCAGGCGCGGGCGGATGCGCAGGAAGAGGGAAGCGGGGTGCTGCATGGAAACTCCTGGTCAGGTTGTCATTCCTGCACGGCAAGGCCGACTGCTGCGCCAGTGCGACGCCGGTGTCTGCCAATGTTGGTAGGAATGGCTTTTTGCTATATAATTTCGCGTCCGGTCGGTTTGGCCGGATTCTCATTTTTTGTTCACGGTATGCAGGGCAGGATATTTTCCAACGCTCCGCACACCGCTTGTGAAAGGTAAAAGCAATGTCCATCGAAAAAGCAGCCAAGGCTGCCATTATCTCCGAAAACGCCCGCGGCACGAACGACACCGGTTCTCCGGAAGTGCAAGTCGCGCTGCTGACCGCACGCATCAACGACCTGAACGGCCACTTCAAGGCCCACGTCAAGGATCACCACTCCCGTCGTGGCCTGATCAAGATGGTCAACCGTCGCAAGAGCCTGCTGTCCTACCTGAAGAACAAGGACGCTGACCGTTACCGCGCCCTGATCGAGAAACTCGGTCTGCGCAAGTAATTTGACTCCGCGTCTGGGTCTCGGGGTTTGCGCCCCGGACCACCACGAAATGCCTGCGTCACTCGTTGACGCGGGCATTTTGTTTTTTGCGATTCGGCAAGCTCAGGCGTAAGCCGGGGCCAGCGCCATCGTAAAGCGCCCTCCCTCGGGGCAGGAGTACATCATCGTTTCATCGCGGCAGGCTGTTTGTTGGATCAATGCCGCGTTCGTCGTGAGTGACCGGTTTCGCCGGCCACTGTGGTGAGGTGAACGACAGCGCCTGAAAATCTGTCGGCAAAAGGAAGCCGTGCACCGCGGACACAGTCGGGGCCGGCTCCATAAAAGAAAGGAAATACCGTGTTCAATAAAGTAAGCAAGACCTTCCAGTACGGTCAGCATCAAGTGACCCTGGAAACCGGCGAAATCGCTCGCCAGGCTTCTGGCGCCGTGGTGGTGTCGGTGGAAGACACCGTCATCCTGGCCACCGTGGTGGCCCGCAAGGAAGCCAAGCCCGGCCAGGATTTCTTCCCCCTGACGGTCGACTACATCGAGAAGACCTATGCAGCCGGCCGTATCCCCGGCGGTTTCTTCAAGCGTGAAGGCAAGCCTTCCGAAAAGGAAACCCTGACCTCGCGCCTGATCGATCGTCCGATCCGCCCGCTGTTCCCGGAAGGCTACCTCAACGAAGTGCAGGTGATCATCCACGTGCTGTCGGTGAACCCTGAAATCGATCCGGACATCCCCGCCATGATCGGTGCCTCGGCAGCCCTGTCGCTGGCCGGCATCCCCTTCAATGGCCCCGTGGGCGCAGCCCGCGTGGGTTACATCGACGGCCAGTACGTCCTGAACCCGACCACTTCGCAACTGAAGTCCTCGCAACTGGACCTGGTGGTGGCCGGTACCGAAACCGCCGTGCTGATGGTGGAATCCGAAGCCGATCAACTGTCCGAAGAAGTGATGCTGGGCGCCGTCGTGTTTGGTCACGACCAGTCCAAGGCCGTCATCGAAGCCATCCACGCCCTGGTGCGTGAAGGCGGCAAGCCGGAAGTGCAATGGTCCGCCCCGGCCAAGAACGAAGCCCTGATCGCCCGCGTGGCGCAACTGGCCGAAGGCCCGCTGCGCGAAGCCTACCAGACCAAGGACAAGCAGGCCCGTACCGAAAAGCTCAAGGCCGTCTCGGCCCAGGTCAACGAAGCCCTGGTCGCCGAAGCTGCTGCCAACAACGGCGTGGCTGCGGACGCTGCCGAAGTCGGTTCCATCCTCTTCGACCTGGAAGCCAAGATCGTGCGTTCGCAGATCCTGGAAGGCGAACCCCGCATCGATGGTCGCGACACCCGCACCGTGCGCCCGATCTCGATCCGTACCGGCGTGCTGCCGCGTACCCACGGTTCGGCCCTGTTCACCCGTGGCGAAACGCAAGCCCTGGTCATCGCGACCCTGGGTACCGCACGTGACGAACAGAAGATCGATGGTCTGCTGGGTGAATACTCCGACCGCTTCATGCTCCACTACAACATGCCTCCGTTCGCCACCGGCGAAACCGGTCGCGTGGGCACCCCGAAGCGTCGTGAAATCGGCCACGGCCGCCTGGCCAAGCGCGCGCTGATCGCCGCGCTGCCGGCTGCTGACGAGTTCAGCTACTCGGTGCGCCTGGTCTCGGAAATCACCGAGTCCAACGGTTCCTCCTCGATGGCATCGGTGTGCGGTGGCTGCCTGGCACTGATGGACGCCGGCGTGCCGATGAAGGCCCACGTGGCCGGCATCGCCATGGGCCTGATCAAGGAAGGCAACAAGTTTGCCGTGCTGACCGACATCCTGGGCGATGAAGATCACCTGGGCGACATGGACTTCAAGGTGGCCGGTACTGCCAACGGCATTACCGCCCTGCAGATGGACATCAAGATCCAGGGCATCACCAAGGAAATCATGCAGGTCGCGCTGGAGCAGGCCAAGGAAGGTCGTCACCACATCCTGGGCAAGATGCAGGAAGCCGTGCCGGCCGGTCGTGCCGAACTGTCCGACTTCGCACCGCGCCTGATCACCATCAAGATCAATCCGGAAAAGATCCGTGACGTGATCGGCAAGGGCGGCGCCGTCATCCGCGCGCTGACCGAAGAAACCGGCACCCAGATCGACATCAGCGACGAAGGCGTGGTCACCATCGCCTCCGTGGATGCGTCGGCTGGTCAGGAAGCCAAGCGCCGCATTGAAGAGCTGACCGCTTCCGTGGAAGTGGGCAAGATCTACGAAGGCACCGTCCTGAAGCTGCTGGACTTCGGCGCCATCGTCCAGGTCCTGCCGGGCAAGGATGGCCTGCTGCACATCAGCCAGATCGCCAACGAACGCGTCAACGCCGTGGCCGACTACCTCAAGGAAGGCCAGCAAGTGCGCGTCAAGGTTCTGGAAACCGATGACCGCGGCCGCCTGAAGCTGTCGATGAAGGCTGCCCAGGCTGAAGAAGGCGACGCCGCCGCTCCGCAAGAAGCGCAGTAATCCCTTCTGCCTGACCAGGCAACAAGAAAATCCCCCGTGCCGCAAGGCCGGGGGATTTTTTTTGTGTGCACAAGAGGATGCGGACAATCTGCCCAAGTGATTTCGAACCAAAAGTATGCGATTCTGTCCGTCTGCTTTGAGGGACATCAAGGTTCCGGTGTGCCGCGCTCATCAGGGGGAGGCGTGGCACTGCCATGCAGGCAGATCCGAATAGAGAGTAGGGGACAGCTGTGCAGCCGTATCACATCAAGGTGACTGGCTTGCGCGGATAGAACAACACATTACTTTTGAAAGGAAGGCAATGCCCCATGTCATCATCATCGGTTGCGGCTTCGGTGGTCTGGCCGCCGCGCGTGAGCTGGCCCAGGCCGATGTACGCATCACCATGATCGACCGCAGCAACCATCACCTGTTCCAGCCCTTGCTGTATCAGGTCGCCACGGCCGGGCTGTCGGCCCCGGCGATTAGCGCACCGATCCGCGCCATCCTGGCGCAGCAGACCAATCTCACCACCCTGATGGCGGCCGTCACCGGAATCGATACCGCCGCCAGGTCCGTCACCCTGGAAGACGGCAGCGTGCTCGGCTATGACTACCTGATCGTGGCCACCGGTTCCACCCACAGTTACTTCGGCCACGATGACTGGAGCGCGCTGGCACCAGGACTGAAGACGCTGGAAGATGCCTTCGAGATCCGCAAGCGCATCCTGATGGCCTTCGAGCATGCCGAGCGTGAGACCGATGCACGGCGCCGCCAGGAATGGCTGACCTTCACCGTCATCGGGGGTGGCGCCACCGGCGTGGAGATGGCCGGTACGCTGGTGGAGATTGCACGCCACACCTTGTCGGGCGAATTCCGCAATATCGATCCGCATTCGGCACGGGTGGTGCTGGTGGAAGGTTCCGAACGTGTGCTGGGCGCCTATCCTGCCGACCTCTCCGAGAAAGCCCGCGAGCAGTTGCACAGGCTAGGCGTGGATGTGCGCACCGGTTGCCGCGTGGTGCACATCGACGAGACCTGCGTGCGCTATGCCAATTTCGATGGCGAGCAAAGCCTGGCCACGCGTACCGTCATCTGGTCGGCAGGTGTAGCGGCTTCTCCGCTGGGCAAGAAGCTGGGTGTACAGGTGGACCGTACTGGTCGTGTACCGGTCACGCCGCAGCTCTGTATTGCTGGTCACGAGGAAGTGTTCGTGATCGGCGATCTGGCGGCGGCACAGTCGGAAGGCAAGCCGGTGCCGGGCGTGTCACCGGCGGCCAAGCAGATGGGCCGCGTTGCGGCGCGCAACATCAAGCATCACATTGCGGGACAGACGGCGGAGATTTTTGTCTACAAGGATTACGGATCGCTGGCCACCATCGGTCGACGTGCGGCCATTGCCATGGTCGGCAAGCTCAAGTTCTCGGGCTATCCGGCCTGGCTGTTCTGGCTGTTCGTGCACGTGTATTTCCTGATCGGTTTCCGCAACCGTCTCATGGTGATGGCGGACTGGGCCTGGGCGTATTTCACCTTCAAGCGCAGTGCGCGGGTGATCTCGGCCACCATGCCCGAGCAGGCCGAGCAGCCTGTCTTGCGCAAGGAAGTCGCTGAGTAGATTTCGTCGCTCTTGCAGCAAAGAACCTCGCTTCCGTTTCCGGGAGCGAGGTTTTTTACTTCAGTGCTGCGGGTGGCTCAGTCTTCCAATGCCAGCATGGCGAAGCTGGCCAGCCAGTGACCACCACTGTAGTGGCTGCCGACCACCTGATCGATGGAGGCGGCGATGTGGCGCGCGACGGCGGCCTCGATGGCGCTGCGCGCAGCGTGATTGGCGGGCAGGTGGCGCAGGACGTTCTTCATGCACCAGGCGCGGGAAAGGTTCAGGCCGTCCAGGTGGGCGATCTTGGGATCGGTCGGGTCCGACACATGCGCCGGCTGCATGATCTGTTCGGTAGCGGCCACGCGCGGCAGGTAAAGGTCGAACCAGGTCGCAAAGTCCTGCGCCGGCAGCACCTTGCTCATCAGCAGTGCTTCGGTCAGTGCGCCGGAAATGTACTCGTCACCACCGGGTTCGTAGTGGGCCGGGTAGTCGGTGTCCTTGCCGTAGTAGCGTTGTGCGCTGGCCAGGATCGCCTGCTCCAGTGCCTCATCCTTGACGTGGCGCGCCTGGTCCAGCGCCAGCGCCAGGGCGAAGGCGGTGTTGTAGTGGGTGCCTACGCGGATCGGATAGCTCAGCTTGGACAGGTATTCCAGCAGGCGACGGCGGATCTCCAGCGTCAGCGGCTGCATCGCGGCGCGCCAGGTGGCAGCGCGCGCCAGGGCCGATTGCGCCAGCTCCTGGTCCAGTGCGAGGATCCAGCCAAAGCCATAAGGACGCTCGAAGGAGGCGCGGCCATCGACGCGGAAATAATCGGTCTCGCGCTGCATCAGTTCGGTCGTGAAGTGCTCATCGAAGATGGTTTCGATGTCGCTGCGGGCGGGCAGTGCGGGATAGCGTCGCGCACAGCGCAGCAGCAGCCAGAAGCCGTGCACCGCAGAGTGCCAGTCATAGCAGCCGTAGAACACCGGGTGCAGGGCACGCGGTGAGAGTACGTCCTGGGCGCCGTGGAGCACGTGCATGATGTGATTCGGATATTCCTGGCGCAGATAGGCCAGCGGCATGCGGGCAAATTCTTCCGCCCGTTCCTGTGTGAGCTGCATGGGGACTCCTTGAGGCAAAGTGGACGACCCGGCCGGTACTGCGCATCCGGCCGGGTCTGGCGTTCCGGTCAGATCAGCGGAAGGCGAGGAAGTACATCAGGAACACGTTGACCGTCAGCAGCGTCAGTGCGGTCGGAATCTGGACCTTGATGACCTGGTACTTGTTCTTCAGTTCCAGTAGCGCCGCCGGCACGATGTTGTAGTTGGCCGCCATCGGCGTCATGAGCGTACCGCAATAGCCCGAGTACATGCCGATGGCCACCAGCGGCGCCGGGTCGGCATGATGCCCCACGATCAGGAAGGGCAGGGCGATGCCCGCGCTCATCACCGGGAAGGCGGCGAAGGCATTGCCCATCACCATGGTGAACAGTGCCATGCCGACGCAGTAGATCACCACCACCAGGAAGCGGTTGTCGGGATTGACGAACAGGCTGACCACGTGCTGTACCGACGTCCCGGTCTTGGCGGCGACGAAGACACCACCCAGCATGGCCAGCATCAGCGGCAGGATCGCGGCCCAGCCAATCGAATCCACCAGGCGGCGCGACTGGCGTACTGCCTGCAGCGGGGTGCCACGCGTGAGCACGCAACCGGCGATGAGCGCGCAGATGCAGGCCACGCAGAGTGCGGCCAAGGTCAGTTGCTTCTGGTCCAGCAGCATCAGGCCACCGACCGAGACACCCTTGAGCAGCACGGTACAGGCCACCGTGATCACGGGGATCAGCACCGCCGGGAAGAACAGCCAGTTGCCCAGCTTCCTGGACGAGGCCACGCGCTCTTCATGCGAGGAAGTGGCATAGCTGCCCATGGAGAGCATGCCGGTGCCGGCAATGAGCGAGATGATGATGACGGTGCCGCCGATGATGCGGTGGGCCATGGACTTGCCAAGGTGTTCCACCAGCAGGTCACCGAACAGGAATACCGCGCCGAAGAGGAACCAGAACAGCGCCGTGGTGAAGCGCTTGGGATTGCCCTTGTCGCGCAGGGTCATGACGGTCAGCATCATGACGATGATGCCGATGAGATAGTAGATGCGGTTGATCGAGATGAGCGTGTTCATGCGGACACCTTGGCAGCGGATTGAGTGGCCTTCCACGCCTCGACATCGCGGCGGATGGAAGCATCGAGGCGGGTCAGGCGGAACATGTGGATCACCAGCGCCGACAGGGCAGTGGGGATGGCCCACAAGCCGATGTGCAGCGGCTCGATGTTGGTGATGCCGTTTTCCTTCAGGAAGGCATCCATCAGCAGCACCGCGCCGAAGGCGATGAAGATGTCCTCGCCGAAGAACACGGCGACGTTGTCACAGGCCGCCGCGTGGGCCTTGATCTTGTCGCGGATGTGTTGCGGCAGGTCTTCGCCGTAGGCGCTCACGGCGGCACCTTCGGCCATCGGTGCCAGCAGCGGACGCACGGTCTGCGCCTGGCCGCCCAGGTAGATCAGACCCAGTGCGGCGGTGCCTTCACGCAGGATGAAATAGAGCATCAGAATGCGTGCCGAAGTGGCGCTGGCGATGCTGGAGATCCACGCCTGGGCGCGTTCCTTCAGACCGTAATGTTCCAAGAGGCCGATGATCGGCAGGATCAAGAGGAAGGTCGCCAGCGAACGGCTGTTGACGAACTTCTCGCCAAAGGTTTCCAGCAGCATGCCGAAGTCCATTCCGACCGACAGGCCGGTGGTGAGACCGGCTACCGTGACCACCAGCAGCGGGTTGAAACGCAAGGCAAAACCGGCCACGACGATCGGTATCCCGATCAGTGGCAGCAGTGTCGTACTCTCCATGAAAAACTCCCTATGTGAATGAGGAAAAATCCTGCCGCCAATGTGCAAGGTCCGTGCCACCTTTGTCGTGGAAAGCCGCGCCCAGACTGACTTTGCGTCAATCTGCAAAGCGTAGGGGCGTGACTTTTCCTGCGACCTCGCGGGCCTCGGATTGGCGACCTTTCTTGTTGTTTTTGGAACGAAACTACAGCTTGCGACACCCCTGTATCAGCAGCAGGTGCCTTCTTTCCGGCGTCTTGCGACCACGCCGGGAAAAAACTTTCACACCGCCGCGCGCACGGCAATCTGCTCGGCGTGCAGGCGTGCCCGAATCTGGCGCGCAAAATCCAGGGCGTGCGCGCCATCTCCGTGCAGGCACACGGTCTGTGCATTGACTTCGACCAGACTGCCGTCGATGGCCTTGACCTTCTTCTGCTTGACCAGCATCAGGGTCTGGGCGATGGCGTCGGCATCGTTGGTAATCATGGCGCCGGGCTTGCTGCGTGCGACCAGGCTGCCATCGGCTTCATAGGCGCGATCGGCAAACACTTCTTCGACCGCATTGAGATCGGCATGGCGGGCGGCGGCGATCAGTTCGCTGCCGGCCAGGCCATACAGGCTCAGTTCGGGATTGAAGGTGCGGATGGCGGCGCAGATGGCATTGGCCAGCACGGCATCCTTGGCGGCCTGGTTGTAGAGCGCGCCGTGCGGCTTGACGTGGGTCATGCGAGCGCCCTCGGCGCGCACGATGGCGTCCAGTGCGCCGAGTTGATAGAGCATGCCGCTGAAGATTTCCTCGGGCGGCAACTGCATGGCGCTGCGCCCGAAGTTCTCGCGGTCGGGGAAGCTGGGGTGGGCGCCGATGGCCACGTGATTCTGGATCGCCCAGCGCACGCTGCGGCGCATGGTGCTGGCATCGCCCGCATGCCAGCCGCAGGCGATGTTGGCGGAGCTGACCAGGGTCAGCAGTTGTTCGTCGGTGTCGCAGCCTTCGCCGAGGTCGGCATTGAGATCGATATACATGGCGTTCCCTTATTTCTTGTAGAGCGTGGCGCGCGACCAGTCCAGTGCGGCGACCGTGGCGCGGATGGAATCGAGATAGCGTTGCTGTTCTTCGGCGGCGGCCAGGGCGTCGGCCATCTCGCAGGGCTCCAGCCGCAGCGTGGCGTTCAACGGGGCTTGCGCCAGCTTCCAGAGGTCGGCACCGATGATCACGCCGATCTTGGGGTAGCCGCCGGTAGTCTGGGCATCCCCCATCAGGATGATGGGTTGGCCCGAGGGTGGCACCTGGATCACGCCCGGCACCACGCCGTGGGAGAGCATGTCGCGACCTTGCTTGCGTTTGAGTTCGGGACCTTCGAGGCGATAACCCATGCGGTTGCTGTTGGGGGTGACGCGCCAGGTGTCGGACCACAGCGCTTCCCGCGAACTCTTGCTGAACTGTTCGAATTCGGGGCCGGGCAGCACGCGCAGCGTGACGTGCTGGCTGTGTTCATCGGCACGCAGGGCCAGGCCACTCCAGCGCGGGGAACGTACGCCGAAGGCGGGACCATGGACCGCGACAGAGGCAGCGCTGGCGTCGCCGATGGGGAGCTTGTCGCCGCGCTTCAAGGCACGTCCCTGATGGCCGCCGAAGCCGGCCTTGAGGTCGGTGCTGCGCGAACCCAGGACCAGCGGCACATCGATGCCACCGGCTACGGCCAGGTAGGTGCGCATGCTGTGACGTGGCGCCTGCTCGGGTGAATCGGCTGCCGCCAGGCTGAACTTGAGCACGCTGCCGGCACGCACCGGAATGCTCCAGCAGGCGGCGATGGGTTTGCCATCGAGGGTGGCACCGATGTCGTCGCCACCGAGGGCGATGCGGGTATCGCGGGTGAAGCGCAGCTCGGCCACGCCCATGGTGATTTCCAGTCCGGCCGCATCGACCGGATTGCCGACCAGCAGGTTGGCGCTGGCCAATGCCAGCGTATTGAGCGCGCCACCGGGATGGATGCCCAGGCTGCGATGGCCATAACGGCCCATGTCCTGCACCGAAGCCAGCATGCCGGGTTGGATGATGTCGATCATGAGGCCACGCGCTCCACGGTAAAGCGTACTCGGTCGCCGGGACGCAGCAGCGTCGGCGGTTGCTGGGAAGGATCGAAAAGCTGCAGGGCGGTGCGGCCGATGAGTTGCCAGCCGCCCGGCGAGGCCATCGGGTAGATGCCGGTCTGCTCGCCGCCGATGCCCACCGATCCGGCCGGAATGCTCACGCGCGGCGTCGTGTGGCGCGGCGTGGCCAGGCTGGTGTCGAGCCCGCCCATGTAGGCGAAGCCGGGCAGGAAGCCCAGGAAATACACCACGTACTCGGCATTGCTGTGGCGCTCGATGACCTCCCCGGTCGACAGGCCGGTGTGACGGGCCACGTTGTCCAGGTCAGGGCCGACGTTGCCGCCGTAGACCACGGGGATCTCGACCGTGCGGCCTTCGCTGCCTGCGCTGGCGAGCCGGGGCCAGGTCTTCAGGATGCGCTCGCTCAGCGTGTCCAGGTCGGCGACGGGTCGCCGGGTGATTAGCGTCAGGTTGTTCATGCCTGGCACGACTTCGCTGACTTCTTCCCATTCACTGGCCAGTGCGGCCAGGGCCCAGATGCGTTGCTGCTGGGGCAGGGTGGCAGGGGACGGCAAACTGCAGAGCAGTGCGCGGTCGCCCAAGGGGTGGAGCTGGGGTGGCTGCATGTGTCTCTCGCCTCGCCGGTGATTTTGTTGAGAACCCGCCGATGCCGCTGTCGGGGTCAAGGTGCGTCTGGTGATGCCCTGCTTTTTTGCGGATATTACATTTCAAAGAAAATATAAACAATATGTCGATAAATTATTTATTTAATCTTTGCGCTATAGTGTTGCCATTCTGTCGTCCTGACCCCTACGCTTCCCATGAGCCAAGAGAACAACGAGACCTCTGTCTCCCTTCCGCCCGATGTGCAGGCCGCCGCCGAGGCGCCGCGCCCGACCAAGATCGTGTCTTCGCAGCACCTGGTCTCCGAGCGCAGCGCCGAACTGTCCGAACTGGAATACGCCCTCATCATGGCCAGCAATGCCTTCAATCGCTGGATGGTGCGCTGCATGGCGGCTGCGGGAGCCAAGGACATGACGGCCATCGAGGTGTCCTTGCTGCATCACGTCAACCACCGCGATCGCAAGAAAAAACTGGCTGATATCTGTTTCGTATTGAACGTCGAGGACACCCACGTGGTCACCTATGCCTTGAAGAAGCTGGTGAAGGCCGGCTACGTGAAGAGCGAGAAGGCCGGCAAGGAACTGCTGTTCTCGACCACCCCGGCGGGGCAGGCGCTGTGCATGAAGTATCGTGAGGTGCGCGAGCGCTGCCTGATCGAGGTGCAGGTCGAAAGCGGCATCCCCAACCAGGCCATCGGCGAGGCGGCGCAATTGTTGCGCAATGCGTCCGGGCTGTATGACACGGCGGCACGGGCGGCGGCTTCGCTTTGAGACATAGATAACTGAAGGATAGGACAGATGCGCGCAATCGAGATCAAGGAATTTGGCGGCCCCGAGGTACTGCAGGCCTGTGAACGGCCCGTGCCTGAGCTCAAGGCGGGGGAGATACTCATCAAGGTGCATGCGGCGGGCGTGAATCGTCCGGACGTATTCCAGCGTACCGGCAACTATCCGGTGCCGCCGGGCGCCTCGGACCTGCCGGGCCTGGAAGTGGCAGGCGAAATCGTGGCGGGTGAGCTGGGTGAGAGCGGCTTCAGGCTGGGTGACCTGGTCTGTGCGCTGGTGCAGGGTGGCGGTTATGCGGAGTTCTGTGCCGCGCCGCTGGCCCAGTGCCTGCCGGTGCCCAAGGGCTTGAGCGCGCTGGAGGCCGCAGCCTTGCCGGAAAATTACTTCACGGTGTGGAGCAACGTCTTCGACCGGGGACAACTGTCAGGTGAACAATCCTTGTTGGTGCAGGGCGGCTCTTCGGGCATCGGCGTGACGGCCATCCAGATCGCCCGTGCGCTGGGTCATCGCGTGTTCGCCACGGCGGGCAGTGCCGACAAGTGTCGCGCATGTGAAGAATTGGGCGCGGAACGGGCCATCAATTACAAAACCGAGCAGTTCGAGGATGTGGTCAAGGAATTGACTGGTGGCCGGGGTGTGGACGTGATCCTGGACATGGTCGGCGGCAATTACCTGCCGCGCGAGATCAAGGCCCTGGCCGACGATGGCCGCCTGGTCTTCATCGCCCAACTGGGCGGCAGCAAGGGCGAGCTCGACATGGGGCAGGTCATGCGTCGTCGCCTGACCATCACCGGGTCGACCCTGCGCCCGCGCCCGGTGGCGTTCAAGGCGGCGATCGCGGCCAACCTGCGGCAACACGTGTGGCCCCTGATCGAGGCTGGCAAGATCAAGCCGGTCATTCACCACCGTTTCCCGCTGGAACAGGCGGCACAGGCGCATGCCATGATGGAATCGAGCACCCACATCGGCAAGATCATGCTGGAACTGTGATCCGGCAGGCGCGCGGAGCCGGGCGGGACAGTCCGGCTTTGCGCCAAGCGGCCGTACCGGATACAATGCGAGGTTATCCAAATTGACACCCATCTCGTAGAACTCAGCCTATGCGTCGCAAACTCGTAGCCGGTAACTGGAAAATGAACGGCAGCCTGGCTGCCAATGCGGCCCTGGTGGCTGGTATCAAGGAAGGTCTGCCGGCCGAGGTCTGCGACGTCGCCGTGTGTGTGCCGGCGCCTTATCTGGCGCAGGTGCAGGGCGCGGTGGCTGGTTCGGCCGTGGCGCTGGGGGCGCAGGACATGTCCGCGCACGCCTCTGGTGCCTTTACCGGTGAGGTGTCGGCAGCGATGCTGCAGGAATTCGGTGTGCAATATGTCATTCTGGGTCACTCCGAGCGTCGCGCCTATCACGGCGAGAGCGATGCGGCGGTGGCGGCCAAGACCGTGGCAGCATTGAAGGCCGGCCTGGTGCCGGTGGTCTGCGTGGGGGAAACGCTGGAACAGCGCGAAGCCGGACAGACCAATGAAATCGTGGGTGGTCAGCTCGATGCGGTGCTGACGGCGCTGGCTGTCGAGGATGCTGCGCGCATCGTCGTGGCCTACGAGCCGGTCTGGGCGATTGGTACCGGCAAGACGGCCACGCCGGAAATGGCGCAGGAAGTGCATGCGATGCTGCGTGCGCGTCTCGGCGCCAAGAGCGCGGAAGCGGCGGCCAAGGTGCGTATCCTGTACGGCGGCAGCATGAAGCCGGACAATGCGGAGCAGTTGCTGGCGATGGCCGACATCGATGGTGGTCTGATCGGTGGTGCGGCATTGAAGGCGGCGGATTTCCTGGCCATCATCAAGGCGGCCTGAAGTGGAGTAAGGGGTTTGTCAGTTGCGGAGGCGATACTTTGACGCAGATGCAGCAGGCGATTGAAACATCAAGAGTGGACTTGTTTAAATGAATACTTTGTTTTTGGTTGTGGTTGTAGTTCAGGTGCTGGCAGCGCTGGCGATCATCGGTCTGGTCTTGCTGCAGCACGGCAAGGGCGCTGACATGGGTGCGGCTTTCGGTTCTGGTGCCTCGGGCAGTCTCTTCGGTGCGACCGGCTCGTCGAACTTCCTGTCGAAGTCGACGGCGGTGGCCGCAGGTATTTTCTTCGTGGCGACCCTGGGTCTGACCTTCATCGGCAATCATCACGTGGCACAAAGCGGCAGTGTGATGGATAATCTGCAAGTTCCGGCGGCCCCGGCCCAGCAGGCAGCGCCTGCAGCGCCCGCCGCACCGGCTGATGCAGGCAAGCCGGGTGACCAGTCGAATCAGATCCCGAAATAAGCTTTTGCTGATTCTGAAATAATCGAAGAATTAAGTAGGAAGAATCTTTCTTTTTCGCTGATTGTGCATTGAACAAGAGTAACAAATGAAGGTACAATAGCAGCTTCAAGCCGACGTGGTGAAATTGGTAGACACGCTATCTTGAGGGGGTAGTGGCGAAAGCTGTACGAGTTCGAGTCTCGTCGTCGGCACCATAGAAATGAAATGAAAAGCCAGCGAAGGTCCTAGTGCCTGAGCTGGCTTTTTGTCGAGGAAGTTTCTGATTGATATTGAGAATCATTCCCATCGATAAACCAACGCATAGCGGCCAATCGTGAACCTCGAAAATTACTTCCCAGTCCTCCTGTTTATTCTTGTTGGCATCGGCGTCGGTGTCGCTCCCCAGCTCCTCGGTCGTCTTCTTGGTCCGCACAAGCCGGACGCTCAAAAAACTTCTCCTTACGAATGCGGCTTTGAAGCATTCGAAGATGCGCGCATGAAATTCGATGTGCGCTACTACCTGATCGCCATCCTGTTCATCCTGTTTGATCTGGAAACCGCCTTCTTCTTCCCTTGGGGCGTGTCCATGCGTGAGCTGGGCTGGCAAGGTTTCGTCACGATGATGGTCTTCATCGCTGAATTTGTTGTCGGATTTTGGTACATCTGGAAAAAGGGTGCCCTGGATTGGGAGTAAGCCATGTCTATTGAAGGCGTATTGAATGAGGGGTTTGTTACCACCTCGCTGGATAAGGTAATCAACTGGACCCGTACCGGATCCCTGTGGCCCATGACCTTCGGTCTGGCGTGCTGCGCAGTTGAAATGATGCACGTCGGTGCCTCGCGTTACGACCTCGACCGCTTCGGTGCGGTGTTCCGTCCGTCGCCGCGCCAGTCCGACCTGATGATCGTGGCTGGTACCCTGTGCAACAAGATGGCGCCGGCGCTGCGCAAGGTCTACGACCAGATGCCGGAACCGCGCTGGGTGATCTCCATGGGCTCCTGTGCCAATGGCGGTGGCTATTACCACTATTCGTACTCGGTGGTGCGTGGCTGCGATCGCATCGTGCCGGTCGACGTGTATGTGCCGGGTTGCCCGCCGACGGCGGAAGCGCTGCTGTACGGCGTTATCCAGCTGCAGAACAAGATCAAGCGCACCAACACCATCGCGCGCTAAGAGGGCAGTATGACGACAAAATTGGAAACTCTCGAAGCCGCCCTGCGTAATGCGCTTGGAGGGTATCTTCAGAACCTGACCGTGGCCCTCGGTGAAGTCACCGTGGTGGTCAAGGCCGCTGACTACCTGTCGGCCATGCGCGTGCTGCGCGACCATGCCGACACCCGTTTCGAGCAATTGCTGGACCTGTGCGGCGTGGACTACTCCACCTATGGCGACGGTGCCTGGGATGGTCCGCGCTTTGCCGTGGTGTCGCACCTGATGTCGATCTCGCACAACTGGCGTGTGCGCGTGCGCGTGTTCGCGCCGGATGATGACCTGCCCATCGTGGCTTCGGTCGATCCGATCTGGAACTCGGCTGGCTGGTATGAGCGTGAAGCGTTTGACTTCTACGGCATCCTCTTCGACGGCCACCCCGACCTGCGCCGCATCCTGACCGACTATGGCTTCATCGGCCACCCGTTCCGCAAGGACTTCCCGGTGTCCGGCTACGTCGAAATGCGTTACGACGCCGAACAGAAACGCGTCATCTATCAACCCGTAACGATCGAGCCGCGCGAAATCACGCCGCGCATCATTCGTGAAGAAAACTACGGGATCAAATAATGGCAGAGATCAAAAACTACACGCTGAACTTCGGTCCCCAGCACCCGGCCGCGCACGGTGTGCTGCGCCTTGTGCTGGAGCTGGACGGTGAAGTCATCCAGCGCGCCGATCCCCACATCGGTCTGCTGCACCGTGGTACCGAAAAGCTGGCCGAACAAAAGACCTTCCTGCAATCCGTGCCTTACATGGATCGTCTGGACTACGTCTCGATGATGAGCAACGAGCACGGTTACGTGCTGGCCATCGAGCGTCTGCTGGGTCTGGAAGTGCCGCTGCGCGCACAGTACATCCGCGTGATGTTCGATGAAATCACCCGCCTGCTGAACCACCTGATGTGGATCGGCGCGCACGCGCTGGACGTGGGTGCGATGGGCGTGCTGCTGTATGCCTTCCGTGAACGCGAAGACCTGTTCGACTGCTACGAAGCTGTCTCGGGTGCCCGCATGCACGCGGCCTACTATCGTCCGGGTGGCGTCTATCGCGACCTGCCGGACAGCATGCCGCAGTACAAGGCTTCCATCGTGCGCAACGAGAAGGCCATCCGCGAACTGAACGAAAACCGTCAGGGCTCGCTGCTGGACTTCATCGAAGACTTCACCAATCGTTTCCCGACCTATGTCGACGAATACGAAACCCTGCTGACCGACAATCGCATCTGGAAGCAACGTCTGGTGGGCGTAGGCGTGGTTTCGCCGGAACGTGCACTGCAGATGGGCTTCTCCGGCCCCATGTTGCGCGGTTCGGGCATCGCCTGGGACTTGCGCAAGAAGCAGCCGTATGAAGTGTATGACCTGCTGGACTTCGATATCCCCGTGGGCAAGAACGGTGACTGCTACGACCGTTACCTGGTCCGTGTGGCCGAGATGCGCCAGTCCAACCGCATCATCAAGCAGTGCGTGGAGTGGCTGCGCAACAATCCGGGTCCGGTCATTACGGACAACCACAAGATCGCGCCTCCCAAACGTGCGGACATGAAGTCCAACATGGAAGACCTGATCCACCACTTCAAGCTGTTCACCGAAGGCTTCCGCGTGCCTGCCGGCGAGGCGTATGCTGCCGTCGAGCACCCCAAGGGTGAATTCGGTATCTACCTGGTCTCCGACGGTGCCAACAAGCCGTACCGCCTGAAGATCCGTGCCCCGGGCTTTGCCCACCTGCAAGCCCTGAACGAAATGGCCAAGGGCCACATGATTGCCGATGCGGTCACCATCATTGGTACGCAAGACATCGTGTTCGGGGAAATCGACCGATAAGTCGAAGAGCAATAGTCAAGGCGGGCTTCTCAGGAAGCCCGTCAAGTTTGGGGAATATCCAATAACCGCGCAGATCTGATGCGCATGGATGGCCAACGATATGCTGTTAAGTCAAGAAGCCCTTAAGAAAATCGATCGCGAACTCGCGAAATACCCGGCGGACCAGCGCCAGTCTGCGGTCATGTCCGCGCTGCGCATCGCCCAGGTGGAACATGGCTGGCTGCCGGCCGAGCTGCAGCAGGAAATTGCCGACTACATCGGCATGCCCGCCGTGGCCGTGCAGGAAGTCGCGACCTTCTACAACATGTTCAACACCAGCCCGGTGGGCAAGCACAAGATCACCGTGTGCACCAACCTGCCGTGTCTGCTGTCGGGTGGCGAGCGCGCCGCCCATCACCTGAAGCACAAGCTGGGCATCGATTATCGCGAAACCACGGCCGATGGCCAGTTCACGCTGATGGAAGGTGAATGTATGGGCGCTTGCGGCGACGCACCGGTCATGCTGGTCAACAACCATCAAATGTGCAGCTGGATGTCCAACGAAAAGATCGACGCGCTGCTGGAGGAACTGAAGAAATGACCTGCCTGCACGACCGCCACATCAAACCGCTGATCCTCGCCGACTTGAATGGCGAGAACTGGCATCTCGAGGATTACGTCAAGCGCGGCGGCTACGATTCGCTCAAGCGCATCCTCAACGAGAAGATCACTCCGGAACAAGTCATCGCCGACCTCAAGGCCTCGGGCCTGCGTGGCCGCGGTGGTGCGGGTTTTCCGACCGGCCTGAAGTGGAGCTTCATGCCGCGCCAGTTCCCGGGCCAGAAATACCTCGTCTGCAATACAGATGAAGGTGAGCCGGGTACTTTCAAGGACCGTGACATCATTCGTTACAATCCGCACGCGCTGATCGAAGGCATGATCATCGGCGGCTATGCCATGGGCATCACGGTCGGCTACAACTACATCCACGGTGAAATCTTCGCCGAGTACGAGCGTTTCGAAGAAGCCCTGGAAGAAGCCCGTGCGGCCGGCTTCCTGGGTGACAACATCCTCGGCACCGGTTTCAGCTTCCAGCTGCATGCGCACCATGGTTACGGCGCCTACATCTGCGGCGAGGAAACCGCGCTGCTGGAGTCGCTGGAAGGCAAGAAGGGCCAGCCGCGCTTCAAGCCGCCGTTCCCGGCCAGCTTCGGTCTGTACGGCAAGCCGACCACCATCAACAATACCGAGACCTTCGCGGCCGTGCCCTTCATCTTCAAGGTGGGCCCGCAGGCCTACGCCGAGATGGGCAAGCCCAACAACGGCGGCACCAAGATCTTCTCGATCTCGGGCGACGTCGAGCGTCCGGGCAACTACGAGATCCCGCTGGGCACGCCGTTCTCCACCTTGCTGGAACTGGCCGGCGGCATGCGCGGTGGCAAGAAGATCAAGGCCGTCATCCCGGGTGGTTCGTCTGCACCGGTGATCCGTGGCGACGTCATGATGGACACCACCATGGACTACGATGCCATCGCCAAGGCCGGCTCGATGCTGGGTTCGGGCGCGGTGATCGTGATGGACGAGACGCGCTGCATGGTCAAGTCGCTGCTGCGCCTGTCCTACTTCTACTATGAAGAATCCTGCGGCCAGTGCACGCCGTGCCGCGAAGGCACCGGCTGGATGTACCGCATGGTGGAGCGTATCGAAAACGGTCACGGCAAGATGGAAGATCTGGACGTGCTCAATTCGGTGGCCGACAACATCCAGGGGCGCACCATCTGTGCGCTTGGTGATGCAGCGGCGATGCCGGTGCGCGCGTTCGTGAAGAATTTCCGCGAAGAGTTCGAATACCACATCGAGCACAAACACTGCCTGGTTCCGGCATACATCTGAACAGGGCAGGGGATGCCGCGCGGGATGCGATGAGCCTTCCGCCGGTATCGTTGGCAAAGAATATTTAGCTTGGGCAAACAGCCATGGTTGAAATTGAAATAGACGGCAAGAAGGTTGAAGTGCAAGAAGGCAGCATGGTCATGGACGCTGCCAACAAGATCGGCACGTACATCCCTCACTTCTGCTATCACAAGAAACTGTCCATCGCGGCCAACTGCCGCATGTGCTTAGTCGAGGTCGAAAAGGCCCCGAAGCCGCTGCCTGCCTGCGCCACGCCGGTCAACAACGGCATGATCGTGCGCACCGCCAGCGACAAGGCTGTCAAGGCCCAGAAGGGCGTGATGGAATTCCTCCTGATCAACCACCCGCTGGATTGCCCCATCTGCGACCAGGGCGGTGAGTGCCAGCTGCAGGATCTGGCCGTCGGTTACGGTGGTTCTTCCTCGCGCTACCAGGAAGAAAAGCGTGTCGTGGAGCCCAAGGACGTCGGTCCGCTGATCTCCATGAAGGAAATGAACCGCTGCATCCACTGCACCCGCTGCGTGCGCTTCGGCCAGGAAGTGGCCGGCGTGATGGAACTGGGCATGCTGGGTCGCGGTGAACATTCCGAGATCACCACCTTCGTCGGCAAGACCGTGGACTCCGAACTGTCGGGCAACATGATCGACCTGTGCCCGGTCGGTGCGCTGACCTCCAAGCCGTTCCGCTACAGCGCCCGTACTTGGGAACTGTCGCGCCGCAAGTCGGTGAGCCCGCACGACAGCGTTGGCGCCAACCTGATCGTCCAGGTCAAGAATGGCAAGGTCATGCGCGTGCTGCCCTTCGAAAACGAAGAAGTCAACGAGTGCTGGATCTCCGACAAGGACCGTTTCGCCTACGAAGCGCTGGACAGCGCCGAGCGTTTGACCAAGCCGATGTTGAAGCAAGATGGCAAGTGGCAGGAAGTGGACTGGCAGACCGCGCTGGAATACGTCGCTCATGGCCTGCGCAACATCCGTCACGAACATGGTGCCGACGCCATCGCCGCGCTGGCTACCCCGTACTCCACCCTGGAAGAACTGAGCCTGCTGCAGAAGTTGGTACGCGGCGTCGGTTCGGATAACGTCGACTTCCGTCTGCGTCAGTCCGACTTCGGTCTGGATGGCCAGATCAAGCCGTGGCTGGGCATGTCCATCGTCGAATTCTCGCAGTTGAACCGCGTCTTCGTGATCGGTTCCTTCCTGCGCAAGGATCATCCGCTGCTGTCGGCGCGCCTGCGTCAGTCGGTCAAGAGCGGTGCCAAGCTCAGCGTCCTGCATGCCACCGACGACGATCTGCTCATGCCGGTCGCCAACAAGATCATCGCCGCTCCCTCGGCATGGCTGTCCGCATTGGCCGAAGTGGCCGTGGCCGTGGCGGAAGCCAAGGGCGTGGCTGCTCCCGCCGCCTACGCTGGCGTGGTGGCATCGGACGCTGCCAAGGCGACTGCTGCCAGCCTGCTGTCGGGCGAAGGCCGTGGCGTGTTCCTGGGCAATGCCGCCGTCCAGCATCCGCAAGCTGCGCAGCTGCATGCA
The DNA here is from genome assembly GCF_022627875.1 of Herbaspirillum sp. C7C8. NCBI lineage: Bacteria > Pseudomonadati > Pseudomonadota > Betaproteobacteria > Burkholderiales > Oxalobacteraceae > Herbaspirillum > Herbaspirillum sp. C7C8. The sequence continues at coordinate 453,573 of NZ_JABXGG010000002.1, forward strand.
GCCGCGCAGTGGATCGCCGAACAGACCGGTGCCAAGCTGGGCGTGCTGACCGAAGGCGGCAACGCCGTCGGTGGCTACCTGGCCAATGCCGTGCCGACCCCGGGCAAGGGTGCCAACGCCGCTGCCGTGTTCGCACAGCCGCGCAAGGCTTACCTGCTGTTGAACGCCGAGCCGGAACTGGACAGCTACGATCCGCAAGCCGCTCGTGGTGCTCTGAACCAGGCCGAGATGGTCGTGGTGATGTCCGCTTTCAAGCATGGAGCCGACTACGCCGACGTGCTGCTGCCGATCGCGCCCTTCACCGAAACTGCCGGTACCTTCGTCAATGCCGAAGGCCGTGCACAGAGCTTCAACGGCACCGTCAAGCCGGCCGGCGATGCGCGTCCGGGCTGGAAGGTCCTGCGCGTGCTGGGCAACCTGCTGGAACTGGAAAACTTCGACTACGAAACCGCCGAATCCATCCGCGACGAGCTGCTGGGCAAGGAAACCGACCTGTCGGCCCGCCTGAACAACATCGCCAGCGTGCAAGCGCAGGCTGTGCAAGCTGCGGCCGCTGGTGTCGAGCGTGTGGCCGATGTACCCATCTACTTCGCTGACGCCATTGCACGCCGTTCGCCGCCGCTGCTGGAAACCCGCGACGGCCAGGCGCCCAAGGCATGGCTCTCGGCGGCGCTGGCCGCCAAGCTGGGCGTGGCCGAAGGCGACCAGGTCAAGGTCAAGCAAGGCTCGGGCAGCGCTGCGCTGACCGCCGCCATCGATAAGAAACTGCCGGAAAACGTGGTTCGCGTCGCTGCTGCGCACGCCTCCACCGCTGCACTGGGCGGCATGTTTGGCGCAATCGTCGTGGAGAAAGCGTAAAAATGGATCACCTGATCGCCCAAATCAACAACGTGGGACCGGCCCTGCTGGGTCCGACCCTGTTCACGCTGGTGTGGACTCTGGTCAAGATCCTGGTGGTGATGGTGCCGCTGCTGCTGTGCGTGGCCTACATGACCTACTGGGAGCGCAAGCTGATCGGCTGGATGCACGTGCGTCTGGGCCCCAACCGTGTGGGTCCGGCCGGCCTGTTGCAGCCCATCGCTGACGCCGTCAAGCTGATCTTCAAGGAAATCTCGACCCCGTCCAAGGCCAACAAGGCGCTGTTCTACCTGGCCCCGGTGATGACCATCATGCCGGCGCTGGCCGCCTGGGCGGTGGTGCCGTTCTCGCCGGAACACGTGCTGGCCAACGTCAACGCGGGCCTCTTGTACCTGATGGCCATTACCTCGATGGAAGTCTACGGCATCATCATCGCCGGCTGGGCCTCCAACTCGAAGTACGCCTTCCTGGGGGCCATGCGCGCCTCGGCGCAGATGGTGTCCTACGAAATCTCCATGGGCTTCTGCCTGGTGGTGGTACTGATGGTCACCGGCAGTCTGAACATGACCGATATCGTGCTGGCCCAGACCAAGGGTCAATTCGCCGGCATGGGTCTGAACTTCCTGTCCTGGAACTGGCTGCCGCTGCTGCCGATCTTCGTGATCTACTTCGTCTCCGGCGTGGCCGAGACCAACCGTCACCCGTTCGACGTCGTGGAAGGCGAATCCGAAATCGTGGCCGGTCACATGATCGAATACTCGGGCATGTCCTTCGCGATGTTCTTCCTGGCCGAATACGCCGCGATGATCCTGATTTCGATCCTGACCGCACTGCTGTTCTTCGGCGGCTGGTCGGCACCGCTGGCAGCGCTGGACTTCATCCCGGGCTGGATCTGGCTGGGCTTGAAGACCTTCTTCTTCCTGTCGCTGTACGTGTGGATCCGCGCATCGTTCCCGCGCTATCGCTATGACCAGATCATGCGTCTGGGCTGGAAAGTGTTCATCCCGCTGACCCTGGTGTGGCTGGTGGTCGTGGCGATCTGGATCCAGTCGCCCTGGAATATCTGGAAATAAGTTGGAAGGCTGAGGCTAAAAATGGAAGCTATTAAGGATTTTTTCGGCAGCCTGATGCTCCGCGAACTGTTCAAGGGCCTGGCCCTGACCGGTCGCTACCTGTTCAAGCGCAAGATCACCGTGCAGTTCCCCGAGGAAAAGACGCCGATGTCCCCGCGTTTCCGCGGCCTGCACGCGCTGCGCCGTTATCCCAACGGTGAAGAACGCTGCATCGCTTGCAAGCTGTGTGAAGCGGTCTGCCCGGCGATGGCCATCACCATCGAATCCGAGCAGCGTGAAGACGGTACCCGTCGCACCAGCCGCTACGACATCGACCTGACCAAGTGCATCTTCTGCGGTTTCTGCGAAGAGTCCTGCCCGGTCGACTCGATCGTTGAAACGCACATCCTGGAATACCACGGTGAAAAGCGGGGCGACCTGTACTACACCAAGGAAATGCTGCTGGCAGTGGGTGACCGTTACGAAAACGAAATCGCCGCTGCGCGCGCAGCCGACGCCGCCTACCGTTGAACGGTGCTGCCGGGTGGCCCTGTATTGCGGGGCAGCCGGGCAGGGTGGTGCAGGGCTTGCGGCAATGTGTTGGATGTATTGCGATGGATGGCGTGCTTGCGCTGCCCGTGCTGATTGAATGAACCAACTTCTGGTTGATTATGGAATTTAAAACTGTCTTGTTCTACGTGTTCGCGGTGCTGGTGGTAATCTCCGCCGTTCGCGTCATCACGGCCCGCAACCCGGTGCATGCGGCGCTCTTCCTGGTGCTGTCGTTCTTCTCGGCGGCCGGCCTCTGGATGCTGCTCAAGGCCGAGTTCCTGGCCATCGTGCTGGTGCTGGTGTATGTCGGTGCGGTGATGGTGCTGTTCCTGTTCGTGGTGATGATGCTCGATATCAACATGGACAAGCTGCGTGAAGGCTTCTGGGGCTACTTCCCGCTGGCCGCTACCATCGGCGTGGTCATCGTGCTGGAAATGGCGGCGGTGCTGCTCAACAGCTTCTGGGTCGCCGAGTCGCAGGTTCCTGCCGCCTCCGACACGCTGGGCCAGACCAAGCCGCTGGGCAAGCTGATCTTCACCCAATACGTGTACGGTTTCGAAATCGCGGCCGTGATCCTGCTGGTGGCCATCGTCGCTGCGGTCGCGCTGACATTGCGCAAGCGCAAGGACAGCAAGTACTTCGACCCGGCCCAGGCCGTCAAGGTCAAGGCATCGGATCGTGTGCGCCTGGTCAGCATGAAGGCCGAATCCACCCGCAACGAGCAGCCCGCCGATGGCGCCGCTGCTGCGGCCGACAAGCCGGCCGCTGGTCAACAATCTTAAGAAGGGCGCACAAGAATCATGGCAATCACGCTCTCCCACTACCTGATCATCGGCGCGATCCTGTTCGCGATCTCGATCGTCGGCATTTTCCTGAACCGCAAGAACATCATCGTTCTGTTGATGGCCATCGAACTGATGCTGCTTGCGGTCAACATGAACTTCATTGCTTTCTCGCATTACCTCGGTGACGCGGGCGGACAGATCTTCGTGTTCTTCATCCTGACCGTGGCTGCGGCTGAGTCCGCCATCGGTCTGGCGATTCTGGTGGTGCTGTTCCGTAACCTGGATACCATCAACGTGGAAGACCTCGACAGCCTCAAGGGCTGAGTCGGCATCCGCAGCGTCCGTTTTTGCGTTCTGGTTTGAATTTCATTTAAAGATGGGAGGCCCCCTTGCAGCAGATGGTGCAGGCGGGGCAGCCAATAAGCGATAAGGTTCATCATGGCTGGGCAACTTAACCCACATCTTCTTCTTGCTGTACCCCTGGCGCCGCTGGCAGGCTCGGCCATTGCCGGTCTGCTGGGTACCAAATTCTTCGGCAACGTGGTTGGCCGCAAGGTGTCGCATACCGCGACCATCCTGGGCGTGCTGATCGCCGCCATCATCTCCATCCAGACCCTGCTTGCAGTGCTGGACGGCGCCACCTACAACGGTACGCTGTACAACTGGATGACGGTGGCAGGCCTGAAGCTGGAGATCGGCTTCATGGTCGACAGCCTGACCGCGATGATGATGTGCGTGGTGACCTTCGTCTCCTTGATGGTGCACATCTACACCATCGGCTACATGGCTGAAGATGAGGGCTACAACCGCTTCTTCTCCTACATCTCGCTGTTCACCTTCTCCATGCTCATGCTGGTCATGAGCAACAACTTCCTGCAGCTGTTCTTCGGCTGGGAAGCGGTGGGCCTGGTGTCCTATCTGCTGATCGGTTTCTGGTATACCCGTCCGACCGCGATCAAGGCCAACATGAAGGCCTTCCTGGTCAACCGCGTCGGTGACTTCGGCTTCATCCTGGGGATTGGCCTGCTGCTGGCTTACGCCGGTTCGATGAACTACACCGAAGTCTTCGCCAAGCGCGCCGAGCTGGCCCAGCTGACCCTGCCGGGTACCGACTGGATGCTGCTGACCGTGGCGTGTATCTGCCTCTTCGTGGGCGCCATGGGCAAGTCTGCGCAGTTCCCGCTGCACGTCTGGCTGCCGGACTCGATGGAAGGCCCGACCCCGATTTCCGCACTGATCCACGCCGCCACCATGGTGACGGCCGGTATCTTCATGGTCACCCGCATGTCGCCGCTGTTCGAACTGTCCGACACCGCGCTGTCCTTCATCCTGGTGATCGGTGCCATCACGGCGCTGTTCATGGGCTTCCTGGGCACCATGCAGAACGACATCAAGCGCGTGGTCGCATACTCCACGCTGTCGCAGCTGGGTTACATGACCGTCGCACTGGGTGCCTCGGCCTACTCGGTGGCCGTGTTCCACCTGATGACCCACGCCTTCTTCAAGGCGCTGCTGTTCCTGGGTGCCGGCTCGGTCATCATCGGCATGCACCACGATCAGGACATGCGCAACATGGGCGGCCTGCGCAAGTACATGCCCATCACCTGGATCACCTCGCTGCTGGGTTCGCTGGCCTTGATCGGCACACCGTTCTTCTCGGGCTTCTATTCCAAGGATTCGATCATCGAAGCCGCGGCCGAGTCGCACCTGCCGGGTTCGGGCTTTGCCTACTTCGCCGTGCTGGCCAGTGTGTTCGTGACCGCCTTCTACTCCTTCCGCATGTATTTCATGGTCTTCCATGGCAAGGAGCGTTTCGGCCAGGCCCACGGCCATGATGATCACCACGCCCCGGCTGCGGCGCACGGCGTGCATGACGACCATGCGCACGATGCCCATGACGATCACGGTCACGACGACCATCATCACGGCCTGGCTCCGGGTCAGAAGCCGCACGAGTCGCCGCTGGTGGTGACACTGCCGCTGATCCTGCTGGCCATTCCCTCGGTCATCGTCGGTTTCTTCGCGATCTCGCCGATGCTGTATGGCGACTTCTTCAAGGGTGTGATCTTCTTCGGCGAAAACCACAAGGTCATGGAAGAGCTGGCGCACGAATACCACGGCCCGGTCGCCATGGTGCTGCATGCCTTCACCAGCGCGCCGTTGTGGCTGGCCATCTCCGGTGTGGTCGTGGCGTACTACTGCTACATGATCAACCCGCGTGTACCGGCCTGGTTCAAGGAAAAGTTCAGCATCATCTACACCATCCTGGACAACAAGTACTACATGGACAAGTTCAACGAAGTTGTCTTCGCCGGCGGTGCCCGCCTGCTGGGCAGCGGACTGTCCACCGTGGGCGACCGTGGCATCATCGACGGCCTGTTCGTCAACGGCAGCGCCAAGGTTGTCGGCTGGTTCTCGAAATTCACGCGTCTCTGGCAGTCCGGTTACATCTATCACTATGCGTTCGTGATGATCATCGGGGTGCTGGGTTTCCTGGTGTGGTTCATGCCGTTCCCGTTCGCCAAATAAGCTGTCCGAGTAAATAACAACCATGATGCAGTCAACATTTCCCATCTTGAGCCTCGCGATCTGGGTACCGATCGTCTTCGGCATCCTCGTCCTGGCACTGGGCCGCGACAGCAATCCGGGCCTGACCCGCTGGCTGGCGTTGTTCGGTTCGCTGGTCGGCCTGGTCGTTACTTTCCCGCTGATCCAGCACTTTGATCCGCTGGCGCACGGTTACCAGTTCGTCGAAAAGACGCCCTGGATCGACCGTTTCAGCATCAGCTACTTCCTGGGCCTGGACGGCATCTCGCTGTGGTTCGTGCCGCTGACCGCCTTCATCACGGTCATCGTGGTGCTGGCCGGCTGGGTGGTGATCCAGAAGCGCGTGGCCCAGTACATGGGTGCCTTCCTGATCCTCTCCGGCATCATGATCGGCGTGTTCTCCTCGCTGGATGCGATGCTGTTCTACGCCTTCTTCGAAGCGACCCTGATCCCGATGTTCATCATCGTGGGCGTCTGGGGTGGCGACAACCGCGTGTACGCAGCCTTCAAGCTGTTCCTGTACACGCTGCTGGGTTCGCTGCTGATGCTCATCGCCCTGATCTACCTGTACTACGTGTCGGGCGGCAGCTTCGAGATTCCGACCTGGCATCAGGTGCCGTTGTCGATGCTGGAACAGAAGATCCTGTTCTTCGCCTTCCTGGCTGCCTTCGCCGTGAAGGTGCCGATGTGGCCGGTGCACACCTGGTTGCCTGACGCCCACGTGCAGGCGCCCACCGGTGGCTCCATCGTGCTGGCGGCGATCATGCTCAAGCTGGGCGCCTACGGTTTCCTGCGCTTCTCGCTGCCGATCCTGCCGGACGCCAGCCATGCGCTGTCGGGCTTCATGATCTTCCTGTCACTGGTGGCCGTGATCTACATCGGTTTGGTGGCCCTGGTCCAACAGGATATGAAGAAACTGGTCGCCTATTCGTCGATCGCCCACATGGGCTTCGTGACCCTGGGCTTCTTCATGTTCAACGACATGGCCCTGCAGGGCGGTATCGTGCAGATGATTTCGCACGGCTTCGTGTCCGGTGCGATGTTCATGTGTATCGGCGTGCTGTATGACCAGATGCACACCCGCGAGATTTCCCAGTACGGCGGTGTGGTCAACAAGATGCCGCGCTTTGCCTTCTTCTTCATCCTGTTCTCGCTGGCCAACTGCGGCCTGCCGGCCACTTCCGGTTTCGTTGGCGAATTCATGGTGATTCTGGGTGCGGTGAAGTTCAATTTCTGGATTGGTCTGTTGGCCGCTACCGCTCTGATCCTGGGCGCGGCGTACTCGCTGTGGCTGGCCAAGCGCGTCATCTTCGGTGCCGTGAGCAACCATCACGTGGCCGAGCTGGTGGATGTGAATTCCCGCGAATTCCTCATCCTGGGCCTGCTGGCGATCGCTACCCTGGTCATGGGTATCTATCCCGGCATCATCACCGACAGCATCCAGACCTCGGTGACCGACCTGCTGAAGCATGTGGCGGTCTCCAAGATCAACTGATCTGCGCAGTCTAGAGAAGTGAAGGGCGGGGCGCTCGCGTCCCGCCGATAACCAAGCTGGGCAACAACGAGTAACGAGACGAGCCGGTGTGGCATTGCCGGTCGGGCGGCGCGATCAAGGTCGCGACACAAGCGGGCGTACACAAGCGGTAGTAACTAAATGAATAACATGAATCTGATCCCTGTCTATCCGGAAATATTTCTGCTGATCGCGACCTCCGCGATCCTGCTGATCGATATGTTCCTGCCGGAAAGCAAGCGCGTCATCACCTATCTGCTGTCCCTGGCGGCGCTGGTGGTATGTGCGGTACTGAGCTTTGCAGACCTCAATACGGGCGCCACGGTCTACACGTTCAACAACATGTTCGTGTCCGATCCGCTGTCGAACCTGTTGAAGCTGTTCACCTACCTGGGGGTGGGCGTCACGCTCATCTACTCGCGCCAGTACAACACCGCGCGCGGCATCACCGGCGGCATGTTGGGCGGTGAATACTATGCCCTGGCGCTGTTCGCGCTGCTGGGCCAGATGGTCATGATTTCCGGCAACAGCTTCCTGTCGATCTATCTTGGTCTGGAACTGATGTCGCTGTCGCTGTATGCCCTGGTGGCGCTGCGTCGTGATCACGCCGCTTCCACCGAAGCCGGCATGAAGTACTTCATCCTGGGTGCGCTGGCTTCCGGCTTCCTGCTCTACGGCATGTCCATGCTGTACGGCGCGACCGGCGGTGCGCTGGAATTGAACGAGGTCTTCCGCGCCATCGTCTCCGGTACCGTGGACCGTACCCCGCTGGTGTTCGGCATCGTGTTCGTGGTGGCTGGCCTGGCCTTCAAGCTGGGTGCCGTGCCCTTCCACATGTGGGTGCCTGACGTCTACCAAGGCTCGCCCACTCCGGTGACCCTGCTGCTGGGTGCCGCTCCGAAGCTGGCGACCTTTGCCATCACCTTCCGTCTGCTGGTCGAAGGCATGCTGCCGCTGGCCGTGGACTGGCAGCAGATGCTGATGGTGCTGGCCGTGCTGTCCATCATCCTGGGCAACGTGACCGCCATCGCACAGACCAACATCAAGCGCATGCTGGCCTACTCGACCATCTCGCACATGGGCTTCATGCTGCTGGGCATGATGTCGGGCGTGGTCGATGGCAACCTGTTCTCGGCCGTCAACGCCTACAGTTCTTCGCTGTTCTATGCGGTGACCTACGTGATCACCACCCTGGGTTCCTTCGGCGTCATCATCCTGCTGTCGCGTTCTGGCTTCGAAGCCGATACCCTGGAGGACTTCAAGGGTCTGAACCAGCGTAGCCCCTGGTTTGCGGCCGTGATGATGATCATGATGTTCTCGCTGGCCGGTATTCCGCCGCTGGTGGGCTTCTATGCCAAGCTCTCGGTGTTGCAGGCCGCCATGGCTACGGGGCAGATCTGGCTGCCGGTGCTGGCCGTGATCTTCTCGCTCATCGGTGCTTTCTATTACATCCGCGTGGTCAAGGTGATGTACTTTGATGAGCCCACCGATACCAGCAAGATCGTCGCCACGCCGGAAATGCGCGTCGTGTTGAGCCTGAACGGCATTGCTGCCCTGGCCATCGGCCTGTGGCCGGGACATCTGATGGATGCTTGCACCAATGCCATCGTCAGCACCCTGGCGACCTTCCTCAGCAAGGTCGTGGCGTAAGGAGGCAGGGAAATGAACGTTTCCCTGTTCAGCTGGATCGTGATCCTGTTGGCCGCCCTGGCGGCCAATTTGCCTTTCTTCAACCAGCAACTCTTTGGCCTGATTCCCTTGAAGAAGGAGGCGGCCTGGGTCAAGCCGATCTGGCTGCGCCTGGTGGAACTGCTGGTGCTGTATTTCGTCGTCGGCGTGGTCGCGCATCTGCTCGAAGGCGGCATCGGCAACGTCTTTTCGCAGGGCTGGGAATTCTATGCCGTCACTGCTTGTCTTTTCCTGGTACTGGCCTATCCGGGCTACGTGATGCGCTATCTGCGCAAGCAGCACGCCTGAAACGCTCTGCAAGAGGCGCCGGTCAGTGACTGGCGCCTTTTTTCTGGTGTCTGTCCCCGCGCGGCGGCCAGTCGTTCTTCCTCTTCAACTCCACTCCCTCGCTCACATCATGGACGCTCATCTCAAAGAGACGCAGAAAGACACTCGCCAGGTCTACGACGGCCATTTCCTGAAGGTCCAGAAGGACACCATCGTGCTCCCCGATGGCAAGCAATCCACGCGTGAATATATCAAGCACCCTGGTGCAGTAACGGTGTTGCCGCTGTTCGATGATGGTCGTGTGCTGATGGAACGGCAGTTCCGCTACCCGCTGGACCGCGTCTTCATCGAATTTCCGGCCGGGAAGATCGACCCGGGCGAAGATACTCTGGACTGCGCCAAGCGTGAACTGAAGGAAGAAACAGGGTATACCGCGACCGAATGGCAATATGTCTGCACCATCCACAACGCCATCGCCTATTCGGATGAACATCTGGTGCTGTACCTGGCGCGCGGCCTGAGCGAAGGGGAGCGTGAACTGGACGAGGGTGAATTCCTCGACATCTACAAGGCGCCGCTGGCCGAGCTGCTGGAACAGGTGCGCAATGGCCAGATTACCGATGTGAAGACCGTGATCGGAATCTTCTGGCTGGAGAAGATCGTCAACGGCAGCTGGACACCGCCGGAGCGTCCGGCAGGCGTCTGAGAGCAGGGCTGGTCCAATGAAAAAGCCGCATCCCGTGACGGAGGCGGCTTTTGTTTTTCGCGGCGGGGCAGGATATCTTACATGCCCGAGTAGTTCGGCCCGCCGCCGCCTTCCGGCGTCACCCAGACGATATTCTGTGTCGGATCCTTGATGTCGCAGGTCTTGCAGTGCACACAGTTCTGCGCATTGATCTGCAGGCGGTCGGAATTGTCCTCGTTCTTCACGAATTCATAGACACCTGCCGGGCAATAGCGCGATTCCGGGCCCGCGTACTTGGCCAGGTTCACTTGCACCGGAACGTTCTTGTCCTTCAGCGTCAGGTGCGCGGGCTGGTCTTCACCGTGGTTGGTATTGGAGATGAAGACTGAAGACAGGCGGTCGAAGGTCAGCTTGCCGTCCGGCTTCGGATAGGCGATCGGTGCGAAGTCCGAAGCCGGGCGCAGGCATTCGTGGTCGGCGTGGGTATGGCGCAGGGTCCATGGCGCCTTGCCAGCGAAGAGCACCTGGTCGATACCGACCAGCAGGGTGCCGGTGATCAGGCCCTTGCTCATCGAGGGCTTGAAGTTGCGCGCCTTGTGCAGTTCTTCCTTCAGCCAGGAAGCCTCGAAGGCTGCCGGGTAAGCCGCCAGCTCGTCGGACTGGCGATTCTCGCCCAGCGCCGTGAAGGCGGCGTCTGCGGCCAGCATGCCGCTCTTGATCGCGGCATGGCTGCCCTTGATGCGCGAGGCATTGAGGAAGCCCGCATCGCAACCCAGCAAGGCACCGCCAGGGAAGACCAGCTTGGGCAGCGATTGCACGCCACCCGCAGTAATGGCACGCGCGCCATAGGAGATGCGCTTGCCGCCTTCGAAGAACTTGCGGATCTCCGGATGCGTCTTGTAGCGCTGGAATTCCTCGAACGGCGAGAGATACGGATTCTGGTAGGCAAGTCCCACGACGTAACCGACGGCGACCTGGTTGTTCTCCAGGTGATACAGGAAGGAACCGCCGTAGGTGTCATTGGCCAGCGGCCAGCCGGCGGTGTGAACCACCAGTCCGGGCTGGTGCACTTCGGGCTTCACCTCCCACAGTTCCTTGATGCCGATGGCATAGGTCTGCGGATCACGGCCGGCATCGAGCTTGTACCTGGCGATGAGCTGCTTGCCCAGGTGGCCGCGCGCACCTTCGGCGAAGAAGGTGTATTTCGCATGCAGTTCCATGCCCAGCTGGAAATCACCGGTCGGTTCGCCTTCCTTGTTGATGCCCATGTTGCCGGTGGCCACGCCCTTGACCGAACCATCCTCGTGATACAGCACCTCGGCGGCCGGGAAGCCGGGGAAGATCTCCACACCCAGTGCCTCGGCCTGCTGGCCCAGCCAGCGGGTGACATTGGACAGCGAGATGACGTAGTTGCCATGGTTCTGGAAACAGGTCGGCAGCAACCAGTTCGGGGTCTTGTAGGCCTTGGTCTCGGAGAGGAACAGGAAGCGGTCCTCGCTGACCGGCGTATTCAGGGGCGCACCTTGCTCCTTCCAGTCCGGAATCAGCTCGGTCAGCGCGCGCGGGTCCATTACCGCGCCGGAGAGGATGTGGGCGCCGACTTCGCTGCCTTTTTCCAGCACGCAGACCGACACTTCCCGGTTCTGTTGCGCAGCCAGCTGCTTGAGGCGAATCGCCGCCGACAGGCCAGCAGGGCCGCCGCCGACGATGACCACGTCATATTCCATCGATTCGCGAGGGCCGTATTGTGCGAGCAAGTCTTGAGAAGAAGTCATGGGTGTCCCGTGTTATGTGAACTGCCTGTTTTTCGAACGATCGTGCTATTGTTAAGTATTTTTCGAAGGAACGCTAGAGGGAATGGCGATTTCGCCGCCATTTTTATTCAGCTTCTGGCGTTCATGTCTGAAACAATGCACGCAAACGGCGTCCCGTGTCGGCAGCAGCCTTCAGCAGAGACCGATCCGGAGGGTTTTCCGCAGGTGCCGTATTTTATGGGATTTTTCCGACCGGGCTCATGCCTGATTGGATCGAGTTGATCCGTCATTGCCAGCTTGCATCAGGTGAATGCCCGGCCGTTAGCGAGTGCATGACTCCGTAATGACGCAGAAAACGCGCGGTGATGAGGGATGCCACTGCGTCGTAAATGCGACAGCTCCGGCATGTCGCGCATGAAAAAAATTACATTCATTGATGAATCAAACCGGGAAAGGACCCACGATGAGCAGTCACGAAGCCGCCGCAACGAAGCCCTTGTATGTCTCGCAGCAACGCATCCGCTGGGGCGACATGGATGCCTTCGGCCACGTCAACAACACCCTCTATTTCCGCTTCATGGAGCAGTGTCGCATCGAGTGGCTGGACGAGGTCTTCGGGCCCACCATTGCGGGCGAGCAAGGACCGGTGATCGTCAACGCCCACTGCAATTTCCGGCGCCAGATGAAGTATCCCGCCAGCATCGTCGTGGAGATGGGCGCAGGTCATCTGGGACGCACGAGTGTGGAAACTACGTATATCATCCGCGACGCCGCCGATGAGCAGATCATTTATGCTGACGGTGCTGCAAAAATCGTCTGGGTCGATTTCAAGAAAGAGAAATCCACTGCACTGCCTGACCAGCTGCGACAGCTCCTGACAAGCTTGTAAGTTTGGCGCAAGGAAACTGGGACAGAATCGGCCCCGACACTCCCGCAAGGATTCGCCGCAGAGCGAAGGGAGAGCGGAGAATTCGTTCACACGGAGCGATTTTCAAAAGCGCTACGCTCGCTTGCGTGCTAGCCAACAATTACATTCTGGAGGATGACATGAGCTACAAGACCCAAACCTTTGTTGCCGCGGCCCTGATGAGCCTGGCCCTGACTTCGCAGGCGGCCGATCCGATCAAGATCGGCGTTTCCGGCCCCTATACCGGCGGCTCTGCCCCGATGGGCGTGTCCATGCGTGACGGCGTCAAGCTGGCCGTGGCCGAGATCAACGCTGCAGGCGGCCTGCTGGGGCGCCAGATCCAGCTGGTCGAGCGCGATGACGAAGCCAAGAACGAACGCGGCGTGCAGATCGCACAGGAACTGATCAACAAGGAAAAGGTGGTCGCCACCGTCGGCTTCATCAACACCGGCGTGGCCCTGGCCTCGCAGCGCTTCTACCAGGAAGCCAAGATTCCGGTGATCAACAACGTGGCCACCGGCACCGTGATTACCAAGCAGTTCGAGAAGGATAAGGACAACTACATCTTCCGCACCTCGGCCGCTGACAAGATCCAGGCCAAGATGATCGCTGACGAAGCGGTCGACAAGCAGAAGTTCACCAAGGTTGCCATCCTGGCCGACTCCACCAACTACGGCCAGCTCGGTCGCGAAGACCTGGAAAAGGTGCTCGCCGAAAAGAAGATCACTCCGGTGGCCGTGGAGAAGTACAACATCAAGGACGTGGACATGACGGCTCAGCTGCTCAAGTCCAAGCAAGGTGGTGCCCAGGCCGTGCTGACCTACGGCATCGGCCCGGAACTGGCTCAGATCGCCAACGGCATGGAAAAGCTGAACTGGCACGTGCCCATCATCGGCAGCTGGCCGCTGTCGATGGGCAACTTCATCGACAACTCCGGCAAGAACGGCAATGGCGCCCGCATGCCGCAGACCTTCATCCAGGACGGCAGCACCCCCAAGCGCAAGGCCTTCATCGAGGCCTACCAGAAGGCCTACAAGGTTGACCGCATGCCCTCGGCCGTCTCGGCTGCCCAAGGCTACGACTCCGTCCTGCTGCTGGCCGCTGCCATCAAGCAGGCTGGCAGCACCGATGGCGACAAGGTCCGCGCTGCGCTGGAAAACCTCAACACCAAGGTCGAAGGCGTGGTCACCACCTATGACAAGCCGTTCACCCACACCGATCACGAAGCCATCAAGCCTTCCATGGTCGTGATGGGCGAGGTCAAGAACGGCCGCGTCATCCTCGGCAAATAAGAATCGACTCGCTTCACGCACAGTAGTCGAAGAGGCCAGTCCTTGCGATCCGGGGGCTGGCCTTTTTTACACGATCTGTTGACGATCTTTTAACGGTGCCGGTCACGGCTGCCGCAGGGTCGTTGCAGCTCTACGCCGCCACCCGGCGGTAGCCGCTTCTTGGAAATCACAATGGACATCCTCTTACAACTGGTCTTCTCCGGGATCGCGCTCGGCATGATTTACGCCGTGATCGCCTTCGGTTACCAATTGACCTTTGCCACGTCCGGCACGCTCAACTTCGGCCAGGGTGAAGCCCTGATGCTGGGCGCGCTGGTCGGACTCTCCGTGGTTGGCAACATTCACGGCGGGCCTTATCTCAACTACTGGCTGATGATCCCCATCGTGCTGGTATTCGGTGCCCTGCAGGGCATGTTCGTCGAATGGATCGGCGTGCGGCCGGCCATCAAGATCAAGTCCGAATTCGGCTGGATCATGTCCACCATCGCGCTGGCCATCATCTTCAAGAATGTCGCCGAAAACATCTGGGGCAAGGACGATCTGCCGTTCCCGTCACCGATTTCCGACAAGCCTTTCCAGGTCCTGGGCGCCAACGTGCAGCCCATGCAGGTGCTGGTGGTGATCGGCGCCCTGCTGATGATGGCGGCGGTCGAATTGTTCAACCGCAAGTCGATCTACGGCAAGGCCGTGGTGGCCACCTCCAATGACCGCGATGCGGCCGGGCTGATGGGCATCAATACCAGCATGGTGATCACTTTTTCATATGCCCTGTCTTCCGCCACTGCCGCCTTCGCCGGCGTACTGGTGGCTCCGCTGACGCTGACGGGTGCCACCATGGGCGCGGCACTGGGCCTGAAGGCCTTTGCGGTCGCCATCATCGGTGGCCTGACCTCGGGCATGGGCGCCATTGTCGGTGGCCTGATTCTGGGCGTGGCCGAGACCTTGACCGGCTTCTACATCTCCACCGGCTACAAGGAAGTCCCGGGACTGCTGCTGCTGCTGCTGGTCCTGGCGGTGAAACCTGCAGGCCTGTTCGGCAAAACTGCGATCAAGAAGGTCTGATGCCATGAACAAGAAAATCCTGCTGCTGTCCTTGCTGGGCATTGTCGCGTTGGGCGGCATTCCCATGGTGGTGCACAATCCGTATTACCTGCACCTGATCGAAACCATCCTCATTTACGCCATCCTGCTGTTCGGGCTGGACATCGTGGTCGGTTATACCGGCCAGGTCTCGCTGGGTCATGCGGGCCTCTTCGGTATCGGCTCCTATGCGGCCGGCGTGCTGTTCTTCAAGCTGGGCATGCCGATCTTCGTGACGGTGCCGGCGGCCATTGCCGTGACCGCCGTGTTCGGTGCCATCCTGGCGCTGCCTGCACTGCGTGTGACCGGTCCTTATCTGGCCATGGTGACACTGGCCTTCGGCACCATCATCCAGATCCTGATCAACGAGATGACCTTCCTCACCGAAGGTCCGATGGGCATCAAGCTGCACAAGCCCATGCTGGGCGGCGAGAAGATGGATGAAGTGCAGTTCTTCTACCTGGTGGCGATCCTGATGGTGATCTCCATGCTGGTGGTGCATCGCATCCTCAAGTCCAACCTGGGCCGCGCCTTCCAGGCGCTGCGCGACAGTCCCATCGCCTCGGACTGCATGGGCGTGTCGGTGTATCGCTACAAGGTGTATGCCTTCATCATCAGCGCCGCGCTGGCCGGTCTGTCAGGCGCCCTGTATGCGTATTCGGAAGAGTACATCTCGCCCAATACCTACAACTTCGAGCTGACGATCCTGTTCCTGCTGGCGGTGATCATGGGCGGGCGCAAGTCGCGTATCGGCTCGCTGATCGGCGCGATGATCGTGGTGATGCTGCCCAGCCTGCTGTCCGACATTGCCCTGTTCCGTCAGATCGCCACCGCGCTGGCCGTGATCGTGGTGGGCGGTGCGGCCGTGCAACTGTCGAAAAAGACCGCCACCGTTCGCGGCGTGGCCGTGCCGGTGGTGGCGACCATCGCCATGGCGGCCTTCTCGTACAAGCTGGAAAACATCACCGACTGGCGTCTGACCATCTTCGGTCTGATGACGCTGTTCGTGGTGTATTACCTGCAGGATGGCATCGTTGGCTTCGTGCGCAACCTCTTCGGTCGCATGTGGAGCAAGCACATGCCCGTGGCGCAGCAGCTCGCCGGTGACAAGGAGCGTGCCGTCATCACCACCGACTCGGTGGAGGAAGCAGGCGCCACGCTGCTGAAGGTGAACCAGATCCTGATGCAGTTCGGTGGCCTCAAAGCCTTGAACCGCGTGGATCTGGATGTGCGCAAGGGGAGTGTGCACGGCTTGATCGGTCCCAACGGTTCCGGCAAGAGCACCATGATGAACGTCTTGACCGGCATCTATCGTCCCACCGATGGTGTGGTGGAATACGATGGCCGCCCGATTTCCGGCAGTGCGCCCTCGGCCATCGCCCTGGGTGGCGTGGCACGGACTTTCCAGAACGTGCAACTCTTCGGTGAAATGACTGCGACCGAAAACGTTCTGGTGGGTCTGCATCACACCTTCAACAGCAACGTCGTTGACGTCATGGTCAACACCCCGCGTTACGCCCGTGAAGAACAGGCCGCACGCGAACGGGCTGCTGCCATCCTGGAGTTCGTGGGGTTGGCCGACCTGGCCAATGAAGAGGCGCGCAACCTGCCTTACGGCAAGCAGCGCCTGCTGGAGATCGGCCGCGCACTGGGCCTGAACCCCAGTCTGCTGCTGCTGGATGAACCGGCCGCAGGCTTGACCGCCCCGGACATCAAGGAGCTCGTCGCCATCATCCGCAAGATCCGCGAAGCCGGCATCACCATCATCCTGATCGAACACCACATGGACGTGGTCATGTCGATCTGCGATACCGTCACCGTGCTCGACTTCGGCCAGAAGATCGCCGAAGGCAAGCCGGCCCAGGTCCAGGCCGACCCCAAGGTCATCGAAGCCTACCTCGGCAGTGGCGCAGGCGATGCCCACGACAACACATCCAGCCCCGCGGGAGCCTGAACATGCTGACCATTTCCAATTTGCACGCCGCTTACGGCAAGGTCGAGGTGCTGCATGGCATCTCGATGGACGTCCCCAAGGGCAAGGTAGTCACCCTGATCGGTTCCAACGGCGCCGGCAAGACCACGACCATGCGCGCCATCTCCGGCATGATCAAACCTAAGGGCGGGGAAGTCACGCTCGGCGGCAAGAACATCACCGGGCTGGATTCGCACCGCATTGCCCGCTACGGGCTGGCGCACTCGCCGGAGGGCCGGCGCGTCTTCGCCACCATGAGCGTGACCGACAACCTGCTGCTGGGCGCCTTCCCGCGCTTCACGCGCGCGCGTCCCAAGGGCGATATCGCGCATGACCTCGAGCGGGCGCTGGAGCTGTTCCCGCGCCTGAAGGAAAGGCAGACCCAGCTGGCCGGCACGCTCTCTGGCGGCGAGCAGCAGATGCTGGCCATGGCACGCGCTGTGATGTTGAATCCGGAGGTCATCCTGCTGGACGAGCCCTCGATGGGGCTGGCGCCGATCCTGGTGGACGAGGTGTTTCGCATCATTTCGCGGCTCAAGGAGCAGGGCGTGACCATGCTGCTGGTGGAGCAGTTCGCGGCGGCCGCACTCAATGTTGCGGACTACGGCTATGTGTTGGAGAATGGCAAGATCTCCGTTCACGGACCCGCCGACAAGCTGCAGAACGACCCGGCGGTCAAGGCCGCCTATCTGGGCGGCGGCGCGCATCACTGACCGGCTGCGGTTGTCGGCAGCATCAGCCATGCGCCTGGCGTAATACTTGGGCTCGCACGTCGCGCAAGCTGATAGCGTGTCCGGTATATTGAGGGGGAGCCATACCCCCTTGAAGGCTGATTCAGGCGCACCCCCCGGTGCGCCTTTTTATTGGTGCTGGTCATCGAACCTTCTCAGACAGGGCGGTCCGGCAGAAAGACAAGCTGTACAAACTGTGCAGTCAGAGGAGCAAGCATGTCCGCAGGGGAGCAGACGACTGTCGAGATGCCGGGCGCGGTCTTGTTTGCCAGCCTGTGGGGCGGGCCGCTGGCCGGGCGCGTACCCATCGTGCTGTTGCACGATTCGCTGGGCGCGGTCGCCTTGTGGCGGGACTTCCCGGCCCGCCTGGCGGCGTACACGGGCCACCCCGTGATCGCCTACGACCGTCCGGGTTTCGGCCGGTCCACGGCGCGCAGCGATGCTCTCACCCTGGACTTCATTGCTGCTGAAGCGCACACGTCGCTAGCGGCCGTGTTGCGCCATTTTGGCGTGGACGAGGTCATCTTGTTCGGCCACAGCGTGGGGGGTGGCATGGCGGTGTCGGCTGCGGCGCAGTGGCCGCGGCGGGTGGTGGCCGTCATCACCGAATCGGCGCAAGCCTTCGTTGAGGATCGGACCCGGCAGGGCATCGAGGACGCGCGCGCCAGCTTTGCCGACCCGGCGCAACTGGCGCGCCTGGCGAAATATCATGGCAACGACCTGCAGCAGGCGCGCTGGGTGCTTTCGGCGTGGACTGACACCTGGCTCTCGGCGGACTTTGCCGACTGGTCGCTGGCGCCGATGCTGGCGCGGCTGGCATGTCCGCTTCTGGCGCTGCATGGCGATCTGGATGAGTTTGGAAGTCTGGCGCATCCGCGCATGATGGCAAGCCTGCCATCGGCGTTCCCGGGGCAGGGGCAGTATCAGGTGCTGGCGCAGTGTGGTCATGTCCCGCACCGCGAGCAGACGGATCAGGTGCTGCGGGCGGTGAAAGAATTCCTGCTGCTGCACGGCCTGCACTGAACCCGTGAGCAACCCCCTTTATTCTTCACTTTGCCGCTAGTTGTAGTGCGCGCGCCCTCAGTCGAGCGGATGCTGCCGACGATATGCCTGCAGTCCCAACAAATACATCGTGCGGACAAACAGTGCGCGGGAACGGTAGGTTTGTCGCGCCAAGAGGTCAGCTTCCTCGAATTCCGCCTCGTTTAATCGAAAATTCACCAGACGCGTCGCCCCTTTTGCGGGCTTGCGTTCGTTTTGTTGCTTGGGTGCCATAAGATGTCTCCTCGCTGTTGGACTGAAAGCAATATTCTAGGAGAGGTCCTTTTCATATGTCATCGAATAAAACTGAATTTTTGACAATACTTGGTGATCGTCTTGCACAAGAGCGCGGCCGCTGCGGTCATACCCAGAAATCGGTAGCCGACCAGCTCGAGATCACGGCGCGTACGCAGATCAAGTACGAGATCGGTGAAACCGCACCGGACGCCTACTATCTACACGGCCTGGGGGAGATCGGCGTCGATATCACCTATGTGCTGACCGGTGTGCGTGGCGCCACGCCCAGTGCCGAAGAGAGTGAACTGCTGTCCTGTTACCGCGCGGTGGATGCCACCACCCGCAGTGCGTTGGTGCAACTCTTGTCGGGGCTGTCGAAGATGTCGAAGGGGAAGAAGAAGCGCGATTTCCCGACGGCGACCGAGACCCGACGTATCCGGCCCGGACGACAACGCAAGGTGACCGTCGCACAGCCCGTGGTGGAGGGGGCTGATTCGCCGGAGGCAGGGTCTGCTGACCATACCGGGCGCATGCGGCAGTGGCCTGGCGATAAATAAGACGTTCAGCAGCAGGGAGGGGGCAAGATTGTCGTCGCAACGGTGATCGCGAGGGGCCGCGGTCCACATTCAACCAGTCCACAGAAACAAAAAAAGCACCACGATTGCTCGTGGTGCTTTTTGTTGTTGGTGGGGCGTCACAGATTCGAACTGTGGACCTACGGATTAAGAGTCCGCTGCTCTACCAGCTGAGCTAACGCCCCGTGGTGCGCCTGAAATCATCAGGTCGACCGGGAAGTGAAAAAGGCCTCGGTGCAAGAGGCCTTTGAAATTTTGGTGGGGCGTCACAGATTCGAACTGTGGACCTACGGATTAAGAGTCCGCTGCTCTACCAGCTGAGCTAACGCCCC